>NZ_VJYK02000563.1 GCF_007097205.2 Streptomyces alkaliterrae
GCTCCCAGTAGACGACTGGGTTGATAGGCCGGAGATGGAAGACCTGTGAGGGTTGGAGTTGACCGGTACTAATAGGCCGAGGGCTTGACCATATGTGCTCGCGTCCACTGTGTTGGTTCTGAGGCAACAGCTGCCGGAACCCGAACCGTGCATGTTTGTGTGTGGTGGGTTTGCTGGGTTGTTTGTTTCATAGTGTTTCGGTGGTCATAGCGATGGGGTAACGCCCGGTTACATTCCGAACCCGGAAGCTAAGCCTGTCAGCGCCGATGGTACTGCATGCGGGAGCGTGTGGGAGAGTAGGACGCCGCCGAACAAATATTGAGTTGAGGCCCTGCCGGTTTATCCGGCAGGGCCTCAACGCGTTTTAGGGGCTGGTTCGTGACGCCGCTTCAGCCCGTGGCGAGTTCGACGAGGAACCGGGTGTGGTCGTGTTCCGGCTGGGTTCGTAGCAGCGGCAGGGCGACAAGAGGCGCCAGGGCACGACACCAGGCGGCTACACGGTCCGCGTCGAGCCCCGGAACGAGCGCGGCGAAACTGGCGATTCGAGCGCGGAGTTCTGCCTCGCAGGTGCGACCTTCAAGCGCCCAGTCGATCACGTCGAAGTCGGGATCGCCGATCGATGGTCGTGGGTCGATCGCCACGAGCCGACCGTTCGCCGGCCCGGTGAGGACGTTCCCCGGATGAAGGTCTCCATGGACGAGCACACGAGGCCCGGTGCTGGCGAGGCGGAGTGCCGCCCTGCGGGCCTGGTCGAGTAGCGCTGAGGTGATCGGGCCCGGCACGGGAGCGGTCCCCAGCCGCCGTGCTGCCAAGTCGAAGACGAATGAGACACGCTCGGTGAGTTCGGGTACCTGGGGTGCTGGGCTGTCGGGTGGTGAGGAAGCACGCAGGGCGGCCAGTAGACGTGAGACCTCGGGTTCGTTCCAGTGGCCGTAGGTGGCCGGGACGCCGGGTCTCACCGGACGGAGAAGCAGTGCGCCTCGGCTGAGCTCGGTGGCGAGCAGTCCGACGACCGCTGAGGTGTCGGACCAGGCGGTGAGGGCCAAGGCCTCCTGGCGGGCGACTTCCCGGTCTGGCGTGAGTTTCAGCCATGCCTCGCCTCTGCTCTCGTCGCTGCCGCGCGGAAGGCAGCGGAACACGCGTGAGGTGCCGCCGCCGGCGGCTTCGACCGGTGTCAGCCCCCAACGTCCGCTGAGTTGCTCCACCAGAGCGGGGACGCTGTCGCACCAGGCGTCGGCGGCGCTGCCGAAGCGGGAACGGAGGCGGCTGCGGGCGGCCGCTGGCACTCGCGTGATGGCCTCCACCGTCGGCTCCTCCCGCTGCCGTCCCCCGCTGCCGGCCGCGCGCGGGTGGATGTGAGGGTAATCGGGTTGCCGGTGGTCCGCAGCGTTGGGGAGGGTTGGGTGATGGACTATGTGATTCGGCGGGTGCGGGCTGACGAGTGGCGGGAGCTGCGCGCTCTGCGGTTGGCGGCGTTGGCGGATCCTGTCGCGGACGTGGCGTTCGGGGAGACGTATGCGGCGGCGGCCGGGTCTCCCGACGAGGTGTGGAGGCAGCGGGCGTTGGACGGCGCGGAGAGTGCGCGGAGCGCGACGTTTGTCGGGGA
>NZ_VJYK02000564.1 GCF_007097205.2 Streptomyces alkaliterrae
CAACTCAACGGACAGACCGGGCGGCGGCCACCGCCCGGTCTGTCCGTTGAGTTGAGGGGAGATTAAGAGGACTAGACCAGTGAGTCAATAGGTCCGTACCAAATGAGGCGGGCCGCCTTCCGACGACCCGCCCGCCACCACTCCGATCCCGAACTCCCCGCCGAGCGCGAGGAGTCGAGGCGACCCGCTCAGTTCTCGGCCACCTCCGCGTCGGCCGGGAGTCCGAACTCCTTGCGCGCCTGGCCGGCCAGGTCCGGCCAGCCGCTGCCGGCGCGCCGGTGCACCTCGGCCCGGGCACCGGCGGAGAACTCCTGGTCCAGCCAGCCGGTGTAGTCCGAGCCGAGCCCGGCGTGCCACACTCCGCGCACCCGGTACCCGTCCCCGTCCGCCGCCACCCGGACCTTCGCCGGCGCCATCCAACCCGTCTGCTCGACCAGGCCGTCACCCTTCCTCAGGTACTGCTGGCAGTAAGAGAGCAGGCTCACCCGCAGCTCCCCGCCGTCCCTCTTCTCGATCTCCAGCGGACGCTGCTCGCAGATCCAGCGCCCCTCCTCGCCCTCCTCCCGTGCCTCGGCCAGCAGCGCCTCGTGCACGACGGGCCGCACCTTCGCCCACTGCTTCGCGTCGACCTCCGGTGCCGCCGGCTCTGCCGAACCACCGCACCCCGTGGACGCCGCCAGCAACGCCGCGAGCAATCCTCCGGCCATCGCGGTCCTGCCCCGAATCATCGTCGAACTCCCCGTGTCAGCTGTATCGGTCAACTACCGAGACGAGCCGGCCGGTACCCCGGTTGCGGCTGACCGGTCCCAGGTGATCGGCCCGGGTGGCGCACGACGGCGCATCGGCGCATGTCCCGCCCGATCGGCGGACAGTGACACCGCCTGCCGCTACGGTGATCAGCGGGGAGACGGGAGCGAAGGGGGAGGCGGCCCATGGGGACGCGTCAGGAGCGGCAGCGCCGGACGGACATCGTCCGCTACTGGCGGGCCGTGGAGATGTTCAGCCCGCAGCAGGTCCCGGCGGTCGCGCCGAAACGGCACGTGTACGCGGTCGACGCCGGCGAGCCGCTGCCCTGGGAACGCGGCCACCCGCTGCGGCGCCGTCCGGAGGACCCGGATTCGGAGATGGTCTGGCAACACACGGTCTACTGCGGCGTGTACCGGGTGGCCGGGGTGCGCGACGTGCTGCTGGAGGTGTTCGGGGAGAGCGAGGAGGACCACGACGGGCGGCTGGACGGCAGCAGCGCCCTGCTCGCCTTCGAGGTCACGCACTCCGGTCTGCTGGTACAGGACTCGCTCACCTTCTCCGCCTGCGCCTGGGCCACCGGCCGGGCCCGCAAGCCCGGCCCGGCGGCCCGTGACTGGCTGGACGGCTTCGACGAGCAGGCCGGCGCCTGCTCGCGCGTCGTGCTCGGCGTCGGCGACGGCAGGCTGCCGATCGAGGACCGGCCGGGCGGCAGACTCCCCCCGTTTGCCGGGCTGGCCTGCGAGGTCGCGCTGGACACGGTCACCGGAGGGCTCAGCTCCGCTCTCCGCCCGGTACTGGCCGAACTCCGCGCCGCACTCGACGAGGCCCCGGACCCCGGCACCCCCGAGGAC
>NZ_VJYK02000565.1 GCF_007097205.2 Streptomyces alkaliterrae
GCCGGTGGTGCCGGACGTGCCGGGCCTGCGGTTCCAGGCCGTGCACTCCGACGACGTGGGGCGCGCGTACGCGAGCGCCGGCACCGGGGAGGCGCGTGGCGCGTTCAACCTGGCGGCCGACACGCTGGTGGAGGCCGGTCGGATCGCCGCCGCGGTCAGCGGGGGAGCGGAGTTCAGCCGGTCCCCGACGAAGTGCTTGGCCACGAAAGCCTGGTGGCCGAGGAGCTCGCCGGCCTCCGAGAAGCCGGGGAGGCGACGGGGATCGTAGATCCGGCTCCACGGCGGCCGCGGCCGCCCGGTGAGGTAGTCGGTCAGCAGCCGGGCGGCCATGGCGCCGCCGCTCATGCCCCAGCCGGCGAAGCCGGTGGCCAGCAGCACGTGCCGGGTGGCCGGGTTGAGGCGGCCGACCAGCGGCAGGCCGTCGGTGCTGAACGTGTCCTGGGTCGCCCACCGGTGGCTGAGCCGCACACCGGGGAAGCGCACCCGCGCCCAGTCGGTCAGCCGGTGGAACGCCCCGGCGGCGTCCTCCTCCCCGGGGGCGAACTTCTCCCCGGTGACGATCAGCAGCCGCCGTCCCGGGTCGGGGAGCGGGGCGCAGCGCAGCGAGCGGGTGCGGTCCTCGAACGTCAGGTACATGCCCCCCGGGGCCTGTCCCGCCGGCAGCGAGCCGGCCACCACCACCTCGCGCCGCACCGCCAGCCGGGCGAACGCGCCGGACCGGTCGAACACCGGGTAGTGGGTGGCGACCACCACGTCGGGGGCGGTGGCGGTGGCGCCGTCCGCCGTGCTCACCCGGCCGACGACCCCGTCGTGCAGCTTCACCACCCGGCTGTTCTCGTAGATCCGCGCGCCGCGCCGCGCCAGGTCGGCGGCGACCGCCAGCAGGAAGCGGCGCGGGTGGAACTGGTACTGGTCGTCCAGCCGCAGCCCGCCGGCGACCGGGTACGGCAGGTCGACCTCGGTGACCGCGCGCACCGGGAGCCCGGCGGCGGTCGCGGCCCGCTCCTCGGCCTGCAGCCGGGGCAGCTCACGGGCGGCCTCGACGTAGCTGTAGGCGGGCACCCGCTGCCATCCGACGTCCGCGTCGAGCGCTTCGACCACTCCCGCGAGGTACTGCAACGCGTCGAGTTGGGAACGCGCGTACAGTCCGGCGGTCGCCTCGTCGTGCCGCTCCACCAGCGAGGAGTAGGTGAAGCCGTGCAGTGCGGTCACCTTGGCGCTGGTGCGGCCGCTGACCGCGGCGGCGATCCGACCGGCCTCCACCAGCACGACGTCGGCGCCGTTGCGGGTGAGCTCCCAGGCGGTGAGCAGGCCGACGAGGCCGCCCCCCACGACAACGACGTCGGAGTGGTCCTCGCGCAGCGGCGGGAACGTGGTGGTCTCGGTGGCCGGGGCGGAGTCCGTCCAGTAGCTGCGGTGCGTCAGGCTCTCGGTGGACATGTGCACTCGGGTGCCCGGTCGGCCGCCGTCCACACCGCGCGGCGGCCGACCTGCCCGCACCCGGCCTCAGGGCCTCAGGGCCCCATCCGGTCGCCGCGTCCCATCTGGTGCGGGCTGCCGTGCGGCGGGCCGTGGCTGGGTTCGGGGGAGG
>NZ_VJYK02000566.1 GCF_007097205.2 Streptomyces alkaliterrae
GCCCACCACCGCCCTCACCGCCGACCCGCACACCCCCGTCGTCGAACTGGCCTCTCACGTCGCCGTGTTGGACTACGCCGACGAGGAGTCCGTCGTACAGACGAGGTTCGCCACGACCGCGCTCGCCCTGCTCCGCGCCCATCTGGAGGCGGACGGCGCCCTGCCCCCCGGAGTCCGCCTCCTCACCGACGCGGCCCACGACGCCGAACGCGCCCTCGCCGACCCCCTGCCGGCCGCCGCGCTCGCCGCCGGACAGCTCACCTTCCTCGGCACCGGCTGGACTTACGGCCTGGCGCAGGAGGCCGCGCTCAAGCTCCGGGAGGCCGCGCAGTCCTGGACGGAGGCCTATCCGGCGATGGAGTACCGGCACGGCCCGATCAGCATCACCGGCCCCGGTCGGATCGCCTGGGCCTTCGGCCCCCTGCCGACCGGCCTCGCCGCGGACGTCTCAGCGGTCGGCGGCACCCTGGTCGCCGACTCCCAAGTAGGCTCCGAAAGCGCGGCGTTGGACCCCATGGCCGACCTCGTCCGGGCCCAGCGGCTGGCCGTCGCCCGCGCCGAGGCCGCCGGCCACGACCCCGACCGCCCCCGCAACCTCACCCGCTCCGTCATCCTCGGCGGCCCCGCGTCCGCGTAGTACGCACACGCGGGGCCGCCGACGGGCAACGCAACGCCCCCTCAGCCCAGCTCCTCCGCCAGCAGCTCCGCCGTCCTGCGCACCAAGGTGTTGTCCGGCGCGGCATCCGGCTCGAACTTGGTCGTCAGCACGACCAGTACCAGCGGCGCGCGCCCGGGCGGCCAGGCGACGCCCGCATCGTTGTTCGTTCCGTAGCTGCCCGCGCCGGTCTTGTCGCCGAGCAGCCAGTCGGCCGGGAGACCGGCGCGGAAGCGCTCGCCGTTGGTGGTGTTGGCAAGCAGCCAGTCGGTCAGCCGCGTGCGGTCGCCGGGCTCCAGCGCGTCGCCGAGCACCAGCCGCGCATAGCTGCGCCCAAGCGCCCGGGGACTCGACGTGTCGGTCACCCGCCACGGCTCCGCCGAGTTCAACTCCGGCTCCCAGCGGTCGAGTCGGGACACGTCGTCCCCGACCGAACGGCAGAAGCGGGTGATCGAACGCGGGCCGCCCAACTCCCGCAGCAGCAGGTTCGCCGCCGCGTTGTCACTCTCGGAGACGGCCGCGCCGCACAGCTCCCCGACCGTCATCCCCCGGGCGATGTTCTCCGGCCGTCCGGTGACGGGCGCGTACCCGGAGTCGTCGGCCTCCTGCCGGCTGTACCGGATGCGCTTGGCCAGGAAGTCGCCGTCACGGTCGAGGTCCCGCAGCACCGCCGCCGCGGCGAAGGTCTTGAACACCGAGCACATCGGAAAGCGCTCGTCCGCGCGGTGCAGCACCCTCCGCCTGGTGCCGGTGTCGTACGCGAACACCCCGATCCTGGCGTCGTGTTCCCTCTCCAACGCCCGCAGCCGACGCGACACCCCCGCCGCTCCGCGCACGGCGTCTCCGCCGCCCGACCGCACCTGCGCCGTCCCTCCGGCCGCGTGCGCGGCCCCACCTCCACCCGCGAGCGCGGCGAGCGCGCCCAGCCC
>NZ_VJYK02000567.1 GCF_007097205.2 Streptomyces alkaliterrae
GGCAGGTCGGGTGGGAGGCGGTCGAGGATGCCGCCGACGGCCGGAATCGCCGTCTCGTCGGCGGCCAGCAGTACCCAGTCGGTGTCCGGAGGTGGCCGAAAGCCGACGCTCTTGTTGTCCTCGACCGCCGGGCCGAGTAGCAGCACGCGGTCGTCGGGGGCGCTGTTCGCCGCCCACCGGGAGGCCGGACCCACGTCGCCGTGCAGCGCGAAGTCGACGTCCACTTCCGGGTGTCCGCCGGCGCCGGCGCGTTGCGCGCGGATCGTGTAGCTGCGCATGATCGCGCGGTCCGCCGGGTCCTGGGCGCGCCAGGCGTGGAACCAGCCGTCGCCGTCCCGGCCCGGTACGTCGGGGACCGCGCGGCCCGGCGGCGGGAGGAAGAGGGAGAAGCTCTGGTCGTTTCCGCCGGAACGGAAGCCGTCCAGTCCGGGGCCGCCGAAGGTCACCCGGGTGAGGCTCGGGCTCAGGCGCCGGACGCGCAGCACCCGCGCGTCGAAGAAGCGGAACGGCGTGGACGGTTCATCGGCGCCGGTTGTGGCGGTGTTGTCAGTTGTCATCGGTCAGGCGACCTTCTTCGCGTCGCCGATGGCCCGGCTCAGGGCCTCCAGCGTCGGTGCGAAGCCGGCCCAGGAGAAGCGCGGCACGGCGTCCCACTCGACGACCTGCCCGGCGCGCACGGCGGGAAGGTTGCGCCAACCGGGCTTGCTCTTCAGGTCCTTCGGCTGGAGTGAGGCGGTGCGGTTGTCCAGGATGATCAGATCCGCCTGGTACTTGTCGGCGTTCTCCCAGCTCAGACTCTCGAAGTAGCCGCCCTGCTCGACGTCGTCGGGCTGGACGAGGTCCACGCCGAGCTGCCGGAAGTAGATGAGGTCGCTGTTCACCTTCGGGCTGGAGACGTAGAACGTGTCCGGGGCGCCGGAGGCGGCCATCACCCGGATCCCGCTGCCGCGCGCGGTGCGGCGCAGGTTCTCCGCCGCCTTCTCGAAGCGGGCCTTCGCGCGGGTGACCTTCTCCGCCTTGAGGTCGGCGCCGAGTGCGCCGGCGAGTTCCGCGTAGCGTTCGATCGGCTCGGTGATCGGGACCCGGCCGGTGGTGATGGCCACGCTCGGCGCGACACGCAGGATCTTCTCGCGGCTCTCGTCGGGCACGTACCACAGGGCGCCCTTGTCGAACATGTGGGTGACGAGGAGGTCGGGGCGCAGTCCGGCGTACTTCTCGACGTTGAACTCGCCCCAGGCGTTGCCGACGATCTCGACCGAGTCCACGTCGAGGTCGCCCGCGCCGGGGTCGGCCTGGCCGTTCGCCTGCTTGGTCTCGCCGAAGACGCCGACCAGCCGGCGGTCGACGCCGAGGTCGTGGAGGGTGGCGGCGGCGCCGGTGAACGCCACGACCCGCTCGGGGCGGTGGTCGGCCTTCGCCTCGCGGCCGCGGTCGTCGGTGAAGGACCACCGGCCGCCGCCCGCGCCGCCGCCGTCGCGCCGCTCGCCGCCGCAGGCGGTGAGCAGGGCGCCCAGACCGAGCGCGCCGGTGGTGCTGAGCACGGCGCGGCGGGAGGGAAGGGTGAGGGTGGCGGGG
>NZ_VJYK02000568.1 GCF_007097205.2 Streptomyces alkaliterrae
GGCGGGGCCTGCCGGAGGCCGATCGACCGTGCGCCCCGGTCGAGTGTCGGTGGGTGCCGTTAGCCTCGTCTCATGGCTATCCAGACGTCGCCCGAGGCGCCGATCCCCGTCGGCGAGGTGTCGAAGCTGATCGGCGGGTGGATCGACCGGCTCGGCGCGGTGTGGGTGGAGGGGCAGATCGCGCAGCTCAGCCGCCGTCCCGGTGCCGGTGTGGTGTTCCTGACGCTGCGTGATCCGTCGTTCGAGGTTTCGCTGACGGTGACGTGCTTCCGCCGGGTCTTCGACGAGGTGGCGGACGTGGTCTCGGAGGGCACGCGTGTGGTCGTGCACGCGAAGCCGTCCTGGTACGCGCAGCGTGGTGAGCTGTCGTTGCGGGCCGCCGAGATCCGCCCGATAGGCGTGGGCGAACTGCTCGTGAAGTTGGAGCAGTTGAAGAAGTCGCTGACGGCGGAGGGGCTGTTCGACGCGCGGCACAAGCGTCGGCTGCCGTTCCTGCCGCACCGCGTCGGGCTGGTGACGGGCCGGGCCTCGGCGGCGGAGCGGGACGTCCTGGAGACGGCCCGGCACCGCTGGCCGGCGGTCCGCTTCGCGATACGGAACGTCGCGGTGCAGGGGCCGAAGGCGGTGCCGCAGGTGATCGGTGCGATCCGCGAGCTGGACGGCGATCCGGAGGTGGACGTCATCATCGTGGCGCGCGGCGGGGGAAGCGTGGAGGACCTGCTGCCGTTCTCGGACGAGCAGCTGGTCCGCGCGGTGTCGGCGTGCCGCACGCCGGTGGTGTCGGCCATCGGGCACGAACCGGACTCTCCGCTGCTCGATCTGGTCGCCGACCTGCGGTCGAGGACGCCGACGCACGCGGCGAAGGACGTCGTGCCCGACGTGGGTGAGGAGTTCGAGCGGGTGGGGCAGCTGCGCGACCGCGCGCTGCGCTGCGTCACGGCGTTCCTGGACGGTCAGGAGCGCGGGCTGGCCGACTGGATGAGCCGGCCGGCGATGGCCTATCCGCACCGGCTGGTGGAGGAGCGGACTGACGAGGTGGCCGAGCTGGTGGGCCGGGCCCGGCGCTGCTTCGGACACCGGCTGGACGGCGCTACGGCGGATCTGGAGCACACTCGCGCCCGGGTGCTCGCGCTGTCGCCCGCGGCGACGCTGCGGCGCGGCTACGCGGTGCTCCAGCGGACGGACGGCGCGGTGGTGCGGGACCCGGGCGAGGTCGCGCCGGGCGAGGGGCTGCGCGCCCGGGTCGCGGAGGGCGAGTTCCAGGTGACGGTGAACGGCACCGACGCCGACCAGTGAAGGACCGATCCTAGGGTGGTGCGTATGGCAGAGGACGAGCTGACGGGGCCCGAGTCGACGATGGGCTACGAGCAGGCGAGGGACGAGCTGGTGGACGTCGTGCGCCGGCTGGAGGCTGGCGGCGCGACGTTGGAGGAGTCGCTGGCGCTGTGGGAGCGCGGCGAGGAGCTGGCGCGGATCTGCCGCGGCTTCCTGGCCGGTGCGCGGGCCCGACTGGACGCCGCGCTCGCCGAGCCGGAGGCGGGCGGGTCGGCGGCGGGGAG
>NZ_VJYK02000569.1 GCF_007097205.2 Streptomyces alkaliterrae
CTCACCGGCGAGGCCAGCCACCAGCTCGTCCAGCAGGCGCTGACCGTACTGCGCAACCTGGAACACCGAGGCGCCACCGGTTCGGAGCCCGACTCCGGTGACGGCGCGGGCATCCTGCGCCAGGTCCACCGATGGATCGTCAGCGGCACGATGAACGAGGCCGTACGGATACTGCGCAAGGGGAAGTCGGCCACATCCGGCGCCGCCGGCGAACTCGAGGCCATGCTCATCAGCCACCCCGGACGCCGCGACGCCGCGACCGAGTTGATCCGTTCCGCCCTCGGCGCCCTCTCCCAACTGCACGTCCGCGACTCCTGCGCGGCCGGCAAAGCCGACACCCTCGTATGGGAATCGTTTGTGCCCGAAGGGGGAACGCTGTATGTCATGGGCGAGTCCATCGAGGACCCGCGCCGCTCACCCGGCGCGATGCCGCTGGTCACCGCCCTCACCGCAGACGTGGTCGAGCACGGCCGCCGCATGGCCGCAGGGTCATCCTCCGGCCGGCTCGACCCACCAGTCACCCTGGTCCTGGACGGCCCCGCCACCGTCGCGCCGCTCCCCCTGCTGCCCGCACTCCTGACACCGGAGACCGCCGCCACCGGTCTGCACACCCACGCCTACGTGCGCTCCCACGCCCAGGTGCGCGCGTGGTGGCCGGACCTGATCGGCGCCCTGAACAACGTCTGACCGCAGCGGGTAGCCTCGACAGGGACCACACCGGGGGCAGTGGGCCCCACCAAAGGGGGCCCGAAGCACCATGCGGCACAGCGACAGTCTCGACGAACTCGTCCGCCGGACGGCACACGCCCTGTCCGCCAAGCGGCGAGGCGCGGTTGTCGTCGGCGCCATCCGGGGCGACGACAGCGCGGTCCACGGCGCCGACCCCGCAACGCTGTTCGAGATCGGCTCCGTCAGCAAGACGTTCACCTCGCTGGCCCTCGCCACCCTCGTGACACAAGAACAGGTCTCGCTCCAGGCACCGCTGTACAAGCTGCTGCCGCACGGCGCCGCCGTGCCCGGCCGCAGCGGCGAACCCATCCGCCTGCAGCACCTCGCGTGCCACACCTCCGGCCTCCCCAAGCTGCCACGCGGCCTCATGCCTCGCGGCCTGTTCAGCAAGGACCCGTACGCCGGCTGCACCACACCGTTCCTGCTGGACGGGCTGCCCCGCACCCGACTCCGCTCCACCCCCGGCACCCGCTTCCACTACTCCAACCTCGGCGCCGGCCTGCTCGGCCTGGCCCTCGCCCACCACACCGGGCAGGACTACGACACCCTCATACGCACCGAGGTCACGGACCCCCTCAAGCTGGTGGACACCGCCGTCGCCCTCACCCCCGAGCAGACCTCCCGGCTCGCCACCGGCCACAACGCCCTCGGCCGCCGCACGCCCCGCTGGCGACTGGCCGACCTCGCGGGCGCGGGAGGCATCCACTCCACCGTCCCCGACCTGCTGCTCCTCGCCCGCGCCCACCTCACGCCGCCGGCCGACGACTCCACCACGGCACCACTCGCCGAGGCCGTCCGCCTCACCCGGGGCACCGCCCACCCACTCC
>NZ_VJYK02000057.1 GCF_007097205.2 Streptomyces alkaliterrae
GCCGCCGCGCCGCCCCCGCCTGCCGCCGGCCGGGGCGGCGGGCGGCGGGGTGACCGACGGCGTGTGCCGTTCCGGCTGGTTCGGCACGGCGGGCCCGGCGTCGGTGACCGCGCGCCCGCGGTCGGTCCGTACCCAGGTGCGCATACCCGGCTCCCTCCGATACGAGGCGGCGGTCACCCGTTACGGTGCGGGCGGCGCCGAGTTCCCGGCCGCGTGTGAAAGTTCGATACCGATTCAATCACGTCGTGGGTCGTCAATGTCAGGGCTGAACGGTCCCGATGTCAACAACTCCGACGCCGACGACGCCGAGAATCCCGAGAACGCCGACCGGACCTGGATCAGGATGTTCCCATGTCGCACTCACCAGCCTCACCCGGCTCGCCCGATCTCCGCGACTGCGGCGGAGGCGGCCCGGCGCCCGCAGCGGGCGCACCGGACCGGCGGGGCGGGCCGCCCGAGGTGCTGGACCGGCGGACGGGGCCGGCAGGCGAGGTGGTGTTGCGCCGGCACGGCGCTCTGCTCCAGATCATCGTCAACGGCTGCTTCCTCATGGACACCTCCGACGGACGTTCGGAGCGCCTGCTGGTCCGGGCCGCGCTGGACGAGCTGGACCGGGGAGCGGCGCCGGCCGCGCCACGGCTGCTGATCGGCGGTCTTGGCGTCGGGTTCTCCCTCGACGAGGCGGCGGCGCAGCCGAGGTGGGGCGCGATCACCGTGGTCGAGCGGGAACCGGCGATCATCGACTGGCACCGGAGAGGTCCGCTCGTCGAGGTCTCCGGCAGGGCGCTGGCCGATCCCCGGACCCGTCTGGTGGAGGCCGATCTCCTGGATCATCTGCGCGCCCCGGCGCCCGGCGCCGCCGAACGGTACGACGCGCTCTGCCTGGACATCGACAACGGCCCGCACTGGACGGTCACCGAGGGCAACGGCGGTCTCTACTCCCCCGCCGGACTGGCCGCCTGCGCGGCCCGGTTGAACCCCGGCGGAGTGCTCGCGGTGTGGTCCGCGCAGCCGTCCCCGGCCTTCGAGGACGCATTGCGTCATTCCGGATACCGGGGGGTAAGAGCCGAAGAGATCCCGGTCGTCCGAGGCGTCCCCGACGTGGTGCACCTCGCGGTCCGACCGGCGTAGCCCGGGCAGCCGCGACCCCCTTAGTCTGCTGCCCTGGCATCCCACGTGAAGGCACAGGGCGGGCGGTATGGAGCACAAGGGCACGGCGCACACCCAGGGCGGGGAGACCGCGGTCACCCCGGGCGCACAGCGCCGGGTTCTGGTCGTCGAGGACGACCCGACGATCGTCGAGGCCATCGCCGCCCGGCTGCGCGCGGAGGGCTTCAGCGTGCAGACGGCGGGTGACGGTCCGGCGGCCGTGGCCGCCGCCGAGAGCTGGCAGCCGGACCTGCTTGTCCTGGACGTCATGCTGCCGGGCTTCGACGGTCTCGAGGTGTGCCGCCGGGTGCAGGCCCAGCGTCCGCTGCCGGTGATGATGCTGACGGCCAGGGACGACGAGACGGACATGCTCGTCGGTCTGGGCGTCGGTGCGGACGACTACATGACCAAGCCGTTCTCGATGCGGGAGCTGGTCGCCCGGGTGCACGTGCTGCTGCGCCGGATGGAACGCGCGGCGGTCGCCGTCTCCTCCCCGCCCTCGGGCACACTGCGGCTGGGCGAGCTGGAGATCGACCACGCGCAGCGGCGGGTCCGGGTCGGCGGCCGGGACGTGCATCTGACGCCGACGGAGTTCGACCTGCTGGTGTGCCTGGCGGGGTCGCCGCGTGCGGTGCTCTCCCGTGAACAGTTGCTGGCGGAGGTGTGGGACTGGGCGGACGCCTCGGGCACCCGGACCGTCGACAGCCACATCAAGGCGCTGCGCCGGAAGATCGGCGCGGAGCGGATACGCACGGTGCACGGTGTGGGGTACGCGTTGGAGTCGCCCGCACCCACCGTCGACGGGCTGTGAGCCGGACCGGAGGCCGGGCGTGACGGCGGTCGGGCCGCACGGGCCGCCGGGTCCGCCCGTGGAAGCTCCGCCGGGCGAGCGGCCCGCGCGCCAGCGGGTGTCGCTGCGCGCCCGGACGTGGCAGGCGCTGCGCCCGTTCGACCCGTTCCGGTCGGTCAAGGCGGCGCTGGCCGCGCTGGTGATCCTCTCGGTGGGTATCACCACCTTCCTGATCTTCGTGGCGTTCCACGCGGCGATCGAGCTGCGGGTGATCGCGATCTTCGCGGTGATCGCCTCGCTGCTGCTGACCCAGTTCGTCGGGCACGGGCTGGTCGGCCCGCTGGACGAGCTGACGGTGGCCGCGCGGGCGATGGCGCGCGGCGACTACGCGCGGCGGGTCCGCTTCGACCGCCGCGACGAGTTGGGCGAGCTGGGCACGACGTTCAACAGCATGGCGGCCGAGCTGGAGTCGGTGGACCGGCACCGCAAGGAGCTGGTCGCCAACGTCTCCCACGAGCTGCGCACGCCGATCGCCGCGCTGCGTGCCGTGCTGGAGAACGTGGTGGACGGCGTCTCGGAGGCCGATCCGGAGACGATGCGCACGGCGCTGCGGCAGACCGAACGACTGAGCGGCCTGGTCGAGCACCTGCTCGACCTGTCCCGGCTGGACAACGGGGTCGTACCGCTGCACGCCAGGCCGTTCGAGGTCTGGCCGTATCTGTCGAGCGTGCTGAAGGACGCGAACACGGCCAAGGGGCCGGCCCACGCCCGTACGGACGTCCATCTGCATCTGGACGTCTCGCCGCCGGAGCTGATCGGCTACGCCGACGTCGAACGACTGCGACACGTGGTGTCCAACCTCGTCGACAACGCCGTCAAGCACTCCCCTCCGCACGGCCGGGTGACGCTGCGTGCCCGGGGCTCCGACCAGCCGCAGGGGCTGGTGCTGGAGGTGCAGGACGAGGGCCCGGGCATCCCGGAGTGCGATCGGGAGCGGGTGTTCGAGCGGTTCGGCCGCGCGGCCACCGCCCCGCACGGCAAGGACGGTGGGACGGGTCTCGGGCTGGCCATCGCGCGCTGGGCGGTCGATCTGCACGGCGGCGGCATCCGGGTCGCCGAGTCGCCGCGCGGCTGCCGGATGGTCGTCACCCTCCCGGGGCCGGTCCGGGAGCTCGACTGACGTAGGGTCGATGATCGGAAGCAACCATTCCGCTGCTTCCCGTCGTCTCACTCGTCACCTGGGCGGGGGTAAGGCTCGCGCAAAGATGCGCCCGAGTCTCGGTCGCGCGCACCCTGACGTGGCAAAACTCATTGTGTTTCCCGCCTCCACCGGCGTCGAAACCAACGAATTTGTGTGACGTGCGCGACGTGAGGCCGGTGTGGACTGCACCGAACGGCTCGCAAGGCGTAGCCTTGATTCCCGCTGTCCATCACCATGTGAAGCGGAAGAGGGCGGTTGCCGCCGTGTCGTCACAGTCCCCGAAGACCTCGAGCATCTCGACCGACCAGGACGGGCAAGGGAAGACTCCCGACGCCGGGTTCGGTCCCAACGAGTGGCTCGTCGACGAGATCTATCAGCAGTACCTCCAGGACCCGAACTCCGTAGACCGGGCCTGGTGGGACTTCTTCGCCGACTACAAGCCGGGGAAGACGACGGGCGACGCGCCCGCGCGGCCCGCTGAGACGGCCGCGCAGGCCCCCTCTCGGCCCGCTCCCACCAGCGCCGCGCCGGCGGCCCAGCCGCAGCGGACCGAGCCGGCGAAGGCCCAGCCCGCGGCCCAGCCCGCCGATCGGCCCGCCGCCGCGAAGGCTCCGGCCCAGGCCGCCGCGCCCGCCAAGCCGGCTCCGGCGGGGGCCGCACCCGCGAAGGCCGCCCCGGCAAAGGGCGCGGAGGACGCGGAGAAGCCGGCCGGGCCCGAGTTGGTGACGCTGCGCGGCCCGAGCGCCGCCGTCGCGAAGAACATGAGCGCCTCGCTGGAGCTGCCGACGGCCACGTCCGTCCGCGCGGTGCCGGTGAAGCTGCTGTTCGACAACCGCATCGTCATCAACAACCACCTCAAGCGCGCCCGCGGCGGCAAGGTCTCCTTCACCCACCTCATCGGCTACGCCATGGTCCAGGCCATGAAGCTGATGCCGTCGATGAACTGGTCCTTCGCCGAGAAGGACGGGAAGCCGACGCTGGTCAAGCCCGAGCACGTCAACCTGGGCCTGGCCATCGACCTGGTGAAGCCCAACGGCGACCGCCAGCTGGTGGTGGCCGCCATCAAGAAGGCGGAGACACTCACCTTCTTCGAGTTCTGGCAGGCCTACGAGGACATCGTCCGCCGCGCCCGCGCGAACAAGCTGACGATGGACGACTTCACCGGCGTCACCTGCTCGCTGACCAACCCGGGCGGCATCGGCACCGTGCACTCCGTGCCGCGTCTGATGCCGGGGCAGTCCGCGATCATCGGCGTGGGCGCCATGGAGTACCCGGCGGAGTTCCAGGGCACCTCCCAGGACACCCTCAACCGCCTGGGCATCTCCAAGGTCATGACGCTGACCAGCACCTACGACCACCGGGTCATCCAGGGTGCGCAGTCGGGCGAGTTCCTGCGGGTGATGCACCAGCTGCTGCTCGGCGAGAACAACTTCTACGACGACATCTTCGAGGCCCTGCGGATCCCGTACGAGCCGGTCCGCTGGAACCAGGACATCGACGTCTCCCACGACGACGAGGTCACCAAGGCCGCCCGGGTCTTCGACCTGATCCACTCCTACCGGGTCCGCGGCCACGTGATGGCCGACACCGACCCGCTGGAGTACAAGCAGCGCAAGCACCCCGACCTGGACATCGCCTCGCACGGCCTCACCCTGTGGGACCTCGAGCGGGAGTTCGCGGTCGGCGGCTTCGCCGGCAAGTCCATGCTGAGGCTGCGCGAGATCCTGGGCGTACTGCGCGACTCGTACTGCCGCACCACCGGCATCGAGTACATGCACATCCAGGACCCCAAGCAGCGCAAGTGGATCCAGGACCGGGTGGAGCGCCCGCACTCCAACCCCGAGCGCGAGGAGCAGCTGCGCATCCTGCGCCGGCTCAACGCGGCCGAGGCGTTCGAGACGTTCCTCCAGACCAAGTACGTGGGTCAGAAGCGGTTCTCGCTCGAGGGCGGCGAGTCCGTC
Organism: Streptomyces alkaliterrae; assembly: GCF_007097205.2. Taxonomy (GTDB): domain Bacteria; phylum Actinomycetota; class Actinomycetes; order Streptomycetales; family Streptomycetaceae; genus Streptomyces; species Streptomyces alkaliterrae. The sequence goes on from NZ_VJYK02000057.1 coordinate 5,102, forward strand.
GTCCCGCTGCTGGACGCGATCATCGACTCGGCGGCCGAGTCCCGGCTGGACGAGGCCGTCATCGGCATGGCCCACCGCGGCCGGCTGAACGTCCTGGCGAACATCGTCGGCAAGTCCTACGCGCAGATCTTCCGGGAGTTCGAGGGCAACCTCGACCCGAAGTCGATGCACGGCTCCGGCGACGTGAAGTACCACCTGGGCGCCGAGGGCACCTTCACCGGTCTCAACGGCGAGCAGATCAAGGTCTCGCTCACCGCGAACCCCTCGCACCTGGAGGCCGTCGACCCGGTCGTGGAGGGTGTGGCCCGCGCCAAGCAGGACATCATCGGCAAGGGCGGCACGGACTTCACCGTCCTGCCGATCCAGCTGCACGGTGACGCGGCGTTCGCCGGCCAGGGCGTGGTCGCCGAGACGCTGAACATGTCGCAGCTGCGCGGCTACCGCTGCGGCGGCACCGTGCACATCGTCATCAACAACCAGGTCGGCTTCACGGCGGCGCCCGAGGCGGCCCGCTCGTCGATGTACTGCACCGACGTGGCGCGGATGATCGAGGCCCCGATCTTCCACGTGAACGGCGACGACCCGGAGGCCGTGGTCCGGGTGGCCCGGCTGGCCTTCGAGTTCCGCCAGGCGTTCAACAAGGACGTCGTGATCGACCTGGTCTGCTACCGCAGGCGCGGCCACAACGAGTCGGACAACCCCTCGTTCACCAACCCGCGGATGTACAACCTGATCGACAAGAAGCGCTCGGTGCGCAAGCTGTACACCGAGTCGCTGATCGGTCGCGGCGACATCACGATGGAGGAGGCCGAGCAGGCCCTCCAGGACTTCCAGGGCCAGCTGGAGAAGGTGTTCAGCGAGGTCCGCGAGGCGGCGGTGACGCCGGCCCCGGCGGAGGCCCCGGTGCCGCAGGCGGAGTTCCCGGTCGCGGTCGAGACGGCCGTCAGCCCGGAGGTCGTCAAGCGGATCGCCGAGTCCCAGGTGAACATCCCCGACCGGGTCACCGTGCACCCGAGGCTGCTCCCGCAGCTCCAGCGGCGCGCGGCGATGGTCGAGGACGGCACCATCGACTGGGGCATGGGCGAGACGCTGGCCATCGGTTCGCTGCTGATGGAGGGCACCCCGGTCCGGCTCGCCGGCCAGGACTCCCGGCGCGGCACCTTCGGCCAGCGGCACGCGGTCCTCATCGACCAGAACACCGGCGAGGACTACACCCCGCTGCTGTACCTCTCCGAGGACCAGGCCCGCTTCAACGTCTACGACTCGCTGCTCAGCGAGTACGCGGCGATGGGCTTCGAGTACGGCTACTCGCTGGCCCGCCCCGAGGCGCTGGTCATGTGGGAGGCGCAGTTCGGCGACTTCGTCAACGGCGCCCAGACGGTGGTGGACGAGTTCATCTCCTCCGCCGAGCAGAAGTGGAACCAGACCTCCGGTGTCACGCTGCTGCTGCCGCACGGCTACGAGGGCCAGGGCCCGGACCACTCCTCGGCCCGGATCGAGCGCTTCCTCCAGGTCTGCGCGCAGAACAGCATGACGGTCGCCATGCCGTCGCTGCCGTCGAACTACTTCCACCTGCTGCGCTGGCAGGTGCACAACCCGCACCACAAGCCGCTGGTCGTCTTCACTCCGAAGTCGATGCTGCGTCTGAAGGCGGCGGCCTCCCGCACGGAGGAGTTCACCACCGGCGGCTTCCGCCCGGTCATCGGCGACGTGCCGGTGGAGTCCGGCGAGGTGGACCCGTCGCAGATCCGCAAGGTCGTGTTCTGCTCCGGCAAGGTCTACTACGACCTGGACGCCGAGCGGCAGAAGCGCGGTGCGAAGGACACCGCGATCATCCGGCTGGAGCGGCTGTACCCGCTGCCGGGCCAGGAGATCCAGGCGGAGATGGCGAAGTACAGCGCCGCCGAGAAGTTCGTCTGGGCCCAGGAGGAGCCGGCGAACCAGGGTGCGTGGCCGTTCATCGCGCTCAACCTGGTCGACCACCTGGATCTGATCATCGGCTCCGAGCCGGTGCCGAACGCCGACCGGCTGCGGCGGGTCTCGCGCCCGTCGTCGTCCTCGCCGGCGGTCGGCTCGGCCAAGCGCCACCAGGCCGAGCAGCAGCAGTTGGTCACCGAGGTCTTCGACCTCTGACCGGCACCGACGCCGTACCGGCGGCGCCGTAGGGTGGGCCCGGGCCGAAGATCCTTCTTCGGCCCGGGCCCGTCCGCGTTCCGTCGGCGGGCGGCCGCACACAACCGAGCGAACACCGGAGCAGGACGTGTACTTCACCGACCGTGGCATCGAGGAACTGGAGAGCCGGCGCGGCGACGACGAGGTCACCCTCGGCTGGCTCGCCGAGCAGCTGCGCACCTTCGTCGACCTCAACCCCGACTTCGAGGTGCCCGTCGAGCGGCTGGCCACCTGGCTCGCGCGGCTGGACGACGAGGACGACGAGTGAGCCGTCCCCGGCGCTAGCGCTGTGACGGTCCTGTCGCACAAGCGCCGTTGACGGGCCTCGAACGCGATGTAACGTGGATGGCACACAAGACGCGACATGTCGTGTCGCGTCGGTCGAGTCGCAGACAGGAGGCCTGCCGTGACCGACCGGTCCGAGTGGTCCATCAGCGAACCACAGAAGCTCAACGTCGACCGCCCAGTGGAGCGCGTGCGGATCGCGGTCGTGGGCGGGCGCGTGAACGTCGTCGGCGGAGAGCGGCCGCACCGGGACGCCCTGCTGGAGGTGACCGCCGTCGAGGGGCCACCACCCAGGGTGACCTGGGAGGACGGCACGCTCACCGTGGGCTATGAGGACCTTCCCTGGCAGGACTTCCTCAAACTCCCCGGCGGCCGGTCCGAGCGCCGGGTGGAGCTGAGCCTGGCCGTGCCCGCCACCGCCCGGGTCCGGGTGGACTCCGTCACCGCGCTCGCCGTGGTCTCCGGCGTCGCCGGGCACACCGAGGTGCGGGGCGTCACCGGCGACACCACACTCGTCGGACTCGGCGGCCCGGTCCGCGCCGAGACGGTCTCCGGCACCGTGCAGGCCCAGTCGGTCGCGGGAGACCTCCGCTTCAAGTCCGTCTCCGGCGACCTGACCGTCGTCGACGGGCGCGGCGGCGTCGTGCAGGCCGAGACGGTCGGCGGCGCGCTGGTCGTCGACGTCGCCGACCACGGCGGGCCGAGCGAGGTGACCCTGCGGTCGGTCTCCGGTGAGATCGCCGTACGCCTCGCCGAGCCCGTCGACGCGGTCGTCGACGCCGGCAGCGCCGGCGGGCCGCTCTCCTGCGACTTCGAGGAGCTGGAGGTGGCCGGCCAGTGGGGGACGAAGCGCGTCACCGGCACGCTCGGCGCCGGGCGCGGGCGGCTGCGCGCCACCACCGTCTCCGGCCCGCTCGCCCTGCTCCGGCGGCCCGCGGACGAGGACGCTGATGACACAGCCCACCCCACCACCCTCGTGAAGGACGCCTGACATGCCTCCTGTCTTCGCCCACGGCCGGCTGCGCCTGTACCTGCTGAAACTGCTCGACGAGTCGCCCCGCCACGGCTACGAGGTGATCCGCCTCCTGGAGGAGCGCTTCCACGGCCTCTACGCGCCCTCCGCGGGGACCGTCTACCCCCGGCTGGCCAAGCTCGCCGCCGAGGGACTGGTGAGCCAGAGCACCGAGGGCGGCCGCAAGGTCTACTCGATCACCGACGCGGGCCGCGCCGAACTCGACGACCGCCGCGACGAACTGGCCGAGCTGGAGCTGGAGATACACGAGTCGCTGACCGCGCTCGCCGCCGAGATCCACGAGGACGTACGCGGCTCCGTGCACGACCTGCGGCGGGAGATGGCCGCCGCCGCGCGCAGCAGCCGAACCGAGCCGACCGCCGGAGGCGGCAGCGGTGGCGCCGGCGGCGAGGAGGGCCGCCCCTGGTACGACCAGGAGGCCTGGCGGCGGGCGAAGGACGAGGTCCGCAAGGCCAAACGCCAGTGGCAGGAACAGGCCAAGCGGGCCAAGGACGAGAGCCGGCAGGCGAGGCGGCAGGCCGAGGAGGCCGAGGAGCGGGCCAGGCGCGCCCGTCAGGAGGCCAGGGACGAGGTGCTGCGCGTCGCACGCGGCGTGCAGGAGCAGGTCCAGGAGCGCGCGAAGGCCGGCGACTGGCAGGGCGCGCTCCGCGAGGGCATGGCCGAACTCGCCGATCAGCTCGGCTCGTTGGGCCGCCTCACCGGCGGTCAGCAGACCGGCGAGGAGCCACGCGCCGACGAGACCCGCCCCGAGGGCGCCCCTCCGGCCGGCGCCGTGCGGATGGCCAAGGAGCCCGAGTGGGCGCGGGAGCCGGCCGACGGCCCCACCGACCCGGTCCGCGAGCTGGAGCGCCTGCTGGACCGCTTCCGGGACGACGTCCGGGACGCGGCCCGCGACCACGGCGTCACCCCCGAGCAGCTGCGCGAGATGCGGCGCCACCTCTCGGCGGCGGCGGCCGCCCTCACCTCCGAACTCCACCGCTGAACCGCCGCCGGGGCCCGGCGTCACCGTGACGCCGGGCCCCGCCGTGGTCTCGTTCCTACAGTTCCTTGACGAACCAGTGGTCGCTGTACGGACCGGAGCAGAACGGCTCGACCTCGCGGTAGCCGCGCCCGGCGTACAGCGCACGGGCCTCCACCAGGTCGGAGCGGGTGTCCAGCCGGATCGTCCGCGCGCCGAGCCGCGCTGCCGCAGCCTCGGCCGCCGCCACCAGCGCCGAGCCGCCACCGGTGCCGCGCCACGGGCTCCGGACGTGGACACGGGTCAGCTCGGCGGTTTCCGGCTCGACCAGCCGCACTCCGGCGCAGCCGCCGACCTCCCCGCCGCGCCGTCCGAGCAGGAAGACGCCGCCGGGTGGGACGAGGTCGTCGCTCGGCTCGGCCGCCATCGCGGCGGCCACCTCGTCCCGTCGGGCCGGGCGGCCGTGGTAGCGCCCCACGATGTCGGTGTAGTAGGCGAGCAGCGCCGCCCGGGCCTCCGCGGACCCGACCGGCGCGGCTTCGATGATCCACTCCATGCCGACGATGATCGCACCCGGCGGACCTGCTCAGTCCTTCGGACAGGGGTGGCCGTCGCCCCACTCGGTCGCCCGCTGACCCACGCCGAAGTTGCCGCACCTGAGCGCGATACGCGGGCCTTCGGGGGCGTCGTCGACGACGTAGATCGGCTTGTCCGCCGGGACCTGTACCGTGCGCCCGCCCGCGTAGAAGTCGAGGACGCCGGTGGCGCCCTGGATGTTGTTCTTGTTGCTCCGGAGCGTGGAGGAGACGGCCGTCCGGTGGAAGATCGCGCCGCCGGAGTCGCGGGCGATGTTCACGGCGTGGGCCAGCACCTTCAGCGCGTCCCAACCGAGCGCCGGGTGCCCGTCGTTGACGATGTCGATCTTGTCGTCCTTGCCGAACTCCTGGAGGTAGAGCCGCACGAAGGTCTTGGCCTCCTTGGTGGGCGCGTCCACTCCGGGCACGGCGTGCGCCATGTGGTGCAGCGTGAGGGCCGGGTAGATGGAGACCGGGTTCTCCTCCCGGATGAGGGAGTTGGTGAGGTCGTCGCCGCCGAGCACGGTGACCCGGTCGTGGCACTCGGGGATGTCCGTGAAGTCGTCCAGGAAGGCCAGCATCTCGCGGGCGCGCCCGGCCCAGAACACCACCGTCGCCGACTCCTGCTCGATCGCCGCGCACACCTTCCGGGCCAGGTCGTTGAGCGAACCGCCGTCCGGCGCGTGCTCGGCCGGTACGACCTGGTCGCCGATCTGGCGGCGGAACTCGTCCTGGAAGTCGGTCGCCAGGTTCAGGCTGTAGGGGTCGGCGGGGTCGTAGACGACCACGGCGGACTCGGTACGCGCCTTCTCCCCGCCCGCGACCCGCACGAAGTCCTCGTACTTCAGGAACGTCACGGCCGCCTGCGCCTCCCGGCGGTTCGGCGGGGCTATCTGGTAGTACTGCGGGCTGATGTCGAGCATCTCGTCGGCGGTGGCCGAGGTGCCGACCATGGGGATGCTGGCGGCGCCCAGCTCCCTGATCGCGTCCTTCGTGCCGGGCCGGCTCTGGCCCAGGCCGATCACGCCCACGATGTTCTCCCGGCTCGCCCGCTCGACGACCAGCCGCGCGACCTTCTCCCCTTCCTGGAAGCTCGGCCCGGTGTTCGCGAGCAGCAGCCGGATACCGACCTTCCGCGAGCTGTTCTCCGTCTCCCGCAGCAGTTCCCGCTGCTGGAGCGCGATGCCGCGCAACTCCGGCAGCACCCCGCCCTCCACCAACTCGCCGAAGGTACGGCCCGCGCTGAACGGCTGCATGACCACCACCGTGCGGACCTCGTGCTCCGGGCCGAGCCCGTCGACCCTGCGGTTGGTCTCGTCGATGATCTTCAGCAGGTCGTCGTACTCCTCGGAGCTCCCGGCGAAGCGGCTCGTCGCGTCGCTCAGGCCGAGGCAGCCGTGGCCGTCGGCGGCCTCGAACTGGCCGTCCGGGCAGGACCGGACGCCGAACAGCGGCAGCGGCAGCCCCGCCGTGCCGGCACCGGCGTACAGCGCGACCAACGCCGTACCGGTCGCCGCCCACTGCACCGCCGCCGCCCTGGCCGGCGGGCGGCGCGGCCCGGCCCGGTCCGGGAGCTTCGGATGCTCACGCAGCCAACGCACGGCGGCCGCCGACGGCGACCCCGCCGGGTCGGTCGGCCGCACGGCGCAGCCCGCGAGCGGCCCGCCACCGCCGCGCAACGCCTCGGCCGCAGCGGGGAGGTCCGGCACCTCCTCGTGGCCCAGCGCGGCACGCGTCTCCTCGCCGCCGACCGCCACGACGACCGTGCCGGTGGTCCGGTGCTGCTGCACCGCGGCCACGTAGGCCGCCAGGAAACCGCGCACCCGCTGCGCCTCCGCCCGCGCGCGGCGCCCGCCGGCCGGCTCGGCGAGCAGCAGCACGTAGCGCGTGGTGCGCCGACGGCGCCACGGGGACAGCCAGCGGCGGCCGAACGCCCGGTCGAGATCGGCGAGCAGCGCCCGGGTCAGCACGGCGTCGATGTGCTCGGCGCTGTGCAGCCGGCCGCCGTCGGTGAGCTGCACGGCCGGCTGGTAGAAGTCCCGCTGGGTGGCGCCCAGCGCCGTCTTCGCCCAGTGCGCGAACCAGCCGCGCATCATCCGCCGGCCGATCAGCCGACTGGAGAGCGGCTGCGCCACCACGCTCCACGCCCACAGCGCCAACTGCCCGAACCACGGCAGCACGTCGCCAGGCGCGGGCGGGCCCGAGGGCCGCGCGGGGTAGCGAGCCCGGTGCACCAGGGCGCGCAGCGCCGCCGTGCGCGCCTCACCGCCGCTCGGCGTCAAGCGGGCCTCCACGACCGTGCGCATCAGCTCGTAGTCACGGAAGCGCGGCGTCCCCACGTCCGGCGGGCGGGTGTTGCGCAGCCCCTCGACCAGTTCCTCGTAGAAACGCACCTGGTCGGCGCCGTCGCCGGAACGGCCCTCCGGCGGCCAACTCGTCAGCGGGGCCAGCGCGCGGTGCTCACTGTCCACGCAGCGGGCCCGCAGGCCGTGTAACAGCCGCTCGGCCGGCGACGCCCCGCCCGGCGCCGGAGTGTCCTCCCGCGTCAACAGCAGCAGCGCCGCGTGCCTCCGCCCACGCGGCGGCTCGACCACCAACGCGTCGAACGCGGCCAGCAGTTCCTCCGCCCCGGCCGCCGCCGGGACGCCCGGCTCCGTTCCGATCACACTCACGGCATCACCCGTCTCCCCCGAGGGCCGGCCCCGCGGGACCGGCCCCGCACTGACGCTGCGTGGACCCCAGCCACCCCACCCGTCGCCCGGGCGGCCAGGGTCCTACCGTCATACCCGAGAGTGCCGGGCCGAACCAGCCCTTTACACGGTGAGCACGATCTTCCCGAACAGGTCTCCGGTCGCCATCTTCTCGAAGCCCTCCCGCGCCCGGTCCAGCGGCAGCGTCGAGTCGATGACCGGCCGCACGCCCTTGGCGACGCAGAAGCTCATCAACGCCGCCAACTCCTCCTTGGTGCCCATCGTCGAGCCGAGCACCCGCAGCTCCTGGAAGAAGATCCGGTGCAGCTCACCACTGGACGGTGTATAGCCGCTGGTGGCACCGGAAATGGCGATCGTGCCGCCGGGCTTGAGCGACTTCACCGAGTGCGACCAGGTGGCGGCGCCGACCGTCTCCATCACCGCGTCCACCCGGTGCGGCAACCGCGCACCGCTCTCCAGCGCCAGCTCCGCGCCCAGCTCCTCCGCTCGACGCCGCTTGCCCTCGTCGCGGCTGGTGGCGAAGACCCGCAGACCCGCCGCCGCGCCCAGCACGATCGCGGCCGTCGCCACGCCGCCGCCGGCGCCCTGCACCAACACACTGTCCCCGGGACGCAGTTCCGCCTTCGTGAACAGCATCCGGTAGGCGGTCAGCCACGCCGTCGGCAGGCAGGCCGCCTCCTCGAAGGTCAGCTCCTTCGGCTTCGGCAACACGTTCCACTGCGGGACGGCGACCCGCTCGGTGAACGTGCCCTGGTACTTCTCCGTGAGGATCGTGCGGGGCTCGTCCGGCCCGACCCCGTGCCCGGTCAGCCCGATGACCGGGTAGATCACCACCTCGTTGCCGTCGGCGTCCACTCCGGCGGCGTCGCAGCCGAGGATCATCGGCAGCGACTCCTCGCCGATGCCGACACCTCGCAGCGACCACAGATCGTGGTGGTTCAGGGAGGCGGCCCGCACGTTGACGGCGGTCCAACCCACCGGCACGTGCGGCTCGGGGCGCTCCCCCAGCTCAAGACCGTTCAGCGGCTTCTCCCGGTCGATCCGGGCGGCGTACGCAGCAAACATGGCCACAAGCTACGCCCCGGTAGCGCCCCACGGAACCACACCCCGCTGTGACACACACCGCGCCGCCCACGCCGCCGGAGTGGTTGCTTCCCGCCCGAACAGACATGTGGGTGGTACCGGCCGGTCGGCCGGTACCACCCACATGGTGTTTCGGGTACTCAGAGCACGTTCGCGAGGAACGCCTTGGTGCGGTCGTGCTGCGGGTTGCTGAGGACGTCGCGGGGGTGGCCGGACTCGACGACCACACCACCGTCCATGAAGACCAGCGAGTCGCCGACCTCCCGGGCGAAGCCCATCTCGTGGGTGACCACGACCATGGTCATGCCCGACTCGGCGAGGTCCCGCATGACGTCCAGCACCTCACCGACCAGCTCCGGGTCGAGCGCCGACGTCGGCTCGTCGAACAGCATCAGCTTCGGGTCCATCGCCAGCGCGCGGGCGATGGCGACACGCTGCTGCTGGCCGCCGGAGAGCTGGGCCGGGTAGTTGCCCTTGCGGTCGCCGAGACCGACCCGCTCCAGCAGCTTCGCGGCGCGTTCCCTGGCGTTCGCCTTGGACTCGCCCTTCACCTGCATCGGCGCCTCCATGACGTTCTGGAGTGCCGTCATGTGCGGGAAGAGGTTGAAACGCTGGAACACCATGCCGATGTCCTTGCGCTGGTCGGCGACCTCCCGCTCCTTCAGCTCGTAGAGCTTGTCGCCCTTCTGGCGGTAGCCGACGAGCTGACCGTCGACGTAGAGCCGCCCGGCGTTGATCTTCTCCAGGTGGTTGATGCACCGCAGGAAGGTCGACTTACCGGAACCGGAGGGACCGACGAGGCAGAACACCTCGCCCTGCTGGACCTCCAGGTCGATGCCCTTCAGGACCTCGATCAGGCCGAAGGACTTGTGAACGGCCTCGGCCTTCACCATCGGCTGCTTCGAAAGACTGGTCATGCGCCCACACCTCCGGGGCCGGCCTGGCGGCGGAAGGACAGCACGTTCGCCCGGATCTTCTGCAACGGCGTGGGCGGAAGCGCCCGGTCGGAGCCCCGTGCGAAGTGCCGTTCCAGGTAGTACTGACCGATGCTGAAGATCGTCGTGAGGATCAGGTACCAGATGGTCACGACGATGAGGAGTTCCATCACGGCGAGGTTGACCGAGCCGACCTCGCGGCTGACCAGGAACAACTCGGAGAAGCCGATGACGTACGCCAGCGACGAGGTCTTCAGCATGTTGATGAACTCGTTGCCGGTCGGCGGGATGATGACCCGCATCGCCTGCGGCAGCACGATCCGCCTGGTCGTCTTCGCCGGGCTCATACCGAGCGCGTGCGCCGCCTCCGTCTGCCCCCGGTCGACCGACTGGATTCCGGCGCGGCCGATCTCGGCCATGTACGCGGCCTCGTTCAGACCCAGGCCGAGCAGCGCCGCCATGAACGGCGTCATGACGTCGGTCATCTCGTTCTTGTAGATGGGACCGAGGTCCACATAGGTGAAGACGAGAGAGAGGTTGAACCAGAGGAAGAGCTGCACCAGCACAGGAGTGCCGCGGAAGAACCAGATGTAGCCCCAGGCGACGTTCCGCAGTACGGGGTTCTGCGACAGCCGCATCACCGCCAGCACCATGCCCAGCACAACGCCGATCAACATCGCGTAGAGGGTCAGTTGCAGCGTGGCCCAGGCGCCCCTGATCACCGTGCCGTCGTTGATGTACTCCCCGACCACACTCCATTCGATCTGGCCCCGGCTGAAGGCGAGCACGATCGCGGCGAGGAGGAACAGCACGACAACCGAGCTGACCCATCGGCCGTAGTGCCGCACCGGAATGGCCTTGATGGCCTCGGGCTTGACCCTCTCGTCGGGAGCGGCCACGCTGCCGCCCCCGACGGGGGTCTTGTCGTTCGCTTCGGTCACGAGTGGATTGCCTTAGCTGTGGTTCCTTGGACTACTTGTGCTTACTTACCGGCGTTGACGGTCGCCTTCTCGATGGCGCCGGCCTCCGCCTCCCACTTCTTGAGGACCTTCGCGTACTCACCGTTGTCGATGATCGCCTGCATCGCCTTCTGGATGGCGTCGCGCAGCTCGGGGTTCTTCTTGCTGACGGCGATGCCGTACGGGGCGGCCTCGATCTGGTCGCCGACGACCTCGAAGCGGTCGCCGCCACCTGCGGTGAGCGCGTTGTACAGCGCCACCGGGTAGTCGGTGATCACGGCGTCGACGCGACCGGTCTGGAGCTGGGTGATCGAGTCGCTGTCCTGGTCGGCGATGAACGGCTTGATCTTGCTGTCGCACTTCTTCTGCTGGTCGTTCAGCAGCGTCTGGTTGGCGGTGCCGCGCTGGGCCGCGACGCCCTTGCCGCACAGGTCGTCGACACCGTTGATCTTCTTGGGGTTGCCCTTGGCAACGAGGATCGCGGAGCCGGCCTGGAAGTAGTTCACGAAGTCGGCGCCGCCCTCGGCGTCGTCCGAGGCGCCGCGCTGGCGCTCCTTCGTGTCGGTCATGGCCGACATGATCACGTCGTAGCGGCCGGAGTTCATACCGAGGACGAGGCCGTCGAAGGTGCCGTTGTGGAACTTGAACTCGACGCCCAGCTCCTTGCCCATGGCGGTGGCGATGTCCGGGTCGATGCCCGTGACCTTGCCGTCCTTCATGAACTCGATCGGGGCGTAGGCGATGTCGGAGCCGACCTTGATGACGCCGGAGTCCTGGTACTTCTTCGGCAGCTCGTCGAAGAGCGGGGCGTCGGAGGTCTTCTGGCCGCCGTTGCCTTCCTTGGCACCCTCGGTCTGGTCGCCGCAGGCGCTCAGCAGGAGGGTGCCCGCGACCGCGAGGGCTCCGGCCGCGGCGAACCGGCGGCGGGGGAGGAAACGACGGGTGGTGCTTGCGGTCATGCTGGGGTCCTCCTGCTGGGTGAGGGAGTAGCCGTACCGGGCGAGGTTCGGAACACGCCTTCGAGTGTCCGCCCGGACGTAGTGGGTGGAATCTTGCCATCCGGGTACCGGGTCATAGGGCGTCACGGATATCAAAATCGGATAACGGAAACCGGTGAACGAACATCGTCCGGTCACGCTCGGTCATCGGCGGCCCTCTCCGAACAGCCTGCCAGCCCGTTGAGAGCTTCGTCACCCCGTGTGCGCGGCCGGTAGCCGCGCGGCACCCGCCCGACGTCTGGCTTGTCGTGATTCACCAGGAACTATGCGGCCGCGACACCGCCCACGTCACCCCCGCCACCCGCGGTGGCCTGATCAGGCGGCCAAAAGTCACTCGTCCGCCGACACCCGTATCAGGTACAAAGGGCAGTTACACCCCTCACCCGGGGACACGGGCGCGTGTGCGGCGCGCCCGGCGTCCGTACCTCCCCCTGGACGGTGGCCATCCACCGAACAGGACACGGACGCGGTGCCCGCCCCGCTCCCCAACCAGGCAGCGGTACCCTCGGCAACTTAAGGAAATAAGGGGTCAAAAGTGGCAGCGGAGATTGTTGATCCGCAGAGTGAGCTGGACGAGGACGCCATCGACCCGGCGTTCGCCCTCCACCGCGGCGGCAAGATGGCCGTGCGCGCGACCGTCCCGGTCAGGGACGCCGACGACCTGTCTCTCGCGTACACACCCGGCGTGGCCAAGGTGTGCAGCGCGATCGCGGAGCAGCCCGAGCTGGTGCACGACTACACCTGGAAGTCCCAGGTCGTGGCGGTCGTGACGGACGGCAGCGCGGTGCTCGGCCTCGGTGACATCGGTCCGGAGGCGTCGCTCCCGGTGATGGAGGGCAAGGCGATCCTCTTCAAGCAGTTCGGCGGCGTGGACGCGGTGCCGATCGCGCTGGCGACGAAGGACACGGACGAGATCGTGGAGACGGTCGTCCGGCTGGCGCCGTCCTTCGGTGGGGTGAATCTGGAGGACATCTCCGCCCCGCGTTGTTTCGAGATCGAGCGGCGCCTCCAGGAGGCGCTGGACATCCCGATCTTCCACGACGACCAGCACGGCACCGCCATCGTCACGCTCGCCGCGCTGCGCAACGCGGCGAAGCTGACGGACCGGCCGCTGGGCGAGCTGCGCGCGGTGATCTCGGGTGCCGGCGCGGCCGGTATCGCGATCGCCAAGATCCTCGTGGAGGCGGGGATCGGGGACGTCGCGGTCTGCGACCGCAAGGGTGTCGTCTCCGCCGACCGCACGGACCTCACCGACGTGAAGCGGGAGATCGCGGGCCTGACCAACCGGGCCGGGCTTACCGGCTCGCTGGAGTCGGCGCTGGACGGCGCGGACGTCTTCATCGGCGTCAGCGGCGGCACGGTGCCGGAGGAGGCCGTGGCCAAGCTGGCGCCGGGCGCCTTCGTCTTCGCGATGGCCAACCCGACGCCGGAGATCCACCCGGACGTCGCCCGCAAGTACGCCGCCGTGGTGGCGACCGGACGCAGCGACTACCCGAACCAGATCAACAACGTGCTGGCGTTCCCCGGCATCTTCGCCGGTGCCCTCCAGGTCCGCGCCACGAAGATCACCGAGGGCATGAAGCTCGCCGCCGCCGAGGCGCTGGCCGCCGTGGTGGCCGACGAGCTGAGCGCCGAGCGGGTCATCCCCTCGCCGTTCGACGAGCGGGTCGCACCGGCCGTGACGGCGGCCGTCGCCGCGGCCGCCCGCGCGGAGGGCGTGGCCCGCCGCTGAGCGGGCGCCCGGCGGCCCTCGTGGCCGCCCGGGCGGCCAGGAGCGCGTATCGGCGGGCCTGCTCCCCGACCCCATCCGGTTCTGTGCCGGACCGGGGCCGGGGAGCAGGCCCGCCGTTTGCGTCCGCGCGCTACTTCAGGCCGAGGACCATGGCGTCGCGGGGCGAGGCCCAGACCGTGCGGGCCTCGGTGAAGCCGCTGTGCCGCAGCACCTCCACGTGCCAGGCGGGTGACTGCATCTGGTCGGCGGCGTGGTCGCCCTTCGCCGGGTCGGCGAAGACGCGGTGGCGTTCGGCGACGACCTCGGCCAGGCTCGGCTCCTCCTCCAGCGCCCGCCACCAGTCGACCCAGTCGAGCACGCCGCGCTCCTTCTCCTCCGCGCGGCGGGCACGGTCGTGGACGGCCATCAGCTCGTCGATACGGGGCGTGGTCGGGTCGGGCATGTGGTCGACGTTCAGGAAGACCCCGCCGGGGCGCAGTACGCCCGCGATGCGACCGTAGAGGGCGACGAGCTCACCGTGCGTGAGCCAGTGCAGGGCGGTGGCCGTCAGTACCGCGTCGTATTGGCGGTGCGGGAGGTGGTCGGTCCAGTCCGCGTCGCGGAGGTTGAGGCGGACGAACTCGACGCGCTTGTCGTCCGCGAAGTGGCCTCGGGCGAGGGTGAGCAGGGCGGGGTCGAGGTCGACGCCGGTGCTGTGCGCGTCGGGCATGCGGGTCAGCAGTCGGTCGCTGATGCTTCCCGTGCCGCAGGCCAGGTCCAGGACGCGGGGTGTGCGGCCGACGGCGGCCTCGACGACGTCGAGCATCGTGCGGAAGCGTTCCTCCCGGTCCGGGAGGTAGTGCTCCTGCTGCCGGTCCCAGCTGCGCTGCCAGGCCTGCCAGTCGGGCCGGGTGGTGGTGTCCGTGGTGTCCGCCATGACTTCCCCTCGGTGACGTAATAGGCTGGACCGATGTTCGGCCCTTACCTCTCCCGGCCCCGACTGTAACCAGCAGCCGTAAGGATCACAAGTGGAACTGACCTATTACGCAGACTTCGCCGTGCGGCTGGTGAACACCGAGGAGCCCGAACGCGGCACGGACACCCTGACCTCCGTGGAAGTGGTACGGGAGCTGTTCGGCGGCCACCGGCAGGCCGCGCGGCGGGTCTCGGACGCCGACGTGAACCGGCTGCGGGCCGTCCGCGCCCGACTCCGCGCGGTCTTCGCCGCCGCCGGCGAGCAGGACGAGTTCCGCGCCGTCGACCTGCTGAACACCCTGCTGATGGAGTACCCGGCGAGCCCGCAGATCGCCGGCCACGACTACCGCGACGAGGACGGCAACCCGCGCTGGCACCTCCACCTCGCCGAGAACCCGGTCAACGCGGGCGCCGGCTACGCGGCGATCGCCTGCATGGGCCTGGCCGTCAGCCTGACCGAGCTGGGCGTGGACCGGCTCGGCGTGTGCAACTCCGACCCGTGCCGCAACGCCTACATCGACACCTCCACCAACCGCTCCCGCCGCTACTGCTCCGGCCGGTGCGCCACCCGCGCCAACGTCGCCGCCTATCGCGCCCGCAAACGTGCCGAGAGCGGCCGACACACCTCCGCCGGACGTCCGGCGGAGGACAAGTAGGGTGGGCGGTCCGTCTCCGGACGGACGGCCCACCAACCGGACGAGGCGCCGACCGCATCAGGCGCCGCCGAAAGAGAAGAAGGGGAACCGTGACCGCGACCCTGCACAGCGAAGGCGACCGGCAGACCCTGCGTTTCGAGCGCGACTACCGCCATCCGCATGGCGAGGTGTGGCGGGCCGTCACCGACCCGGAGCTGATGGGCGGGTGGTTCCCCGCCCGCGTCGACCGCGCCGACGGTGAACCCGCCCCCGGCACCGAGCTGACGTTCACCTTCGAGGGCGACGAGGAGCCGCCGACGCACGGCACCGTCCTGGAGTTCGACGAACCGTCCGTCTTCGCATTCACCTGGGACGGCGACACCATCCGGGTGGAGCTGGCCGACACCGGCGAGAACGCGGCGGAGGGCGAGGGGCGCTGTCGGCTGACGCTCACCGCGTCCTTCGAGGGCCGCGAGTGGGCCGTACGCAACGCGGCCGGGTGGCACATCTGCCTGGACCTGCTGAAGTCGGTGCTGGAGGGCCGGGAGCCCAAGGTGTCCGTCGGCCGTCGGCAGTCCCAGTTGCTCAAGGAGTACGAGAGCCGCTTCGGCCGCGCCTGAGCCCGGCACCGGCCCGGGGCCCCGGCCACGACCACGGCCCCGCCACGGCCCGGCCGTGGCCACGGCCCGGAACGGTCAGACGGCCAGCGGGGCGCCGCGCAGGGCGAGCCAGTCGCGGTAGGTCGCGTTTGCGTGTGCGACCTCCCGGTAGGCGCCGCGCAGGTCCTCGAACACCGCGTCCACCTCCGCGGTCCGCTCCCCCGCGCGGAACGCCAGCAGGAGGCGGACGGTGAGCGGGTCGCCGACCAGCGGGCGGGTCACCACCCCGGCCCGGGGCACGGTCGTCGGCTGGCAGGGCATCAGCACCTCACCCGCTGCGACGAGGTCGCCGGCGGTCAGGTAGTCCCCGCACACCAGACGCGGGCTCTCGCCCGCCGCGCCGAGCGCCCTTAGCAGTCCGTCCCACTCGCCGTCCGCCGCCGGGTCGACCATCCAGCGCTCGCCGGTGAGTTCGCCCAGCGGCACCTCCGCGCGGGCGGCCGCGGGGTGGCTTTCGGGCAGGGCGACGAACTGCGGTTCGCGTTCGAGCAGTACGCGGACCGCCACCCCGTGCGGCAGCCGCAGCGGGCAGCCCGTGACCTCGTGCACGAACACCACGTCCAGCCGGTTCTGCGCCACTTCGCGCAGCAGCCGGTTGGCGGAGACGTCGATGCGGATGGTGGTGCCCAGGTCCGGGTGCCGGGCGCGCAGGCGGCGCAGCCACCCGGCGACCGCGCGGCTGCCGGTGCTGCCCGTGCCGCCGACCCGCAGGGTGCCGCCGCCGCCCGACCGCAGGGCCGCCGCCCGCGTCTCGGCCACCAGCGCCGCCATCTCCGCGACGAGCGGCCGCGCCCGGCTGAGCACGCTGCGGCCGAGCGCGGTGGGTTCGCTGCCCGACCGTTCGCGTACGAACAGCTGGCCACCCAAGGCGTGTTCGATGCGCCGCAGCTGGGTTGTCAACGACGGTTGAGTCACGCCGAGTTGGCGAGCGGCCCTGCGCACGCTGCCCGTGTCGGCGATGGCGCACAGCGCGCGCAGATGCCTGACTTCGAGCTCCACGCCGGGAGCATAGCCGCGGACGCCGCACCATAACCAGGCCAACAGCGTTACGAGACAAGGGAGTTGGCGGACAGGTCCGAGACCGCCCCGGGGCCCGGGCGATAGTGCCGGGTTATCGCCGGATGGCATAGCCCACACGGCGGTCCCGGTGCCCGACACTCAGGGCAACCCGACGTCACTTCGCACCCCCGGCCGCCCACCCCACACCGGCGGCCGGGACGCGGAGACACGAAGAAGGGACCAACCCCCCATGAAACACCTCAGGACCGTGCTGTCCGCCGCGCTCGGACTCGGACTGGCCGCCGGCCTCGCGGCGGTGCCGGGCAGCGCCACCGCCACCGCGCCCCCGAGCGACCGCGCCCACCTCGGCTACTCGGGCACCGCAGCCGAGGACGAGGCGGGCAACCGGGCGTTCTTCGAGGCCGTGATGAAGTCGGCGCTGCGCAAGCACGCCGAGAACCCGGGCGCAACGGCGGTCACCGTGACCTACAGCGCCGCCAGCGCCCCCACCTTCCGCAACCAGATAGCCGCCAGCACCCGGATCTGGAACTCCTCGGTCAGCAACGTACGGCTGGTCGAGGGCAGCAACCCCGACTTCACGTACCGCGAGGGCAACGACTCACGCGGCTCCTACGCGTACACCGACGGCCGGGGCCGGGGCTACATCTTCCTCGACTACCGGCAGAACCAGGTCTACAACTCCACCCGCGTCACCTCCCACGAGACCGGTCACGTACTCGGCCTGCCCGACAACTACCGGGGCCCGTGCAGCGAGTTGATGTCCGGCGGCGGGCCCGGGCCGTCCTGCACCAACGCGTATCCCAACCAGAACGAGATCAACCGGGTGAACGCCCGCTGGGCGCGGGCGGTGTCCACGTTCGCGAAGGAACTCGGGGTCAAGCTGCCCTGACCGGGGCCGGCCGGGCCTCGTGGTGCGCCCCTCCCGCCGTGCGTGGCGGGAGGGACGCACCCCGCCGGGTGAAAACGGGTTGAGCGGCTGCCGGGACGGCTGCGACGCTGACCGACGACCCGCCCCCGCCCGGAGA
>NZ_VJYK02000570.1 GCF_007097205.2 Streptomyces alkaliterrae
GCCCGGCCCCGAGGTGCGCCGCCTCCTCCGTGGGCGGGACAGCTCAGCCCGACGCCAGGGCCGCCCGGCCTCGCAAGTCGGCCGTGCCACCGCCGTCGCGTGGCCTCGCGGGGCAGCCCGGGTGGGGCACGGGGGTCAGCCGCCCAGACGGAGTTCGCCCGCGTCGCCGCCCTGTGCGGTGAACGTGCCGGCGGCCTTGTCGTGCAGGCACTGCCGCCAGGGCTTGTCGAACAGCGCCCAGGCCAGGTTCACCACGCCGACCAGGAGCGCCGCCGAGCCGCCCTGCACCAGCCAGCGCACCACCGCACGTCCGTAGCCCGGCGGTTCCTGCTCCTCCAGACTCAGCACCCGCAGCCCGAACAGCTTCTTGCCCAGGGTGCGGCCCCAACGCGCGTTCGGCAGCGCCTCGTAGAGCAGGCCGAACACCAGCATCGCTCCGATCACCATCGCGAGGTAGCCGCCGGTCGTGCCGTCCAGCAGCCACACCTGTGTGGTGACACCGGCGTGTTCGGCCGCCTCGATCTTGTCCTTGACGTGGTCGGCGGTCTTCGGCAGGAGCGGGAACGCGACGGCCGCGCCCACCGCGCCCGTCACCAACGAGTCCAGCAGCCGGGCCGCCAGGCGCCGGCCGAGGCCGGCCGGACGGGCCTGGTTCTGCGCCGCCTGGAGGAAGGGGTCGTTGACCGGCGGGCGCCAGGGGGTCGGACCCTCGCCGGGGCCGCCGGGCGGCGCGCCGGCACCCGGCGCCTGCGCCAGGTCCCTGACCTGCTGGGCCCAGCCGGGTGTCCCCTCGGACCGACCGGCGGCGGCCGGGCCGCCCTGCGCGGGGAGCTGCGGCCCGCCCGGCACGGCACCGGCGGGGAGGCCGGGCTGCGCCCCGGGCGCCCCCTGCGGGTGGGCCTGCGGGGCGCCGGTCTGCGGCTGGCCGAAGCCGGCGGCGGGAGCGGCGGCGCCACCGCTCGAACGGGCCGCGCGGCGGGCGTTCACGATGTCCGAGCGACGCAACTGGGTGGTCTGCTCCGGCGCCGGGGCCGACCCGGGGGTACCGGCCGGCTGGCCCCAGGAGACGCGCTGGTCCTGCTCACCGCCGAAGCCGCTCTGCCGGTTGGCGTCGGCCTGCCAGGCGGACCCCGACTCGGGCCGCCCGCCGCTCTCCTCACGGCCCGTCGACTCGCCGCCGCCCGCGGCACCGGCCCCTCCGCGCCCGGTTCCCCCGCCGGACTGCCCGCCGACGTGCTGACCGGAGGCCTGCCGGCCGGGAGAGGCGCCGCCCTGTGCGGCGCCCGCTGCCGAGCCCAGGTGGCCGGTCTGCGGACCGAACTGCCCGGCGCCCGCGCCGCCCTGGCCGGGACCGCCGGTCGACTCACCGACGCCGGAGGCGGGGTGGTCCGTACCGTCGGCGGGACGGCCCGGGTTGCCGGCAGGCTGGCCGACGGGGGCTCCGAACCGACCGGCGGTGACGGGAGGCTGGGCGCCGGCGGGTCGGCCGCTGTCGGGGGCGGCCGGGTTCTGTCCGGCGGCCGTCCCGGGCTGGACGGTGTCGGGG
>NZ_VJYK02000571.1 GCF_007097205.2 Streptomyces alkaliterrae
GGGTGCGGGCTGTGGGTGCGGGTCGCGGACGCGTTGACGGCACCGGTGGCGGCGCCGATCGCGTTCGCGGCGGGCCTCGGAGTGGTAAGTGACGGTGAGGGCTTCGGCGGCTGGCTGGTGGAACTGGCGACGATGCTCGCCGTCAACGCGGGGTGGTTGTACGGGGGCACGGCGCTGGCCGCGGTGATCGCGGTGGTGAGGCGCAGCATGATGGCGGCGCAGCGCCGCCGGTTGGTCCGCGAGGCCGCCCGCCCGCGTGTGCGGGGCTGAGCGCGGCGCGGGGGGCTGGGGCTGAGAGCGCGGGACCGGCGCGGACCGTGAGATCCGCGCCGGTCCCGAGAGGCGGGGTGGCCGGCCGCGTCAGCTGGCGGGTTCCGCGGCCTTGCGGCGGGCTTCCTCGCGCAGGTCGCGGCGGAGTTCCTTGGGCAGGGAGAACTGGATGTGCTCCTGCACGGGCTGCACGACCTCCACGTCGTCGAAGCCGCGCTCGGCGAGCCAGTCGAGCACGCCCTCCACGAGCACGTCGGGGACGGAGGCGCCGGAGGAGAGGCCGACGGTGGTGACGCCTTCCAGCCAGGCCTCGTCGATCTCGCCGGCGTTGTCGACGAGGTGGCCGTCCGAGGCGCCGTGCGCGAGGGCGGTCTCGACGAGGCGCACGGAATTGGATGAGTTCTTGGAGCCGACGACCAGCACCAGCTCGGCGTCGGCAGCGACCTGCTTGATGGCGGTCTGCCGGTTCTGTGTGGCGTAGCAGATGTCGTCGCTGGGCGGTGAGATGAGCTGGGGGAACTTCTCCTTCAGCGCGCCGACCGTCTCCATCGTCTCGTCGACCGAGAGGGTGGTCTGGGACAGCCACACCACCTTCGACGGGTCCTTGACCTCGACCTTGTCGACGTCGCCCGGGCCGTCGACGAGCGTGATGTGGTCGGGGGCCTCGCCGCTGGTGCCGATGACCTCCTCGTGGCCCTCGTGGCCGATGAGGAGGATGTCGTAGTCGTCCTGGGCGAAGCGGACGGCTTCCTTGTGGACTTTGGTGACAAGCGGGCAGGTGGCGTCGATGGTGGCGAGCCGGCCGCGTTCGGCCTCCCGGTGCACCTCGGGCGCGACGCCGTGGGCGGAGAAGATGACGATCTCGCCGGGCGGGACCTCGGCGGTCTCCTCGACGAAGATGGCGCCCTTCTTCTCCAGGGTCTGGACGACGTACTTGTTGTGGACGATCTCGTGGCGGACGTAGATCGGGGCGCCGTACTGCTCCAGCGCCTGCTCGACGGCGATGACGGCACGGTCCACGCCGGCGCAGTAGCCACGGGGGGCGGCGAGGAGGACTCTTCCTCGGGAGCCGCCGGCTGCGGAGGCGTGCGGGATGTCTCCTGGGGCTGCTGCGGGCGACGGGCCGGACGTAGCACTCATGCGCCCCATCGTAAGGTGCGACTCACTCGCACGGCGGGGGCGCGTTCGATCAGGCACCGGGCGCGCGTCCGACGGGCGCGCGAGCCGGGCGCGGGGGCGGGCGGGGCCTGCCGGAGGCC
>NZ_VJYK02000572.1 GCF_007097205.2 Streptomyces alkaliterrae
CACCCGACCCCAAGCCACCGACCCCAAGCCACCGGCCGTGCGCCACCGCTCAGTCAACGACCCGTCAGCGGCCCCGCGAAGGCGCGCACCCACACCCACTCCGGAGCACGAGCATGTCCGACTCCGCCCTCGAGACCGGCGTACCGGCACGACACAAGATCTCCACGCCGCACCCGGGTGCTCGAGTCGGCGACAAAGCCCCAGGCCGGCTACCCGCGGCTACTGACCGGAGCCGGTGACGGGAATCGAACCCGCGCTCTGAGCTTGGGATCACCGGTGCCAGGGGCCGTGCCGAGTCGCTGACCTGCTGGACCGTGACGCGTCGGCGGCCAGTCGGCCGGCTACTGAGCACCCCCTGTTGACCGCCGATGACCGCCCTCACGGGCACGCGTCGGCACGGATTCCAGGAGTCGGGCCATCAGGCGTCGTCTTCCTCGTCGTCGCCTTCGAGGAAGTCGCCCACCTCGTCCACGACCTCCGCTGCGACCAGGCCGCCCGCGACGCCGACCGCGAGCCCGGCGGCGCCGGCGGCGATGGCCGTGCCCACACCGGGGCCCGAACGGTGGTCGCCGTGGCTGTCGTCCTTGTGGGCGTAGGGGACGCCGTCGCCGTAGCCGCCGTAGCCGCCGACCGTGGACCGGTGCTCGACCAACTGGCCGACCCAGGAGTCGACCTCGCGGTCCCAGTCGGTGTCCGGCACCTGGGTGTGGCTGAGGTCGAAGCGGTTGAGCGCGTCGTGGCCGCCGGAGGCGAAGCCGCCGTGCCCGCCGGCCTCCAGGACGACCTCCATGCCGTCCGGGCGGGCCAGGAAGGTGACCTCGACCTCGTCCACCTGGTGCGCGTACCGCTGCGACGGGGTCAGCTCGATCTCCTGGTAGAACGGAAGCTGTTGGCGGGTGCCACCGATGTGGCCGTACTCCAGGTCGGCCGACCGGAAGCCGAAACCGAGCCGGCCGAACGCGGTCAGGACCGCCTCCTGGGCGGGCAGCGGGCGGACCGTCAGCGGGTCCATGTCGCCCTTGTCCCGGGCGCCGGCGATCCCGAGTTCGGTGCGTACGCCGAGTACGACGCCGATGTCCTGGCCGTGCACCTCGGTGAGCGGTGTCTCGTGCGGCAGGGTCACGCTGAAGGGGACGGTGCGCCGCTCCTCGCGGGCGAGGCGGAAGCCGCCCGCGACCGTGAACCTCTCGAAGACGACCGTGCCTTCCGACTCCCCCTGCTCGTGCTCCGCCTCCACGCGGGCGACGAGTTCGAGGGTGAGGTGCTCGATCTCGAAGTCGGCGCCGCCGCCGGTGAGACGGATCTCGCCGGAGAGGGTGTCGCCGGGGCGGGCCGCTTCGGTCTGGAGGACCGTGTCCACCGAGGGGCCGCCGATGCCGATCGATCCGAGCAGTCGCCTGAGCACCATCGTGGTGTTCACTCCTTCGTCGAGACGGGTTGCTCCCCGGACCGGACCGGACCGGACCGGGCGGGGCCTGTGTCTTATACACATTT
>NZ_VJYK02000573.1 GCF_007097205.2 Streptomyces alkaliterrae
ACCCTCAACCGCCCCCGCCCGGACGGCGCGGACGACACGGAATGAGCGAGAGCACAGTGTTCGAGTACGAGAAGGACGGCGCGGCCATCTACCGCGAGTCCTTTGCGACCATCCGCGCCGAGGCGGACCTCGCCGCGCTGCCCGCCGACGTCTCCCGGGTCGTCGTGCGGATGATCCACGCCTGCGGCATGACCGATCTGGTGAAGGACGTGCTGTACAGCCCGTCAGTCATCAGCGACGCGCGCGCCGCGCTGCGGGCCGGGGCGCCGATCCTGTGCGACGCGAAGATGGTCGCCAGCGGTGTCACCCGCAAGCGCCTGCCCGCCGACAACGACGTCGTGTGCACCCTCTCCGACCCCGCCGTGCCCGCGCTGGCCGCCGAGTTGGGCACCACCCGCAGCGCCGCCGCGCTCGAGTTGTGGCGGGACCGGCTCGACGGCGCCGTCGTCGCCGTCGGCAACGCCCCCACCGCGCTGTTCCGCCTCCTGGAGATGCTGGAGGAAGGGGCCCCGCGTCCCGCCGCGATCATCGGCGTGCCGGTCGGCTTCATCGGCGCCGCCGAGTCGAAGGAGGCACTGGCCGCCTACGGCAAGGGTGTCGAGTACCTGGTGGTGAACGGACGACGCGGTGGCAGCGCCATGGCCGCCGCCGCGCTCAACGCGATCGCGAGCGAGGAAGAGTGAGCGAGCAGCAGACCGCCGGCACCGCCGGCGAGACCACGCCCGCCGGTCGGCTGTACGGCGTCGGCCTCGGCCCCGGCGACCCGTCGCTGATGACCGTCCGCGCCGTCGAGGTGATCCGCGAGGCGGACGTCGTCGCCTACCACAGCGCGCGGCACGGCCGCAGCATCGCCCGTTCCATCGCCGCCCGCCACCTCCGGCCCGAGCACATCGAGGAGAAGCTGGTCTACCCGGTCACCACCGAGACCACCGACCACCCGGGCGGCTACCGGGGCGCCATGGAGGAGTTCTACGCCGAGGCCGCCGCCCGGCTCGCCGCGCACCTGGACGCCGGCCGCACGGTCGCCGTCCTCGCCGAGGGCGACCCGATGTTCTACGGCTCCTACATGCACATGCACAAGCGGCTCGCCGACCGCTACGACACCGAGGTCATCCCCGGCGTCACGTCCGTGTCGGCCGCCGCCGCCCGGCTCGGCACACCCCTCGCCGAAGGCGAGGAGGTACTGACGATCCTGCCCGGCACCCTCCCCGAGGAGGAGCTGACGGCCCGCCTCGCGGCCACCGACGCCGCCGTCGTCATGAAGCTGGGCCGCACGTTCCCCACCGTCCGCCGCGCGGTCACCGAAGCCGGCCGCCTCCCCGAGGCCCGCTACGTCGAACGCGCCACCATGGACGGCGAACGCACCGCCCCGCTCGCCGACGTCGACGAGCAGACCGTCCCGTACTTCTCCGTCGCCGTCCTCCCGTCCCGCGTGGCCAGTCCGCCCCCGGCCCCGGAGCACGGCTCGGTCGTCGTCATCGGCAC
>NZ_VJYK02000574.1 GCF_007097205.2 Streptomyces alkaliterrae
AGTCCCGTCAAGGGACAACATCGCCCGGGTTGTCATCACCCCCGACGTCGTCCACTCCAACGTGAACCCGACGCTCGTCCCCCGCGCGATCGGCGACGGCCGCCAGGAGAAGAGCGCGTAGGCGGTCCAAGGGACCGCCGGTTCCTCAGCGAAGACCGCCGAGCACGCGGTCGTCCGCCGGTGTCGGACCTGCCAGCCGGTCTGCCACGTGCTCTGGCGCTCCGAAGCGCGCCAGGTAGTGCCACACCTTCTTGACCGCCTGCGGGTCATGGCGGCCGGTGCGCACGGCATCTCCGATGATGCGAGGATCAAGCACGCCGTCGACCGCAAGCCGCGCGCCCAACTCGACGTACTCCTGCCCGCGGTAACCGGGGTGACGGTGGAGTTCCTGAACGGTGAGGCGGAACCCGGGATGCCACTCCACGGGACAGCCGAGGCGCAGGGCCGCCGTCTCGACCCCCGTGCCTCGGTAGGACGGGTCCAGAACCAGCGCCTCCACGTGGCGGTCCGGCCGCACCGGACCGTGTACCTGGGCCTCGATGTAGTCGTCGAGATCGTCCTGGCGGTCGGCGAGGGCAAGCGCGATGAGCCCCATGCGGGCCGCCACACCGAAGTCCGACGGCTCGAAGAAGCTGTCCGGGTAGCAGAACGTGGTCCGCGTCAGCGTTTCGGTCGTGAGGCGGAAGTGCGCGGAGCCGAACCGCGGCGCCGCGCCGACGGACTTGCCTCGGAAGTTCAACGCCCCGTACACCGGCCGCTCATGAGCAGGCGCGTGGTCGTACGCCCCGTTGAAGATCCGGCTCTCCCAGCGCCAGCGGTCGCCACCGGGGTAGGCGGTCAGTCCGCCGTTGCTGGTCCCCGTGACGAACTGCGATCGGTAGACGCCGTCCTCGGCCAGGGAGTCCAGGAGCGGTCTGCCCCGCAGTAGAAGGTCCGGATGGAAGTTGAGGGTCACCCGCAACGACGAGTCGAGCGGTGGGCCCGAAGCCAGCTCTGCGACATGGCGGAGGGCCCGTTCCCGCGCGGCTGAGGCTGAGGAGGTCTCGGAGCTCATCCGGACAGTGTTCCCCAAGCCGTGCGACGCCGGCCGCGGCCCCCGCCCCTGCCTACGCGGTCTTCTCGTGGGGGTTGTCCATGCCGCGTGTGCGCGGCACGAGCGTGGGGTTGACGTTGCTGTGGACGACGTCGGGGGTGATGACCACGCGGGCCACGTCCTTGCGGGAGGGGACC
>NZ_VJYK02000575.1 GCF_007097205.2 Streptomyces alkaliterrae
CCGCCCCCGCCCCGACGCCGGGTCCGGCCCCACGGCGCACCCGACCGGGTGCCCGACGTCGGCGGAAGTCACCGCTGTCGGACAATGTCCCCGTGGAGGAGACCGGAGACCGCTTCGAGGACCGCGGAGAGCACACGATGGAACCGAGTGCCGCGCAGGACGCGCCACCCGTACGGCACGTGCTGGTGCTGCCCGACCGGGACAGCGCCGAGGAGGTGGCCGAGGAACTGGCCGACAGCCTCCCCCTCCCCGAGGAACCCCGGCTGGTCCGGGACGCACTCGCCGGAGAGGACGACGCGGAGGACGCGCAGTGGCTCGTGGTGCTGGAGGACCCGGAGGCTGTCTGCTCACCGGCCGCCCTGGACGAGCTGGCCACCCGCCACGAAGGCTGGCTCGAACGCGACTGACCCCGCCTCCACCGCCCCGTCCACGCTGAACGTGGCCTCGGCCGACCCGGGCCTGCCGATCTACGGCTGTGGTCCGATGCGCCGTCACCCGCCCGTTGGCTAGCGTCCCGACCATGACGACCAGGGAACACCGCCCGCCACGGACGGGCGAGCAGCGCAGAACGGATGTCCTCACCAGGCTGGAGGAGGACGTCGACGCCTGGGTAGCCACGGCCTCCCCCGGCGGCGAGCAGTACATGGTGCCTCTCAGTTTTGTCTTCCACGACGGCCGACTGATCATGTGCACCAGACACATCTCCGGCACGGCACGGAACATCCGCGCCGGTTCCCGGTCCACCATCGCGCTCGGGCACACGCGGGACGTCGTGCTCATCGAGGCGGAGGCCGAACAGCTTGCGCCCGACGGCCTCACTCCCCAAGCGGGCGCCGCGTTCGCGGCGAAGGTCCGCTGGGATCCGCGCGGTGACGAGGAATACGTCTTCCTGCGGTTCCTCCCCCGTATGCTGCGCGCCTGGCGGGAGGAGAACGAGTTGAAGGGCAGCGTCCTCATGCGCGACGGTGTGTGGCGGGTCTGAGGCCCCATGGGACCGCCTCCACCGGCGCTGACCGAGCCGCCGGCAGAGCCGGTCGGGCGAGGCGAAGCCGCATTTGTCACCCGGAGCTCGGCTCCCTCCGCCCGGCTCACCGCGACCGCCCCGTCGGTGTCGGTGCGTACGACTCCGGCGCCGTGGGCCCGCAGGAGTGCCAGAGTGGTGGGCGCGGGGTGTCCGTAGCCGTTGTCCGCACCGGCCGAGACCACGGCGAGCCGGGGTCTGAGGCGGGCCAGCAGCGGCGGGTGCTGGTACGCCGAGCCGTGATGGGCGACCTTGAGGACGTCCACGTCCTCAAGCTCCGGACGCTCTGCCAACAGGCGTCGTTGGGCGGGCGGTTCGAGATCGCCGGGCAGCAGCATCGTCAGGCCGCCGCTGCGGACCAGCAGCGTGACGCTCGCGTCGTTGGCGCCGAGCCCGGCCGGGTGGGGCGGCGGCCACAGCACCTCCCATTCGAGCCCCTCCCCCAGCCGTCGCC
>NZ_VJYK02000576.1 GCF_007097205.2 Streptomyces alkaliterrae
GTGGAACCCGACCGTAGCGGGCACGGGATGTCGGGCCGGGGGTGGCGGGTCGTTCGTAGCGTGGCGGTTGTCAGGGCTTCGGTCGGCGGCCGGAGCGGTCCGGGAGCCCGCGCGGCGCGGCGCACGGGCGAGCGCGCGCAGAGAGAGGTGACGGTCGTGATCGACGGGCTGAACCGGGCGATGGAGCACATCGAGAGCAGGCTCGACGGGCGGCTGGACGTGGCGGAGCTGGCGCGTCTGGCGCTCACCTCCGAGTACCACCTGCGGCGGATGTTCTCGGCGCTCGCCGGAATGCCGCTGTCGGAGTACGTGCGACGGCGCCGGTTGACCGTGGCAGGCGCGGAGGTGCTGGACGGGCGGCGCACGCTGCTGGAGATCGCCGTCCGGTACGGCTACGGGTCGGCGGAGGCGTTCGGCCGCGCGTTCCGCGCGCTGCACGGCGTCGGGCCGGGGGAGGCCCGGCGGACCGGGGCGGCGCTGCGGTCCCAACCGAAGCTGCGTTTCAGTCTCACCGTGGAAGGGAGTACGACCATGCGCTACCGGATCGTCGAGAAGGAGGCGTTCCGCGTGGTGGGCCCGAGGGCCCGGGTACCGCTGGTGTACGAGGGGGTGAACCCGGCGATCGAGGAGTTCGTGCGGGGCATACCGTCGGAGTCGGTGGGCCGGCTGGAGGAGCTGTCCGACGGGGAGCCGTCGGGGATCGTCGCGGTCTGCGACGGGATGGACGAGTCCCGGGCGGAGGGGACCGAGCTGGACTACTACCACGGTGTGGTGACGGGCGCGCCGGCGCCGGAGGGCGCGGCGGAGTTGGCCGTCCCGGCGGGCACCTGGGTGGTGTTCGAGAACGAGGGCCCGTTCCCGTCGGCGCTGCAGGAGATGTGGCGGGACTCGTACGCGGACTGGTTCCCCTCGAACCCGTACCGGACGGTGCCGGGGCCGGAGTTGCTGCGGGTGGAGCTGTCCGAGGACGGCACGCGGGCGCGTGGCGAACTGTGGCTGCCGGTCGAGCGGACCGGCTGACGGCGGAGTGAACGGGTGGTCGGGGTCGGGTGGTTGGCGCCGACCGCCCGAAAGTCTCCGTCTTGTGTCCAGACGACGGCTGAAATGTGCTGCTTCGGCCGTACACTTTCGCCCCGAACGTTCGGAAGTTCGACCTTCGGTGGCGGAACGGCAGGAACGGCCCCGCCGGGCGTCGGCTCGTGTGATGGGGGTTGGAATGAGCGGTGACGCCACGGCGTTCAGCCGGAACTACCGTGACCTGTCGAGACAGCAGGGGACGGACGCGGGTTTCCAGTTCGAGTTCTCCTGCCGGAGGTGCCATGACACGTGGCGCTCGCCGTTCGAGCCGTACACCAGCGGCCGGGCGGCCGGCTGGTTGCAGCGCGGCAGCGGACTGGCGGGTCGGCTGCTGGGCAGCGGCAACAGCTACTCGCTGAGCCGCGCGGCGGACGGGTTGGCCGGGGC
>NZ_VJYK02000577.1 GCF_007097205.2 Streptomyces alkaliterrae
GCGGAGGCGGGGACGCGGCGGGCGAGGGCCCCGCGTCGCTCGGCGAACCCGGGGAGCTGGAGAAGCTGCTGGACGCCGTCCCCGACCATCTGACCAGCGCCAAGGCCGCGTTGGGCGGCCGGTGGGTGCGGGTCAGCCCGGACGAGTTCGGGCGGATCAACGAGGCGCTCGGCGGCGAGGCCGGCACCGGCAGCGACCGGCTGGCCCAGGCCACCGCGTTGCTGCGCGAGCCCGCCCTGCAACAGCGTGTGGTGAAGGCCGTCGAGAAGGCCCTCGGCAAGCGCGCCCGGTTCACCGGCACGGGACGCCGCGAGGGCGCCGACCACGTCACCCTCACCCTGAACGCCCGCGACGCGGCCCGCGAACTGGGCCGCGCGCTGGCCCCCGTACGCGCCCAGCTCGGCGACCCGGACCTCACCGTCCTGGACGCCGCCCCGGACAAGCGGATCAACATCGACCTCGCCATCCGGCACGAACGGCTGTCCACGCTCACCGTGGACCTCGGCCAGTTCGACGAGGGCCGCAGCGGCGCGCTGCCGCTGAAGCTGACGTTCGCCTCCGGCGAGGTGGTGTCCGTGGCCGCCCCGACGAAGGCCGACCGGCTCGACCCCCGCGACCTGCTGGACGCGCTCAGCCAAGTCGCCGTCCGCCACCCGGAACTCTCCCGCCTCCGGTAGGCGCCCGGGCCCGGAACTCTCCCGCCCTCGGTAGGCGTTGAACAGGCTGTATAGGCTGGTACCAGGCTGTGACGCAGCAGCCGTAGTCCACTCGTCGCGGACGCTGTCGCGGACGCGGCACCGGGGGTGCTCGATGGCGTACGGACCGGGCGGTGCCGACCAGCGGGGCACACGCCGAGCGCGGGCGGTGACGGCGGCGACGTTCATGCTGTCGTGGGTCGCCCTGCTGTGGCTGCTGGAGGCGATCGACGGCCCCAACGGCCCGATCGTCCGCGAGTACGGCATCGAACCGCGCCAGCTGGACGAGATCCCGGACATCTTCCCCGCCGCGTTCCTGCACTTCGGCTGGGACCACGTGATGGCCAACACGCTGCCGCTGCTCGTCTTCGGCTTCCTCGCGGCGGTGCGCGGCATCGGCCGCTTCCTCGGCGTCGTGCTGGTGGTCATCACGGTGAGCGGCCTCGGCGTCTGGCTCACCGCGCCCGACGGCTCCAACACCGCCGGCGCCTCGGGCGTCGTCTTCGGCCTCTTCGGCTACCTGCTGGTCCGCGGCTTCGTGGAGCGGGACGCGCTGGACATCACCGTCGGCATCACGGTGCTGCTGCTCTACGGCTCGATCCTGTGGGGCGTGCTGCCCACCACGCCGGGCATCTCGTGGCAGGGCCACCTCTTCGGCCTGATCGGCACCGGGGGTGCTCGATGGCGTACGGACCGGGCGGTGCCGACCAGCGGGGCACACGCCGAGCGCGGGCGGTGACGGCGGC
>NZ_VJYK02000578.1 GCF_007097205.2 Streptomyces alkaliterrae
CCGGCTCCTGGCCGGCGTGGATCGCGAGGGTCTCGAAATGCTGGTGGCTCATGGGACGAGCCTAATGCGCCGTACGGTGGACCCCATGGAGTTCCTTCTGTCCCTCATCCTCGTGGGCGCCGTGATCGGCCTCTTTGTCGTGCCGATGGTCCGCAGGCGCAAGGCGGCGAAGGCCGCCCTCCAGGGCATGGCCCACTCGAACGACCCCGGGAACTACGGCTTCGTACCGGCCGAACAGCTCGACGTACGCCTCCCGGGGCCCGACCCCGAACTCGTCGACGCGCTGACCGAGACCCAGCGCACCCAGGACTGGCGTCCCGTCGCACGGCTGCTCGCGCTGACCGACGGACCCGAGGAGTGGGAGCTGCGCTGGCAGCGTGTGCAGTCGCTGGCCGGCGCGGCCGCGATGGAACTCCGCGAGGCCCGGGCGGCCGGCGCCCCCGCCGCCACCGACGCCGAACAGCACATCTCCCTCACCAAGGGCGACGCGCCCGTCCGCGACGGCCGCTGGCTGCGCGCCTGGCGCGCCGAACAGCCGCAGGACGCCGGCGGCGCGCAGGTCTACGCCCAGTTCCTCGTCTGGCAGGCGCTCGGCGAGCCCGACTCCGCCGACCACCGCATCATCCTCGAAGAGGCCCGCAACGTCGCCCACGAGGCCGCCGCCCTCGCCGACGCCGACCCCACCCCGCACATCACCGAACTCTTCGTCGCCCGGGCGCTCGGCTACCGCCGCGCCGACTTCGAGTCGCTGTGGCACCAGGTCGTCCGCCGCGCCCCCGCCCACATGGGCGCCCACCTGGCCGCGCTGCCGTACTGGTCCGCCAAATGGCACGGCTCCCGCGAGGAGTCCTACTCCTTCGCCCAGAGCGCCGCCGCGACGGCGCCCGCCGGCAGCCTGCTCCCGGCGCTCCCCCTCTTCGCCGTCTACGACCACCTGCCCGACGTCAACCTCGTGCACAGCATGTACCAGACGAAGGTCGTCGAGGACGCCATCGAGGCCGCCGAGTTCGCCGTCGACAGCGTGCCCGACGAGCACCCCGTCCGCCCGCACGTCCTGCACATGCTGCTGTGCCTCCTCGTCCGCGCCGAGCGCTACCAGGAGGCCATGGAAGCCCTGCGCGTCGTCGACGGTTACGTGGGAGCGGTGCCGTGGGTGGAGAGCCCGAACCCGTCCGCCGAGT
>NZ_VJYK02000579.1 GCF_007097205.2 Streptomyces alkaliterrae
GGTCAGGTGTCTCCGGGGTGGTGGTCGGCGAGGGCGGCGTCGACGAGTTCCGCGGCGGCGCCGGTGTAGCGCTCGGGGTCGAGGAGTTGCGCCAGTCGGCCGGGGGTCAGCAGGGCGGCGACGTCGGGGTTCTCGTGGAGGATGGCGGCCAGCTTGCGGCCCGTCCGGTCGGCGCGGGTGGCGGCTTCGGTGAGCAGGGCCTTGGCGGCGTGTTTTCCGAGGCGTGGGGCGAGGGCGGCGGCGAGGCGTTCGGTGGCGATCTGCCCACCGGTGAGGCGGAGGTTGGCGCGCATCCGGGCGGGGTCGACGACCAGCCCCTCGGTGAGTTCCACGGCGGTGTGGGCGGCGCCGCCGGTGAGTCTGAGGCATTCACGGAGGGGCTGCCACTCGGCGTGCCATGCCCCGCCCGAGCGTTCGTCCTCGGAGAGCAGGCAGCCGGTCAACACACCTGCGTAGGCCGGGACTTGAAGGGCGGCGCTGCGGATGAGGGTGGCGAGCACCGGGTTGCGTTTGTGCGGCATCGCCGAGGAGGCGCCCCGGCCGGCCCCGCCGCCGCGGGGTTCGGCGACCTCGCCGACCTCGGTCCTGGCCAACGACTGCACGTCGACGGCGATCTTGCCGAGGGCGCCCGCGGTGAGGGAGAGGACGGCGGCGAGGTCGGCGACGGGGGTGCGCAGGCTGTGCCACGGGAGGGTCGGGGCGCGTAGCCCGGTCTCGTCGGCGAACGCGGCGGCGAGACGGGCCGGGTAGTCGGGTTCCGCCGGGGCGGTGGCGAGGTAGCCGGCGAGGGTGCCGGCGGCGCCGCCGAGGGAGTGCGGCAGTCCCTCGTCCAGAAGGCGGGCGACGCGTCGCGCGGCGTCGAGTACGAGTTGTCGCCACCCGGCGGCCTTGAGGCCGAAGGTGGTGGGCACGGCGTGCAGGGTGAGGGTGCGGCCGGGCATGGGCGTGTCCCGGTGCGCGAGGGCCAGTCGGCGCAGGGAGCGTTCGCAGCGCCGCAGGTCGGCGTGGAGCAGGCGCAGGGCGCGGCGGGCGACCAGCATCGCGGCGGTGTCGAAGATGTCCTGGCTGGTGGAACCCCGGTGGACGAACTCGGCGGCGGCCGGGTCGAGTCGGGCCACGGCGTCGGTGAGCGCGGCGACTAGTCCGACGACGGGGTTCGCGGTCTCCCGGGCGCCCCTGGCGACGGTGACGAGGTCGACGCCGTTCCCCCGTGCCGCCGCGGTGATCGCGGCGGCGGCGGACTCGGGGAGCGTGCCGAGCCTGGCCTGGGCGCGGGCGAGCGCGGCCTCCGCGTCGAGCATGGCGCGCAGCCAGGCGGTGTCGGAGACGGCGTCCTCGACCGGTGTACCGGCCCGGACCGGTGAGAGCAGCCCGGCGTCGGGTGCCGGGGGGCTCGCGGCGGGGGCGG
>NZ_VJYK02000058.1 GCF_007097205.2 Streptomyces alkaliterrae
CCCGCACCCCGTTCCGCAGCCGACCCCAGTAGACCTCTATGTGCTCCTGCACTCTGGCGAGCAGCGGCTCGCACCACGGCAGGGCCAGCAGGATCAGCAGACCGGCCGCCCAGCCGAGCAGCACGTCGCTCACCCAGTGCGTACCGAGGTAGACCGTCGTGGTGCCGACGCCCAGTGCGAAGAAGGCGGCGACGACGGACAGCCAGCGGCGGGCGAGCTTGCTGGTGGCGAGGTAGGCGAGGACACCCCAGGTCACGACCGCGTTGGCGGTGTGACCCGAGGGGAATATGTCCCCCGTCAGCCACATCTCGTTGCTGCCCATGACGTTCGCGTAGTGCGGCCCTTCCCGGCCCATGCCGAGCTTCGCGGCGCCCACGGTGACGTTGAGCAGCAGCAGCGACGCGCCCAGTACCAGCAGCGGGCGCAGCGTCCGCTGCCGCCACGAGCGCCAGCCGAGCCAGGCGGCCACCATCACCGCCGTCGGCCCCCGTTGGCCCAGGACGACGAAGTAGTCCAGGAACGCGTGCAGCTCCGGCCACTGCTTGTACGGCCGGAACAGCATCGCCTGCCAGTCCAGCCGCACCAGGAACGAGGTGTTCAGCACGGCCGCCACGATCGCCGCGTAGAGCCCGATCGTCGCCAGGAACAGCGACGTGCGTGTGCGGGTCATCGCCGGAGGCGGGGTGGTCGGCCGCGCGGGCTCCTGTTCCAGGCGGGCGAAGATTCGGTCGGTACGCACCCAATCGACATTACAGGCGGTGACCGACGACTATGGCCGGGGCCTGGGGTTCGTAATCCCCATGTGATGTGGAATCCGTCGCCATCGCACCCGTCGGGCCTGCGTATTTACAGGAGAACGGGTCGATTCGATTTTGCTTCCAAGGATTATCGGCCTCGCTCGCACGGCCATTTCCCGAGCTTTGCCGTGTAGTCCATCGGAGCTTAGGGCCTGTCCGGCCCGCACCCTCACGGAGGCCCGGAACCGAGCAGCCACACCGCCCCGTAGCCGGCCGCCACGACGGTCAGCCCGGCCGTCACCGCGACCGCCGTGCGGGTGCGGGCACCGGCCAGCGCCACCGCGGGCGGCAGCAGCAGCGGGAACGCCGGCAGCAGCAGCCGGGGCTTCGAGCCGAAGTAGCCCTTGGCGCACAGCGCCAGCAGTACCACCGTGCCCGCGTACACCAGCAGCGGCAGCGGCTGACGGGCCCGTACGCACAGCACCAGGCCGCCGACCACCAGCGCCACCCCGAGCAGCAGCGCCACCCCGGCCAGCGGCCCGGGCCATGGCCCGGTCAGGTACCCGCCGATGAAGCCGGCGAACGCCAGGCCGCCGTCGAAGCCGTTTCCCCACTCCGCCTGCACGTCGAGATAGCCCGTCCAGCTTCCCCGCCGCATCGCCACCCACACCACGTAGCCGAACCAGCCGAGGGGGGCCAGCGCCAGGCCCGCCACCACCCGGGGCGACAGCCTCCTGGCCCGGTACAGCCGGGCGGCGGCGGTGATCCACAGCGCGGCCACCACCGCGGCGCCCACCGGCCGGGTCAGCCCGGCCAGCGCCGCCAGCGAACCGGCCCACACCCACCGCTCGGTGAGCACCGCGTACAGCGACCAGGCGGCCAGCGCGGTGAACAGCGACTCGCTGTACGCCATGGACTGGACGATCCCGACCGGCATCGCCGCCCACAGCACGGCGAGCAGCACCCCCGCGCGCCGCCCGTGCAGATGCTCGCCGATCGCGAACAGCCCCCAGGCCGCCGCCAGCGAGGCGAGCGCCGAGACGAGCACCCCGGCCGCCGCCGCGTCCCACGGGCCGACCGCCGACAGCAGCCGTTCCAGCCACGGAAGCAACGGGAAGAAGGCCAGGTCGGGATGGGTGGTGCCGTCCGCGAGTCGGGTGGTGTGGCCGTAGCCGTCCGCGGCGATACGGGCGTACCACAGCGAGTCCCAGCGGGCGGAGAGCAACTGGTAGGCGTCCCGGTCGGCGGCGGCCGACCAGACGAAGAGGGTGAGGAGCACCACGGCGCGCACTCCCGCGTACGCCAGCAGCGCGGGCGCCGCCCGGCGCAGCGCACTGGAGTGCAAAGGGGCGGATCGCCCCGCGAAGAGTCCCCCCACCCGTGGCGGTGCGGTCGTTTTGGTCACGGACTTGATTATCGGGCAGCCGTGCGACCGTCCCGACCGGCCGGTAGCGCGCTCGGCGTGACCTGCGGCACTCGACCCGGGCGCTTCCTCGCGTACTCTGTCCGAGCACCCGCCGTTTTCCGCCGACCCAGTCGGCCGCCGCCCGGTGGCCGGGGAGAACCACAAGGTCCCGCGGGTGGCGCAAGGAGGTGCGTACATGCCACGGCTGCCCGTTCAGCAGACCCACACGAGGGCGGACGGCACCGCAGCGAGTACGCAGACCGACTTGCGGGGAGCCACGCGCCGGTCACCGGCCAGCCGCTGGACCGTGCTGGTCGTGCTGTGCGCGAGCCTGCTGCTGGTGGCGGTCGACGCCACCGTCCTGCACGTGGCCGTACCGGCCGTCTCCGCCGACCTGCGCCCCGGCCCGGTCGAACTCCTGTGGATCGTCGACGCCTACCCGCTGGTCTGCGCCTCCCTGCTGATCCTCTTCGGCACCCTCGGCGACCGGATAGGCCGCCGGCGGGTACTGCTGCTGGGCTACGCCGTCTTCGGGCTGGCCTCGGCGCTGGCCGTACTCGCCACCGGCCCCCTCGTACTGATCGTCGCCCGGGCGCTGCTCGGCGTCGGCGGCGCCATGATCATGCCCGCCACGCTGTCGATCCTCCGCCAGGTCTTCCCCGACCGCCGGGAGCGGGCGTTGGCCATCGGCGTGTGGAGCGCCGTGGCCGCCGTCGGCGCCGCGCTCGGTCCGCTGGTGGGCGGCGCACTGCTGCAGCACTTCTGGTGGGGCTCGGTCTTCCTCATCAACATCCCGTTGATGCTGCTGAGCATCCCCGTCGGCCGCATGCTGCTGCCGGAGTCCACCGGCGACCGCGAGGGCCCGTGGGACGCGGTCGGCGCACTGCTCGCGGCGACCGGACTCTTCGCCCTGATCCTGGGCGTGAAACGAGCCGGCGGCGGACAGGTCCTGGACCCCGGCACCCTGCTCGTGGCCGCCCTCGGCGCCGGACTGCTTGCGTTCTTCTGCTACCGGCAGCGACGGCTCCCGCACCCGCTCATCGACTTCTCCGCCTTCGCCCGCCCCGCGTTCGGCACGGCGGTGGGCTGCATCGTGCTGACGGTGCTCGCCCTGGTCGGACTCGCGCTGCTCGCCGCGCAGTACCTCCAGCTGGTGCTCGGCCTCTCCCCACTGGAGACCGGCCTGCGGCTGCTGCCGCTGTCCGTGGCGGCCATCGCCGCCGGACTGCTCGGACCCCGGCTGCTCCAGGCACTCGGCCCGCGCACCATGGTCACTCTCGGCTTCCTCGCCACCGCGCTCGCGGTGGTCACCCTCACCGGCGTCGGCGAGAGCGACCGGCCCGCCCTGCTGATGGGCGGCTTCGTGCTGCTCGGCTTCGGGCTGGAGACGACACTGTTCGGCTGCTACGAGTCGATGCTCTCCGACGCCCCGCCGCAGCAGGCCGGCGGCGCCGCCGCCATCGGCGAGACGGCGTACCAACTCGGCGCCGGCCTGGGCATCGCCGTGCTCGGCAGTGTGATGAACGCCGCCTACGCCTCCTCGTTCGCCGACCGACCCGTGCCGGCCGCCGCCGGCGGTGCCGGAGGCGGTTCACTGAGCGAGGCGTACGCCGCCGCCGGCGAGTTGGGCGGCCGGGCCGGCGAACTGCTCCGGGAGAGCGCGCAACTGGCGTTTGTGCACGGTATGCGCGTCACCCTCGTGGTCAGCGCGCTGCTGCTGCTGTGCGGTGCCGCCGCGGCGCTGCGGCTGCCCAGGTCCGCCAAGACGGTCCAGCGGCTGCCCGAGCAGCCGGGCAAGCCCGTCGTGCAGGGCAGCGGGCAGCTCTTGCCCAGCCGTGCTACCCAGCCGTAGGTTCGTGCCCGCCGCATCCGTGCGGCTCACCGCTCCGACGTCCCGCACGCCGGTCCGGTGACCGCCCTCTCCCGTCCTCTCCCGTCCTCTTCCCGTCCGTCGGAGGTCGCGTTCCATGTCCAGCACCCCGTTCGACCCGATCGATCCGCTCGGCCTCGACGACCTGCTCGAGCCGGAGGACCTCGCGGTGCGCGACGCGGTCCGGGCCTGGGCGCGCGACCGGGTCCTGCCGCACGTCGCCGAGTGGTACGAGCGCGGAGAACTGCCGGTCATCCGCGAACTGGCCAAGGAACTGGGGGCGCTGGGGGCGCTCGGCATGCCGCTGGAGGGCTACGGCTGCGCCGGTGCCTCGGCGGTGCAGTACGGCCTCGCCTGCCTGGAACTGGAGGCGGCGGACTCCGGCATCCGCTCCCTGGTCTCCGTGCAGGGCTCCCTGGCCATGTACGCCATCCACCGCTTCGGCACCGAGGAGCAGAAGCAGCGCTGGCTGCCGTCGATGGCGGCCGGTGAACTGATCGGCTGCTTCGGCCTGACCGAACCCGACGTGGGCTCCGACCCGGCCGCGATGCGCACCCACGCCCGGCGCGACGGCGACGACTGGGTGCTCAGCGGCCGCAAGATGTGGATCACCAACGGCTCGGTCGCCGGGGTCGCCGTCGTCTGGGCGCGCACAGAGGACGGCGTGGCCGGCTTTGTCGTGCCCACCGACAGCCCCGGATTCTCCGCGCCCGAGATCCGGCACAAGTGGTCCCTGCGCGCCTCGGTGACCAGCGAACTGGTCATGGACGACGTACGGTTGCCCGCGGACGCGCTGCTGCCCGGCGCGCGCGGCCTGCGCGCCCCGCTGAGCTGCCTCAACCACGCCAGGTACGGCATCGTGTGGGGCGCGATGGGCGCGGCGCGCGCCAGCTTCGAGGCGGCGCTGGAGTACGCGCGCACCCGCGAGCAGTTCGGCCGACCCATCGGCGGCTTCCAGCTCACCCAGGCCAAGCTCGCCGACATGGCCCTCGAACTCCACAAGGGCCTCCTGCTCGCCCACCACCTCGGCCGGCGGATGGACGCCGGCCGGCTCCGCCCGGAGCAGGTCAGCTTCGGCAAGCTGAACAACGTACGGGAGGCGATCGAGATCTGCCGTACCGCGCGGACCGTGCTGGGCGCCAACGGCATCTCGCTGGAGTACCCGGTGATGCGGCACGCCACGAACCTGGAGTCCGTCCTCACCTACGAGGGTACGGTGGAGATGCACCAACTGGTGCTCGGTAAGGCGCTGACCGGCCTGGACGCCTTCCGCTGAGAGACGCCTTCCGCTGAGGGGCGCCTCCCCGGGCGGGGCGCCGGGCCGGGTCAGCTCTGGTTGAAGAAGCCGTCCTCGCCGACGCGTCGCTCCTGGCCGCTGACGACCTGGTAGTCGGCCGGGGTGAGCAGGAAGACGCGGTTGGCGACGCGCTCGATGGAACCGCGCAGCCCGAAGGTCAGCCCGGCGGCGAAGTCGATGACCCGCTTGGCGTCGC
Source organism: Streptomyces alkaliterrae (assembly GCF_007097205.2). Classification (GTDB taxonomy): domain Bacteria; phylum Actinomycetota; class Actinomycetes; order Streptomycetales; family Streptomycetaceae; genus Streptomyces; species Streptomyces alkaliterrae. Next base: position 5,506 of record NZ_VJYK02000058.1, read on the forward strand.
CGGGCTCCATCGCCGTCAGGTTCACGATCACCGGCACCCCGTCACGGAAGAGTTCGCCGATACCGCGTGCGTCCCGGAAGCCGTCGGGCGTCACGGTCGCGATCCGGGTGCCCTGGTCCTGGGCGGTCTCCGCGGTCGCCCGGATACGTGGATCGGTCGTCCACGTGTCACGGGCGGCGTCGCCGGGCTCCGGCCCCTCGGCGTAGTCGTCGTCGTAGTAGCGCATCTCGCTGTCGTCGACGAGGCCAAGCCAGGCACTCGCCTTGCGCACCGATCCCATGACGCCTCCTCTCGCATGCGGTCTGTGCTGTCCGCTTCACCATCGTCCTTCATGAGACGGATGATGCGCCAAGCGGATATGCGTCTCGGCGGGTATTCGTGACAGTTCTGGTGCACACCGAAGCCGCCGGGAGCAGGGCTCTTGCGGTATACGGATGCTGACGGAGTGAAAGATCCCCGGCTCCCGCCGCAAGGGTGAGGGCCGGGCCGAACGGGTGAGTGTCCTCGCTAGCATGAGGCGTTTGCCGGGGCGGGGCAAGAGCCACGTGTGACGGGGGGCACAGTCGGGTGTTCGGGATACTCAGACCTTGCAGGCACAGTCTCGGCGCGGAGATGAGCGGGAGCTGGCTGGCTCATCTGTGCGGACTGTGCCTGGCGCTGCGGGCCGACCACGGCCAGTTCGCCAGAGTGGCGACCAACTACGACGGGCTGGTCATATCGGTCCTGACGGAGGCTCAGGCCACCGACGCGGAGCAGGGGCGGCGCCGGGCGGGGCCGTGTCCGCTGCGGGGGATGCGTACCGCCACGGTCGCCAGAGGCGAGGGCGCCAGGCTCGCCGCGACCGTCTCCCTGGTGCTGGCCTCCGCCAAACTGCGGGACCACGTCGCCGACGGCGACGGCATGCTGGCCCGCCGCCCGGCGGCGGTCGCGGCCACCCGCATCGCCGACGGCTGGGACCGTGGCGGCACGCGCTCCGGTGCCCGACTCGGCTTCGACACCGGGCCGCTGCTCGCGGCGATCGGCCGACAGCAGGAAATCGAGCGGGCCGCCGGCCCGGGCACCCCGCTGCTGCGCATCACCGAGCCGACCGAGACGGCCACCTCCGCCGCCTTCGCGCACACCGCGCGCCTTGCCGGCCGCCCGGCCAACGCCGTACCGCTGGCCGAGGCCGGCCGGCTCTTCGGCCGACTCGCCCATCTGCTGGACGCCGTCGAGGACAGGGCGGCCGACGACGCCGCCGGCGCCTGGAACCCGCTCACCGCCACCGGTACCGATCTCGACGAGGCCCGCAGGCTGTGCGACGACGCGGTGCACGGGGTACGGCTCGCGCTGCGGGAGGCGGAGTTCACCGATGCGTTGCTGGTGCACCTGCTGCTCGTGCACGAGCTGCGCCGAGCGGTGGACCGTGCCTTCCGCACCACGGCGGCGTGCGGGCACACCACCCCCGCCGCCGACTCCTCGCCGTATCCGAGGTCTCCCTACATCACCGAACCGCCGGGCGGGTACCCGCCGCCCGAGCCGCCGCGTCGCCGAGGCCTGCTGGCCGGCTGCCTCCTGTGGTCGGGTCTGTGCTGCACGGGACAGCTGTGCTGCCGCCAGGAGTACGGGGACCCGTGGACCGGCGAACCGCGGGAGGGCCTGTGCTACCGGCACGGGGACTGCTGCTGCGACTGCTGTGACGGCTGCAACTGCTGCACGGACTGCGGCTGCTGTGACGGCTGCGGGTGCTGCGACTGCTGCGGGTGCGGCTGCGAGTGCTGAGTGGGCGGCACACGTCGTGGTGGCGGGCCCGCCCCGGCACACGCCGCCGGGGCGCCCCGGCGAGGTACCGCCCGTCCGCCCTGCGTCGGCTCAGCGGCGCACGGGCCCCGATATGGCACCTTGATTCCCATGACTACTGATGCAGCGTCAGCACAGCAGTGGCAGGAGTGGCACCAGCAGCGGCTGGACGCGGTCCGCGCGCCCTACGGGCCGCTCTCGGTCACCGGCACGTACTGGATCGCCGAGGCCACCGCCGACGGGGCGCTGGAGGGCGTGCCGGGCCGGTGGCACCAGACCGCCGACGCGGTGGTCCTGCGGGCCGACATCATGGACGGGCTGATGCTGGACGGCGAACCGCTGGTCGGCGAGGCCGAGCTGGCGCCGGGCCCGCAGACGACCGTGCGGGTGCAGCACGGCGAGCGGCGCCTGGAACTGCTGCGGCGGGAGGGCCAGTGGGCGGTGCGGGTGCACGACCCGAGCGCGCCCGCCCGACGGGTGTTCACCGGCATCCGCACCACGCCCTACGACCCGCACTGGTCACTGGTCGGCCACTTCCGGCCCTATCAGGCGCGGCGCGAGGTGCGGGTGGAGAACGCCGACGGCCGCGAGCGGACGCTGGAACTCGGCGGCGAGGTGGTGTTCACCGCGCCCGACGCCCGCGAGCACACCCTGGCGGTCTCGGTGGTGGGCAGCGGCGCGCTGTGGGCGGTGTTCGCGGACGGCACCAGTGGGGAGAGCAGCTACCGCTTCCGTTTCCTGCGCACCGGTGCGCCCGGCCCGGACGGCTCGGTGCGGGTGGACTTCAACCGGGCGACCCTGCCGCCGAGCGCGTTCGCGGACGGCTTCCTCTGCCCGTTCCCGCCGCCGGGCAACACCCTGGACACGCCCGTGCCGGTCGGGGAGCGCGACGTCGCACGGTGAGCGGCCACCGGCCACGGGCCACCGGCCGCCGGGGGTCTCGCCCGTTGTCCCGGCGCGGAGATACCGTGGAGGTAAGGGCATATCCCCACATGCCGGACTCCTGACCCCTGGAGGCCGTGATGGTCTTCGAACTGGTGGCCGCGGGCCTGGCCGGCGCCGCCGTCTACCTGATGGCGGCGGCGCGGGTGATCAAACAGTACGAGCGCGGCCTGGTCTTCCGACTCGGCCGGCTGCAGCAGCGGGCGCGGACTCCCGGGCTGACGCTGATCGTGCCGATGGTGGACCGGCTGCGCAAGGTGAACATGCAGATCGTGACGCTGCCCATCCCCGGACAGGAGGGCATCACGAGAGACAACGTCACCGTCCGGGTGGACGCCGTCGTGTACTTCCGCGTCGTGGCACCGGCGGACGCGATCGTGCGGGTCGAGGACTACCGCTTCGCGGTCTCGCAGATGGCCCAGACCTCGCTGCGGTCGATCATCGGCAAGAGCGAGCTGGACGACCTGCTCTCGGACCGCGAGAAGCTGAACCAGGGCCTGGCCGTCATGATCGACAGTCCGGCCGTGGAGTGGGGCGTCAACGTGGACCGGGTAGAGATCAAGGACGTCTCGCTGCCCGAGACCATGAAGCGTTCGATGGCGCGCCAGGCGGAGGCGGACCGGGAGCGGCGGGCCCGGGTGATCAACGCCGACGCCGAGCTCCAGGCGTCCCGCAAGCTCTCCCAGGCGGCCAAGGAGATGGCCGAGACGCCCTCGGCGCTGCAACTGCGGCTGCTCCAGACCGTGATGGCCGTCGCCGCGGAGAAGAACTCCACGCTGGTGCTGCCGATACCGGTGGAGCTGCTGCGGTTCCTGGAGCGCTCGGCGGAGGCCGCCGTCCCGGAGGGCCGCCACCCGCACGCGACCGACGAAGCGCCACCGGCCGAGCCGGCGACGGATGTGCCACCGGTCGAGCAGGTGACGGAAACCCCGCCGGTCGAGCAGGCGACGGAAGTGCCGCCGGTGGAGCCGGTGACCGACCTGCCGTCGGTCGAGGCGGGGGAGCGGGCCGAGCTGCCCTGACCGCGAGCGCGCCCGACACGACTCGGCCCCCCGACACGACTCGGCCCCCGGAATCCGCCGCTGCGGTCCGGGGGCCGAGGTATGGGTGCGAGAGGGGTCAGCGAGCCGCGCGCAGCTCGTCGGCCACCAGCTCGGCGATCTGCACGGCGTTCAGCGCCGCGCCCTTGCGCAGGTTGTCGTTCGAGACGAACAGCGCCAGACCGTGCTCGACGGTCTCGTCCCGGCGGATCCGGCCCACGAAGCTCGGGTCCTGCCCGGCCGCCTGCTGCGGGGTCGGGATCTCCGACAGCTCGACGCCCGGTGCGGCGGCCAGCAGTTCCTGGGCGCGCTCGGGGCTGATCGGGCGCTCGAAGCGCGCGTTGATCTGGAGGGAGTGACCGCTGAAGACCGGTACCCGCACGCAGGTGCCGGACACCTTCAGCTCGGGGATGCCGAGGATCTTGCGGCTCTCGTTGCGGAGCTTCTGCTCCTCGTCGGTCTCCGCCAGGCCGTCGTCCACGATGGCACCGGCGAGCGGGAGCACGTTGAACGCGATGGGCCGGCGGTAGTTCTCGGGCGCCGGGAAGTCGACGGCGCCGCCGTCGAAGGTGAGGCGGGTCGCGTCCGATTCCACCGCCTTGCGGACCTGTCCGTCCAGCTCGGCCACACCGGCCAGACCGCTGCCGGACACCGCCTGGTAGGTGGCGACGACGAGGGCGGCCAGTCCGGCCTCCTCGTGCAGCGGGCGCAGCACCGGCATGGCGGCCATGGTGGTGCAGTTCGGGTTGGCGATGATTCCCTTGGGGCGGTCGGCGGCGGCCTGCGGGTTCACCTCGGAGACGACCAGCGGGACCTGCGGGTCGAGCCGCCAGGCGGAGGAGTTGTCGATGACCACGGCGCCGTCACCGGCCACCTTCTCGGCCAGCGCGCGCGAGGTGGCGCCGCCCGCCGAGAACAGCACGATGTCCAGACCGGAGTAGTCGGCCGCGGCCGCGTCCTCGACGACGACCTCGCCGTCCTTCCAGGGCAGCGTCCGCCCGGCCGAACGAGCCGAGGCGAACAGCCGCAGCTCCTCCACCGGGAAGTCCCGCTCGGCCAGGATGTCGCGCATAACGGCGCCGACCTGGCCGGTGGCTCCGACGATGCCGATCCTCATGGGGCTCCTTCAGTAGTGCGTATGTCCCGCTCAGCACCTACCCTGCCTTGCCGGAACCCGCTACGGCCAGTTCTTTGAGATGCGTCACACGCCGCGGGTCCGGATGTCCGGACGGTGGCCTGAGCCGACCGGACACCCGGACCTGACGACGCGGACCGTCGTCCCCCTGGGGGAGGGGACGACGGTCCTGGCACCACCACCTCAGCCGCGGTGGCGGGCCGTCCTGCGGCGGCGCGTGGTGGCGACGGTCAGCGCGGCGCCGGCGATCAGCACCGCGGCGCCGCCCGCGGCGATCGCCGTGGTGTTGTCGTCACCGCCCGTGGCGGCCAGATCCGGGGAGTCCTTGCCGCCCATCGGCTCGGTGTCGCGCTTCGGCGCCGGCTTTTCGCCGCCCTCGCCGCTCTCGTCGCTCTCGGAGCCGCCGTGGCTCTTGTGGCCCTCGTGCTCCTTGTCGGTGTCGCCGCCGTGGCCGTCGTGCGAGACGGTCGACTTCTCCCGGCCGGACTCGATCTGCTCGTCGGTCGGCGCGGCGGGCAGGCTCGCCGACGGCTGCGGGGCGGGCTGCCGCTCCCCGTCCTCACCGCCGGCGTCGGCGTCCGTGCCGCCGCCGGGGCGGGTGCCGGGCTTCGCGGCCTGTCCGTCGCCGCCGAAGACGACGTCCGAGCAGGTGTAGAACGCCTCGGGGCTGTCCGAGCGCTGCCAGATGCTGTAGACGAGGTGGCGGCCGGACTTCCCCGGAACAGTGCCGTTGAAGACGTAGTCGCCGTCCCGCAGCGTCGGGTCGGTGACCTCCGCGAACGGCTTGTCCTCCAGGTCGGCCCAGGTCAGCGGCTTGGTCGGGTCGTAGCCGTCCTTGGTGAGGTACAGCGCGATGGATCCCGCGTGCGGGGCGGTCGCCTTGTAGCGGAAGGTGTGCTCGCCGGCGGTGAGCGGGCTGGCGGGCCAGTCCGCCCGGGGCAGGTCGAGGCCCTTGTACTTGTCCCGGCCGGCCGAGCAGAGCTTGCCGTCGGGGATGATCTCGCGGTGGCGTCCGGCGGCGTCGCCGATGTTCACCTCGTTCCAGTCGTAGAACGCCTGGGTGCCGCTGGCGGCGATCGCGGCCTTGCACGCCGCCGTCTCCGGGCTCTCCGGCCCCTCCGCGTAGCAGGCGGCGACCCGGCTGACGGGGTCGGTCATCGAACCGTGGGCCGCTGCCGGCGTGGCGGTCAGACCGGTGAGGGCCAGCGGCGCGACGCCCAGCGTGATCGCTGCGGCTACCGTGCGGCGAGCGGTCATGGGGGGACTCCTTCGAACGAACGTGAGCGACGCGTCGCCCTGGGGGCGCGTCGAGGGTGTACGTCGGCTGGGTCGCCCACCCGCCGCCAGCCGTCGGGCGGGTCGGGACGAGTGGCACGCTAGCCCGGCGAGAGGCGCTTTTCCTCCGGTGGAGGGCTTCCGGAGCGATCTTTATGGCGCGCTTAAGGAAGGTCTGAAGGGGCGTTAAGAGCGGCGTCGCGCGGGCGGGGTCGGGGCCTGCCGCACGGCGGTGTGCGCGTCGCGGGGCCGGCATCACTGGCATGATCGCCGGTCATGGAGCACAGTACGGGCGGTACCGCACGCCACACCGAGGTGATCGACGTCCATCTCCTGCTGCGGCGGGGCGACACACTGCTCCTGGCACGTCGGCACAACACCGGCTACGCGGACGGCCTGCTGCACGCGCCCTCGGGGCACGTGGAGGACGGCGAGGACGTGCGCCAGGCGGTGATCCGGGAGGCCGCGGAGGAGATCGGGCTCGTGCTGCGCCCGGCGGATCTGCGGGTGGCGCTGGTGATGCAGCACCGGGGCCCGGCCGGTGCGCCGCGGGTGGGCTGGTTCTTCGAGGCCTGGCTGGACGCGGACCGCGAGCCGGTCAACGCCGAGCCGGACAAGTGCTCGGAGCTCGCCTGGTACCCGCTGGACGCGCTGCCCGCCGGGCCGGGGCAGCTGGTCGCCTACTGCAGGGCGGGCATCGAGGCGTATCTGGCCGGCGAGCGCTTTGTCCTGCACTGGCACGAGCCGGGCGACCCGGTCGACCACGATCCCTCGCTGCCCGACCGGGCCGTCCCGCTGCCCACCACCTGAGCGCGGCGGACCGACCGTGCGGCGCCCGGCTCAGCCGAACTGGACGGAGCGCTTCGCGAGTCCGGCCCAGAAGCCGTCGATGACCGAGCGTGCGGACGCCAGGTCCGACTCCCCGGCACCGAGCGAGACGAACAGCGGGGCGAAGTGCTCGGTGCGTGGGTGGGCGAGCCGGCCGGCCGGTGCCCGGTGGCCGAAGTCCAGCAGCGCGTCCACGTCGGCGGATTCCAGGGCACGGCGGCCCCAGTCGTCGAACTCCCGGGACCAGCCGGGAGCCTCGTCGGGTCCGGCGTCCCAGCGCAGCCCGGCGAGGTTGTGGGTGAAGAAGCCGCTGCCGACGATCAGCACGCCCTCGTCGCGCAGCGGCGCCAGCCGGCGCCCGAGCGTCAGCAGCTCCGCCGGGTCCAGGGTGGGCAGCGACAGTTGGAGGACGGGCACGTCCGCCGCCGGGTACATCTCGGCGAGCGGTACGTAGGCGCCGTGGTCCAGCCCTCGGGCCGGGTCCTGGTGGACCGGGCGGCCCGGGGTGTCGAGCAGCGCCCGGACGCGGTCGGCGAGCCAGGGCGCGCCGGGCGCCGGGTAGCGGACCCGGTAGTAGCGCTCGGCGAAACCGCCGAAGTCGTACACCAGCGGCACGGTCTCGGTGGCGCCGAGGGTGGCCGGCGCCGACTCCCAGTGCGCGGAGGCCATCAGCACGGCCCGGGGCCGGGGCAGCGCCGCCGACCAGGCGGCCAGCTGCCCCGGCCACACCGGGTCGTCGGCCAGCGGCGGCGCCCCGTGGCCGAGGTAGAGCACCGGCATGCGCTCCGGCGCGGCGGCGGTGTGCGCGGCGGCGGTGTTCACGACGGCCTCAGCCGCGGATCAGCAGGATCACGCCGGCCACGACCGCGCCCAGCACCACGGCGCCGAAGCCGTGCCGCAGCCGGTGCTCGCGCAGCACCGGCAGGGCGCGGTCGAGCGCGAGCCGGCCCGGGCCGGTCAGGGTCAGCCCGGCGGCGAGTGCGACGAGGACCAGCTCGTACTCCACACCCTGGGGGCCGAAGAATCCGCCGCCCCACTTGACGGCGAGCGCGTTGAGCATCGTGCCGAACACGGCGGCGCCGGCCAGCGGGGTGAGCACGCCCAGGGCGAGGGCGAGGCCGCCGAAGGTCTCGGTGAGCGCGGCGACCAGCGCCATCGTGCCGGCCGCCGGGTAGCCCACCGAGTCGAAGAACGCCTCGGTGCCGGCCAGGCCGCCGCCGTCGAACCAGCCGAAGAGCTTCTGGGCGCCGTGCGCGGCCATCACCAGCCCGAGCGCCAGCCGCAGCACGAGCAGGCCGACGTCGTAGGCGTGCGGGGAGGACTGGCCGGGCGTGCGGTCCTGGCCGCCGGTGGACCGTGTGGGGCGGAAGTCGGTGCTGGTCATGAGGGTCTCCCGGGGTGAGGGGTGGGCGTGGTCGGCTGATGTTCAAATTCGAACCCGACCCACCGTAGTTCATCCTTCAAATTTGAACAACACCGCTAGAATGGGCCTCATGACACAGACACGTTGGCTCGACGAGCGGGAGAAGGCCGCCTGGCGCGGCTTCCTGGAGGCGAGTCACCGAGTGGAGCGCCGGCTCGAACAGCAGCTCAAGGAGGAGTCCGGACTCTCCCACCCGCAGTACGAGGTGCTGGTGCTGCTCGCCGACGCGCCCGGCCGGGAACTGCGCATGACGGAGCTGGCGCACGCCCTGATCACCTCCAAGAGCGGCCTCACCTACCAGGTCGGCCAGTTGGAGAAGCGCGGTTACGTGCGCCGCCGGTCCTGTCCGACCGACGTGCGCGGCATCTTCGCCCAGCTCACCGACGAGGGGTACGAGGCGCTGCGGGAGGCCGCCCCCGGCCATGTGGCGGCGGTACGCGAGGCGCTGATCGACGTCCTGGAACCGGACGAACTCACCGTGGTGGCCGAGGCGCTGAGCCGGGTCGGCCACCGGCTGCGCTGAGCCTCGGAGGCTGTCCGCCGGGGCCCGGGCGCCGCGCCGAGCGCGACCGTGCCGTGAGGGCCTATCGTGCGGAGGACCGGCCGCACGCACGACCGGCCGCGTCTCCGATCGTCCGACCGCCCGCAGGAGTGCCCCTTGTCCCTGAGGATCGCCATCGACCCGGCCGCGCCCGCCGCGCCCTACGAGCAGCTGCGCGAGCAGATCTCGGCGCAGGCCCGGTCGGGCGCACTGCCGACCGGCTACCGGCTGCCCACGGTGCGCGGCCTCGCCCAGGAGCTGGGCCTGGCCGCCAACACCGTCGCCAAGGCCTACCGGGTGCTGGAGGCCGACGGGGTCGTGGAGACCAGGGGGCGCGGCGGCACCTTTGTCGCCGCCGCCGGTTCCGCCGCCGACCGCGAGGCGGCGTCGGCCGCGCAGGAGTACGCCCGGCGGGTCCACCGCCTCGGTCTTGACCGCCAGGCGGCGCTCAACGCCGCCGCCGACGCCGTACGCGCCGTCTACGGCGAGTCGACCGACCACACCAGCCACCGCGACGCGGCCGGAGGACAGAAGTGAACAACACCCGCCCCCTCGGCGCCGGCCGCCTCGCGCTGGTGCGACGCCCCGCGCCCGGACTCGCCGACGGCCTCCTCACCCACCTCGCCCGCACTCCCGTCGACACCGCGGCGGCGCTGCGGCAGTGGGAGGAGTACGTCGCGGCCCTGCGGGAGCACGGCTGGCGGACGATCGAGGTCGAACCGGCCGACGAGTGCCCGGACTCCGTCTTCGTCGAGGACACCGTGGTGGTCTACCGCAGCGCCGCGCTGATCACCCGGCCCGGTGCGGACAGCCGCCTGCCGGAGACCGCCGGCACCGAGCGGGCCGTCACCAGACTCGGCTGCCTGGTCGGCCGGATCACCGCCCCGGGCACGCTGGACGGCGGCGACGTGCTGAAGATCGGCGACACGATCTACGTCGGCCGCGGCGGCCGCACCAACGCCGAGGGCGTGCGGCAGCTGCGGGCCGCCTTCGAACCGCTCGGTGCCCGGGTGGTCGCCGTGCCGGTCGGCAGCGTGCTGCATCTGAAGTCGGCGGTCACCGCGCTGCCGGACGGCACGGTCATCGGCCACCCTCCGCTGGTGGACGCGCCCGGTCTGTTCCCCCGCTTCCTGCCGGTGCCCGAGGAGGCCGGGGCGCACGTGGTGCTGCTCGGCGACGACCGGCTGCTGATCTCCTCGGCCGCGCCGCGCAGCGCCGAACTGCTCGCCTCGCTGGGCTACCGTCCGGTGCCGGTGGACATCGGCGAGTTCGAGAAGCTGGAGGGCTGCGTCACCTGTCTGTCGGTGCGGCTGCGGGACCTGCCTCCCGCGCCGGCCGATCCGCTCGGCGGCCGGTCGGCCGGCTGACCTGCTCGGCGGCCAGCCGGGAGCGGGCCACCATCAGCGCCTCGCCGAGCAGGTTCAGGCCCAGCCAGCGCGCCGGGTCCGCGGCCCGCTCGTCGTCCGCGGCCAGCCCGATGCCCCAGACCCGGTCCAGCGGGCTGGCCTCGACCAGCACCCGGCACCCGGTGCCCAGCAGGAAGGCGCGCAGGTCCCGGTGTTGGCCGAACTTGTGCACGCTGCCCTCGACGACGACCTCGAAGCGGTGCTCGGCCCAGCGCTCCTCGGTGAATCCGCGCACCCGCCGGCCGGCGGCCTTGGCCGCTCCCGGCGAGGCGGCCGACAGGACGGCGGCGAACGCCTCCCGGTCGTCGAACAACTCGGCCTTGCGGGCCATCATCCAGTGCTCGGCCGTGGCGTAGCGGACGCCTTCGACGGTGAAGGGGCTGGGCCACCACTGACTGAGGCAGCCCGGCCCCACGCCTCCGCCCGCCGGGGGTCTGTGTCCCCAGAAGTAGAGGTACTTGGTGCGTTCGCTCACAGGTACATGCCCTCTTCCGGCCCGCTCTGCGCGGGCAGCATCGGTCCCGTCCCGCCGCCGCGCAGCGCGAACAGCTCGGCCAGCGTGGCGCCGTCCCGCCCCACGCCCCGCTCGGCGCCCAGCCAGTCGACCGCCTCGGGCCGGGTGAGCCGGCCCACCTCGACACGCGCCAGGCAGCGCCCGGGGCGGACGACCGCCGGGTGCAGCCGTTCCAGGTCCTCGTTGGTGGTGATGCCGACCAGGACGTTCCGGCCCTGGCCGAGCAGCCCGTCGGTCAGGTTGAGCAGCCGGGACAGCGCCTGCCCGGCCGCGTGCTTGGCCTCTCCCCGGATCAACTCGTCGCAGTCCTCCAGGACGAGCAGCCGCCAGCGACCGCCCTCGTCCTCGGGGCCGTCCTCGCCGACCGCCAACCCCATCAGGTAGCTGACGTCGTTGAACAGCCGCTCGGGATCGAGCACGCAGTCCACCTGGCACCACTCGCGCCAGGAGCGGGCGAGGGTGCGCAGCAGGGACGTCTTGCCGGTGCCGGGCGGGCCGTGCAGCAGGAGCAGCCGTCCGCTGATGTCCTGGGGGGTGACCTTCATCAGGTCGTCCACCGCCTCGGCCACCGGCGCGGAGTAGTTCCGCCGCACCTCGGGCCAGGCGTCGGCGGAGATCGTGCGGGTCGTGCGGTAGGGGCCGCGCATCGGGGAGGCGTACCAGAAGCCCATGCTGACCTGCTCCGGCTGCGCCTCCTCGGGCTCCGACTCGGCGCCCTCGACAGCCAGTTCGAGCTGGCGGCGGGCCAGCTCCTCGCTGACCGCGCAGACGCTCACGTCGGTGTTCTGCTGCCACTTGGAGACCAGTACCGTCCAGCCGTCGCCCTCGGCGAGGGTCGCCTCGCGGTTCGCCGCGTGCGCCTTGGCGACGATCCTGGCCCCCGGCGGGAGCATCGTCTTCCCCTTCCTGGGGCGTTCCACGTTGTGGGTGCGTGCGTAGGGCTGGACACCGGAGGCGAACCGGGAGATGAACATCCCGTCCAGGACGTCGGAGGGGGAGTCGCCGTCGTCCAGGCTCAGCCTCAGCGGCAGGGCGGACGAGGGGGCGGCCGGGTCGCGGTCGACAAACATGCCCCCATCGTCAGCCACCGCCTGGCCGCTCGCACACCCTTTTTGCCTCTTCGTCTTCCTCCGGCGCGGTACTTGACGCGGCGGACGGGCGTTCGGGCGTTCGAGCGGTCGGTCGGCGCTGCCGTCTTCGTCACACCCGTGTCACCCGAAGGGATGGGTGTGACACGCCGACCGATCACCCGATGGAGCGTGCTCCCCGGCCTGTCGGCGGACGTCCGCGCTGGTCGGAGCCGTTCCGGCGGGTGCGGAGCGCCGTCGTGCACGGGGGTGCGGGAATGCGAACGGCCTTGTGGGGGAATGGCTTTACCGTGGGCCGGGATACCCGCGTGCCGCCGCCGGGGGATAGGGTTAGCCTGCCCGGGCCGGGTGCCATCGTATGGGTGGGGAGTCTCAATGGAGCAGATAACAATGCCGAACAGGCCACGTGTGCCTGCGATCAACTGCGGTACGACCGCAGTGAGTTCGCGCCTGGACCGGCATCTCAGCGTGCTGGGCGGCCCCGCCGCGCCCGCGGGGGAGGCGGCCGAGGCCACCACGCTGATGCGTGAGCTGACCACCCGCGACCACGGCCGTACCCACCGCAACCGAGGTGCCCGGGTCTCGCTGTTCGCGCCGCTGCGCCGACTGCGTCGCTCGCTCTTCGGCGGCGGCGTCACCCGCTCCAAGGGGCAGGGCGGCCGCGGCTGACCCGGCCCCGGCCAGCCGTACACCCGCCCGTCGCGAAGACACCCGCCCGTACCGCGCCGGTCCGGCGCCGCGAGCGCCGTACCGCGCCGGGTCAGTCGTCCGCGCTGACGTTCTCCACGGTCACCGAGAAGGAGAAACGGTCCCCCCGGTAGCGGATGCGCGCCACGTCCACCACGGCACCCGTCTCGTCGTAGGTGACCCCGGTGTAGTGCAGGATCGGGCTCAGCAGGGGCACCTCGAGCAGTCGGGCCGTCTCCGGGTCGGCCAGCCGGGCCTCGACGGTGTCGGTGATCCGGCTGATGCGCACGCCCACCTCGTCGCGCAGCAGCTTGGTCATCGGCATCCGGGTCAGTACCGCCGGATCGACGCGGGCGGCGACGGCGACCGGGATCAGGTTCTCCGCCCAGTTCGTCGGCTCACCGCTGGTGCGGTCGCGGCGTAGCCGCCGGTAGCCGACGACCTCGCGGGTGCCGAAGTACTCCGCCAGCTCGGCGGGTACCGGCGCCGGGCCGTGGTCGAGCAGCGTGGTGTCCTCGCCGGACTGCTGGGCCACGATCGCGTCGACGGAGCCGAGCAGCCGGACGGTCCGCTCCCGTCGGGCCTCCGCCTCGATGAAGGTTCCCCGCCGGCGGTGCCGGCTGATCAGGCCCTCCGACTCGAGTTCCTTGAGCGCCTGCCGCATGGTCAGCACGCTGACGCCGTAGTGCTCGGCCAGCGCCTCCTCGGTGGGCAGCCGCAGCGGGGCGTCCGGGGACCTGCCCAGGATGGACGCCCGCAGCGACTGCGACACCTGGTACCACAGCGGCAGCTTGCGGTTGAGCGAGAGTGAGTCAGGGGCGAAGACGGACAAGGAACCTCCCGGCCACTCATACTACGAGCGGAAGTGTCGTTCCAGTCCCCGCCAGACGTCGTCGTAGCCGTGCTGGAGGTGGTCGGCGGCACCGGCCTGCTCGGTGCAGACCACCGGCCAGCGGGTCTCGAACATGAAGGCGAGCCCGTCCTCCACCTTCTGCGGGACGAGCTCGGCGGCGCTCGCCCGGTCGAACGTCTCCCGGTCGGGGCCGTGCGCGGACATCATGTTGTGCAGCGAGCCGCCGCCGGGGACGAAGCCCTCCGCCTTGGCGTCGTAGGCGCCCTCGACGAGGCCCATGTACTCGCTCATCACGTTGCGGTGGAAGTACGGCGGCCGGAAGGTGTCCTCGCCGACGAGCCAGCGCGGCGCGAAGACGACGAAGTCGACGTTGGCCAGCCCCGGGGTGTCGGTGGGGGAGGTCAGTACGGTGAAGATCGACGGGTCCGGGTGGTCGTAGCTGATCGACCCGATGACGTTGAAGCGGCGCAGGTCGTAGACGTACGGCGTCAGGTTCCCGTGCCAGGCCACCACGTCCAGCGGGGAGTGCGGGTAGTGCGCCGCCCAGAGGTTGCCGCAGTACTTGTTGACCACCTCCACCTCGCTTCTGTCCTCCTCGAAGGCCGCCGTCGGGGCGAGGAAGTCGCGCGGGTTGGCGAGGCCGTTGGCGCCGATCGGGCCGAGGTCGGGCAGCACGAAGGGGGCGCCGTAGTTCTCGCAGACGTAGCCGCGCGCGGTGTCGGCCAGCAGCTCCACCCTGAAGCGCACCCCGCGCGGGACGAGCGCGACCTGGGCCGGTTCGACGGCCAGCCGGCCGAACTCGGTGTGCAACAGCAGACCGCCCCTCTCGGGGACGATGAGCAGTTCGCCGTCGGCGTCGGAGAAGACCCGGTCGGTCATCGAGGCGTTGGCGTGGTAGAGGTGCACGGCCATGCCGGAGCGCTGGAGCGGGTCGCCGTTGCCGCCGACCGTCCACAGCGAGGAGAGGAAGTCGGTGCCGGCGGGCGGCTCGGGGAGCGGGTTCCAGCGCATCCGGTTGGGGTCGGGCGCGGCGGTGAACGGGCCGGACCGCAGGGCGCCGTTGTCCACCCGGTGGAAGGCCGGGTGCGCGGCCGAGGGCCGGACGCGGTACAGCCAGGACCGGCGGTTGTGCGCCCTGGGCTGCGTGAAGGCCGTGCCGCTGAGCTGCTCGGCGTACAGCCCCAGCGGAGCGCGCTGGGGGGAGTTGCGGCCGACCGGGAGCGCGCCCGTGACCGCCTCGCTGCTGTGCTCGTTGCCGAAGCCGGAGGAGTACTCCAGCTCCCGGGCCAGCTCCCGGGCCTTCTTGCGCGCCTGCTCGCCGTCGCTCATCGTCTCGCCGCTCCCACCGTGCTCGACCGGATTCCTATGTAAGACCATAGGAATAAGCGGGGTGCCGGGCAAGCCCCCGTACGGGTGACCGTGTGCCCGGCCTGTGTGCGAGTGGCCGGCGGGAGGGGGCTGACAGCCGGTAACTAGCGGCGCTAGTTTGTCTGCATGCAGGCACACGACGCGATGTTCATCGACGGGACCTGGCGGTCACCGCTGGGCACCTCCGCCATCGAGATCCGCGACCCCGCCCACGAAGGTGTGATCGGAGAGGTGCCGGCCGGTGTCGCCGCGGACGTGGACGCCGCCGTCGCGGCCGCCCGCGCCGCCCTGCCCGGCTGGGCGGCCACCCCGCCCGCAAGGCGGGCCGAACACCTCATCGCCCTGCGCGACGCACTGGCCGCGCGCCGGGAGGAGATCGCCGACACGGTCACCTCGGAACTCGGCGCGCCGCTGCCGTTCGCCAGGGCCGTGCACGCCGACCTCCCGATCACCGTGACCGGTACCTACGCCGAACTCGCCGCCACCCACCCGTTCGAGGAGCGCGTCGGCAACTCCCGCGTCTTCCACGACCCGATCGGCGTCGTCGGCGCCATCACCCCGTGGAACTACCCGCTCCACCAGGTCGTCGCCAAGGCCGCGCCCGCGCTGGCCGCCGGCTGCACGATGGTCCTCAAACCCGCCGAGGACACCCCGCTGGTCGCCCAACTGTTCGCCGAGGCGGTGGCCACCGCAGGTCTCCCGCCCGGGGTGTTCAACCTCGTCACCGGTCTGGGCCCGGTGGCCGGCGAGGCACTGGCCGGCCACCGGGACGTCGACCTGGTCTCCTTCACCGGCTCCACCGCCGTCGGTGCCCGGATCGGCGCCGCCGCCGGAGGGGCGGTCAAGCCCGTCGCGCTGGAACTCGGCGGCAAGTCCGCGAACGTCGTACTGCCCGGCGCCGACCTGGCGCGCGCGGTGAAGGCGGGCGTCGCGAACGTCATGGCCAACTCCGGCCAGACGTGCAGCGCCTGGACACGGCTGCTGGTCCCCGAGAGCCGGTACGAGGAGGCGGTCGAGTTGGCGGTCGCCGCCGTCGCCCGGCACCCCGTCGGCGACCCGCGCGCCGACGGCACCCGGGTGGGCCCGCTGGTGAGCGCCGCGCAGCGGGAGCGGGTCACCGGCTACCTGGAGAAGGGCCTCACCGAGGGCGCCCGCGCGGCGTGCGGCGGACCGGGCGTCCCGGCTGGCCTCACCCGCGGCTACTACGTGCGGCCCACGGTGCTCGCCGACGTCACCCCGGAGATGACGGTCGCCCAGGAGGAGATCTTCGGTCCCGTGCTGACCGTGCTGGGCTTCCGGGACACCGAGGACGCGCTGCGTGTCGCGGACGGCACCGACTACGGGCTGGCCGGCGCGGTCTGGGCGGCCGACGAGGCCGAGGCCGTCGCCTTCGCCCGCCGGCTGCGGACCGGGCAGGTGGACGTCAACGGCGGCCGCTTCAACCCGCTCGCACCCTTCGGCGGTCACAAACGCTCAGGTGTGGGACGCGAGTTGGGCCGTCACGGCCTGGCCGAGTACCTGCACACCCAGTCCCTCCAGCTCTGAGGCGCCTCCCCTCCGGTCGCTCAGCGAACATTCCCCCCGAAGTTCCCCTCCGGAAGGCCACCGTCTGATGGATACCGTCCGCGCCGCAGTGCTGCCCGCCGTGGGAGCGCCGCTGGAAGTCACCCACATCCGCCTGCCACGGCCCGGCCCCGGTCAGGTCCGCGTGCGGTTGGCCGCCGCCGGCGTCTGCCACTCCGACCTCTCCCTCACCAACGGCACGCTGCGCCAGCCGGTCCCCGCGGTGCTCGGCCACGAGGGCTCGGGCACGGTCCTGTCCGTCGGCGAGGGGGTGGAGACGGTGGCGCCGGGGGAGCGGGTCGTCCTCAACTGGGCCCCGGCCTGCGGCGCCTGCCACCACTGTGTGGAACTGGCCGAGCCCTGGCTGTGCCTCCACGCCGGCGCCGCCACGACCGTGCCGTATGCCGAGAGCGCGCGGGGCGCGCAGCTCTACCCGGGGCTGAGCGTCGCCGCCTTCGCGGAGGAGACGGTGGTCCCGGCGAGCGCCGTACTGCCGCTGCCGGACGGTGTGCCGCTCGTCGACGCCGCCCTGCTCGGCTGTGCGGTCCTCACCGGCCACGGCGCGGTCAACCGGACCGCGCTGGTCCGGGCGGGGGAGTCGGTGGCGGTGTTCGGGCTGGGCG
>NZ_VJYK02000580.1 GCF_007097205.2 Streptomyces alkaliterrae
GGGGGTGCCTTGGGGGGTGGTGTTCGGGCGTGTGGGGCAGTTCGCGGTGTCGCGTTCGCGTTGGACGCGGTCGACGAGTCGTCTGACCTCGACCGCGGCGAGGGCGCGAGCGTCGACGAGGGTGCTGGCGCGAAACGGGATGCTGTAGCGGACGGGACGACCGCCGTTGGCGCGGGACTGGGCCTGGGCCTTGGCCCTTTCCTGCGCGGCCACCGAGGAGTAGACGGCGCCGGCGCCGGGGTTGGTGCAGCGGAGACTGCCGGAGACGCGTTCGCCGGTGACGGGGAACGTGCCGCGGCTGCTGGTGCACGAGCCGGCGGGCCGGCCGCCGACGGTGAAGGTGGCGCGCAGTACGGCGGTGACCTTGCCGCCGGTGACGCGCTGCTCGCGGGCCTTGGCGGACACCTGGCCGGTGAACCTCTGGTCGACGGAGCAGCCTCCGGCGCCGCAGCTCAGCTTCCCCGAGCCGCTGAGGGTGAAGTTGATGCCGCGGTCGGTGGCGTTCTCGAGCTGCTTGGTGCGCTTGAGCAGTTCGTCGAACATCGGCTTGACGTCGTCGCCGGTGATGGGCGTGAGGTCCATGCCTTCGGCCTGGCCCCCCGCGAGCGGTCCGGTGGTCACGCGCGGGATCTCGGCCGGCGTCTCGCCCTCGCGGTACTGGTCGAGGGCTTCGCGCGGGTCGTAGGACTCCAGGCGGAGTACGCGGTGCGGTCGGTCCCTGGTGACCAGCAGCCGGCCGGCCGGGGTGTTCACGGCGCGCGCGGGTGTGCCCTGCACACTGCGGGGGCGTTCCTCGGCCGCCCGGGATTCCGGGGGCGGGTTCCTGGCCTCCTCGGCCAGTGCCTTGGCCAGGACGTCCGCGAGCTCCGGCGGCGGGAGGGTGCGTTCCAGGGACTCCTTGACGAGGGTGGAGCCGTCGTCCAGGCCGGCCATCCACGCGCTGGGCTTCTCGCGTGCGCCGGGCCCCGCCCCGAGTCCGGGAGCGGGGTCCTTCTGCCAGCGCAGGAACGTCTTGCCGCCGACGCTGAGCAGGTCCCGGTCGTGTCGGCGGTTGCCTGAGCCGGTGGTGCCGTACTTGCTGCCGCCGGCGGTGACGGTGATCTCGTTCTCGGTGATCCCGAAGGCGGAAGTGTCCTTGTAGCGCAGGCCCTCGGCGGTCGCCAGGTCGTCCACGGCCTCGCGGAACGGCTTGAGGTCGTGACGCGACGTCTGCTTCTTCCGCGCGGTTCCGTCAGAGCCGCTGCCGCCGAAGAGTCCGGCGCCGGCCGCCACCAGCACGCCCGCGACCAGCGCCAGGACGACGGTGAGCGCACCGCCCAGCATCAGCCAGGCGCGTTGTCGTGTCGTCCGGGTGCGAGGCCGTCGGAGTCCGGGGCCGCGCGGCGGCGGTGGCGGCCTTGCGCAGGCG
>NZ_VJYK02000581.1 GCF_007097205.2 Streptomyces alkaliterrae
GTCAACGACCCGCCCCCCACCTCCGACGACGTGCAGGCGCTGCTCGACCGGGCGCTCACCGCGTGGATCGAGGAGAACGCCGACGACGGCTGGCGGCACTTCACCGGGGGCGTGCTCGCCGCCTTCCGGGAGCTGACCGCCCGGCTCGACCCCGGACGGGACGCGGTGGTCGTCACTTCCGGCGGCGTGATCGCCGCGCTCTGCGGCCACCTGCTCGACGCCGGGACGGCCGGGATCGTCGCCCTGAACCGGGTCACGGTCAACTGCGGCCTGACCACGGTGACGCTCGGCCGCTCCGGCGCCAGCCTCGTCGCCTTCAACGACCACGCCCACTTCAGCGGCGCCGAACGCGCGCTGCGCACCACCCGCTGACCCCGCCCCGCTGCCACCGCTCCGGCGGCAGGACCGGCCGCAAGGCAGGACCGGCCGCAAGCAAAGACCGGCCACAAGAAAGGACCCGTTCATGCGCGCAGTACAGGTGACCAGACTCGACGGACCGGAGGCGGTCGAGGTCGCGGACGTGCCCGAACCGGTCCCGACCCCCGGTCAGTTGCTGATCGAGGTCCGCGCCGCCGGGGTCTGTTTCCCTGACGTGCTGCTCAGCCGGGGCGAGTACCAGCTGAAGCCGGAGCCGCCGTTCGTGCCTGGCGCGGAGGTGGCCGGCACGGTGCTGAGTGCCCCCGACGGCTGCGACCTGCGGGCGGGCGACCGGGTGGCGGCCTTCCCCGCCTTCGGCGGATTCGCCGAACAGGTCGTCGCCGACCCGGCCGTGGTCTTCCCGCTCCCCGACGAGGTCTCGTTCGAGGTCGGCGCCGGGGTGCCGATGAACTACCTCACCACCCACTTCGCCCTCACCCGCCGGGGCCGCCTGCGCGAGGGCGAGACGGTACTGGTGCAGGGCGCCGCCGGCGGCGTCGGCACCGCCGCCGTCCAACTCGCCCGCGCCCTGGGCGCCCGGGTGATCGGTGTGGTCTCCGACGAGGAGCGGGCCGGCGTCGCCCGCGCCGCCGGGGCCCACGAGACGGTCCCGGCGGACGGCTTCCGCGCCGCCGTCGGCAAACTGACCGACGGCCGGGGCGTCGACGTCGTCGTCGACCCGGTCGGCGGCGACCGCTTCACCGACTCGCTGCGCTGCCTCGCCCCCGAAGGCCGACTGCTCGTCGTCGGCTTCACCGGCGGCGAGATACCCACGGTGAAGGTCAATCGCCTGCTGCTCAACAACGTCGACGTGGTGGGCGTCGGCTGGGGTGCGTACTGGCTGAACCGCCCCGCCTACCTGCGCGAACAGTGGGCCGAGCTACTCCCCGCCCTACGCGACGGCTCCCTCCGCCCGCCCCTCGGCGCCACCTACCCCCTCGACGAC
>NZ_VJYK02000582.1 GCF_007097205.2 Streptomyces alkaliterrae
GACGGGAGCGGTCCCCCGCACGGTCCTCCTCGCCGTCCGCGTACAGATCGTGGTTGCCGGGCCGGTCCCGGTCCCCCGCCGCGGGCACCCACGTGGGCCCCGGCAGCGGCAGCACGGTACGGGCCGGCGCCACCGGCTCCGCCCGCCCCACCGGACCCGGCAGCGGCCCCCGCGACGGCGACGGCGCGCTCTCCGACGGCGACGCGCTCGGCACGGACGGCCGCGCCGAGGGACCGACCCACTCGGGCTCCGAGGGCTCCGGCTCCGGCGGCACCGACGGCGTCACCGACGGCACGGGCTCCGGCGACTGCTCCCCACCGCCCCCGCTCACCGGCCAGAGGATCAACGGCGGCTCGTGCGGCGAGGGGGAAGGCGACGACGGCGACCACGGCGACGCCGGTGCGGCCGCCGCCTGCGTCACGGGAAGCAGCAGCGCGCCGCCGAGCAGCAGCCCGATCGCGTACGCCTTCACCGCACCGCTCCTCCCGTCACGGCCACCACCCGCGCGGCCACGGCGGGTAACGATTCCAGAGTCACATGAACAACGAGTTATGGCATGCCGGGGGCAAAGCATCACCTACGGTGACCCCCGGCTCCTCCGTTCCCGTGTGTTCCGGACTCACTCCCTGACCAACAGCACCTTGCCGACATGGTCACTGCTCTCCAGCACCCGGTGCGCCTCCGCCGCGTCCGCCATCGGCACCAGCCGGTCCACCACCGGCCGTACCCGGCCGTTCTCCACCAGCGGCCACACGTGCTCCCGCACCGCCGCGATGATCGCCGCCTTCTCCGCCACCGGCCGCGACCGCAGCGTCGTCGCCATGACCGCGCCGCGCTTGCGCAGCAACGTGTTCAGGTTCAGCTCCGCCTTCACCCCGCCCTGGAGACCGATGATCGCCAACCGGCCGTTGACGGCCAGCGCCTCCACGTTCCGCTCCAGGTACTTGGCGCCCATGATGTCCAGGATCACGTCCGCGCCGCGCCCGTCCGTCGCCTTGCGGATCTCCTCGACGAAGTCCTGCTCCCGGTAGTTGATCAGCACGTCCGCGCCCAACTCCGCGCAGCGCGACAGCTTCTCCTCGCTACCGGCCGTCACCGCCACCCGCGCGCCGAGCGCCTTGCCCAGCTGGATCGCCATCGTGCCGATGCCGCTGCCGCCGCCGTGCGCCAACAGCGTCTCCCCCGGCCGCAGATGCGCGCACATCGCCACGTTCGACCACACCGTCGCGACGACCTCCGGCAGCGCCGCCGCCGTCACCACGTCCATCCCCGCCGGCACCGGCAGCACCTGCCCCGCCGGCACGACAACCCGCTCCGCGTACCCGCCGCCCACCAGCAGCGCGCACACCTCGTCCC
>NZ_VJYK02000583.1 GCF_007097205.2 Streptomyces alkaliterrae
CCGCTGTGCCGGAGGCTCACTTGCGGGGGCTGCCGAGTGGGGCGCGGACGAGGGTGTCGTCGACGAGGCAGTAGCGCCAGTCCTCGCCGGGTTCGGCGGACTGGATGATGGGGTGGCGGGCGTCGGCGGCGTGCGCGCGGGCGTGGCGGTGGGGTGAGTCGTCGCAGCAGCCGACGTGGCCGCAGGTGACGCAGAGCCGCAGTTGCACCCAGTCGGTGCCCAGCCGCCGGCATTCCTCGCAGGCGCGCTGCTCGGTGTCGGTGATCCTCACCTGGTCGAGGTGCGTGCAGGAGGTGGTGGTGGTCTCCTCCCGCACGTAACGCCAGTTGGAGCGGAGTACGGCGTCCGGCATGACACGTGCGAGGTAGCGCGACTGGGAGGCCAGTAGCGGGCTCAGCACGGCGAGGATCAGCACGTAGAGGGCGACGAAGGGGCCTAGGCGGTTGTCGAGGTCGGCGGCGAGTGCGAGCGTGACGAGGATGAGCGAGAACTCGCCACGGGCGAGGATGGTCAGGCCGATGTTCGCGGCGCCGCGCTGGTTGAAGCCGAAGAGGCGGGCGGCGACGACGCCCGCGCCGACGTTGGTGGCGAGCGTGACGCAGACGGCGAGCAGGGCGGGTACGAGGACCGGGCCGAGGTCGGCGACGTCGATCGCGAGGCCGAAGCTGACGAAGAAGACGGCGGCGAGGACGTCCCGCAGCGGCAGCACCAGGCGTTCGACGCGCTCGTGGTAGCGGGTGCGGGAGACGACAAGGCCGATCATCAGCGCGCCGATGGCGTCGGAGACGCCCAGTTCCTCCGACAGTCCGGCGACGAACACGACAAGGCCGACGGCGACGACGGCCAGCAGTTCGTCCTCGCGGCTGCCGATGAGGCGGCCGACGGCGCGGGCGCCGTAGCGGGCGACGACGAGCAGCAGGGCGAGGAAGCCGAAGCTGACGGCGATCTCCCGGGCGAGTTCGAGCGGGGAGGCGGCGTCGGAGAGGACGGGGGAGAGGAGGGCGAGGTAGAAGGCGAGGAACAGGTCCTCGATGACGATGATGCCGAGGACGACGGGGGTCTCGGCGTTGGCGAGGCGGCGGAGCTCGATCAGCAGCTTGGTGGCGATGGCGGAGGACGAGATGCCGAGCGCGCCCGCGATGACGAGGGCTTCGGCGCCGCCCCAGCCGAGCGCGAGGCCGAAGAGCAGGCCGGCGCTGACGTTGAGGCCGATGTAGCAGACGGCGGCGAGGAGGAGCCGGCGGCCGCCGCCGATGACCTGTTCGAGCGGGAACTCGACGCCGAGGTGGAACAGCAGCAGGACCAGGCCGAGGGAGGCGATGAGGGCCAGGTCCTCGGGGTGCTCGACG
>NZ_VJYK02000584.1 GCF_007097205.2 Streptomyces alkaliterrae
CCGCCGGGCGGGTAGCGGTAGGTGCCGCTGATCGGGTTCATGACCGCCGTGCCGTCGCGCACGCTGACGTGCCGCTCGGGGGTGGCGCCGAGCAGCACCCGGTCACCGGTGTGGACGAGGAACGTCCAGTAGGCGCCGGTCTCGCGTTCCAGCAGCCGGCGGAAGAAGGACAGCGCGCCCACCGCGGAGAAGCCCGGCAGCCAGGCGGTGAAGGACCGCTTGATGACGAAGTTGGCGCCCTCGCCGCCGCCTATCTCCTCGTCGACGACTCGGCGCACGATACGCGCGTACTCCTCGTCGTCGAGGTCGAACCCTCCCCGGTCGACCTTGACGGGCTCGTTCGGCAGCCGGGCCAGCGCGGCGGACAGCGGCAGCGTCTGCTGCTCGGCGACCCGCAGCGCGACCAGCGGGGTGCCGTCGTCGTGCACGTCGAACCCCCGCTCGGCGAGCTGCCGGTAGGGCACGAGGGCGAGCAGTTCGTGCCGGCCGGCGGGGCCCGCGGCGGGCTCCTCGGACAGCGGGAGGTCGGCGAGCGTCGCGCAGGTCGTCGTCTCGCCGAGCAGGACCTCCAGGGCGTGCGGATCGGCCGCCTCGGGGCGGTGCAGCAGGGCGAACACCGGCGCGGTGCCGTCCAGCACCCGGCCGAGCGGGTCGGCGGCCGGTCGCCGGACGGTGGTGGCGCGGTCGAGGTCGGTCACGGCAGCTCCCCGGCCGTCGCCGCCTCCAGCGACCCGCACAGCTCCGCGCAGCCCACCACCGCCGCGCAGCGCTGCGCGGCGTACTCCAGCGCCATCCGGTGGTGCTCGGCGGAGAAGTCGGCGACGGCGTCCGCGACCAGGAACGGCTGGATGTCGTGGCTGAACGCGTCGACGGCGGTCATCAGCACGCCGACGTGCGCGTATACGCCGCACAGCACCAGCTGGTCGCGGCCGGCGGCGCGCATCCGCTCCAGCAGCCCGCTGCGGAAGAACGCGCTGTACCGCCACTTGGTGAACGTCCAGTCCTCCGGGCCCGGTTCCAGACCCTCCACGACCCGGCGGTGCTCGGCCGAGGTGCGCATGCCGGGGCCCCAGAAGTCGGCGAGCAGGCCGCGTTCCTCCGGTGTCATACCGCCGGGCTGCGCGGTGTAGGCGACGGGCACGCCGAGTTCGGCGCACGTCCCGCGCAGCCGTGCGGCGTTGCTCAACAGCTGGGCGCGAGGCGGTTGTTCGGCGGGGAACGGGCGAAGGAAGTACTCCTGCATGTCGTGGACGAGGAGCACGGCCCGCCTCGGGTCCGCCCGCCAGTCGACGACCGGGGCGGGGAGTTCGTCCGGTCGGGGCAGG
>NZ_VJYK02000585.1 GCF_007097205.2 Streptomyces alkaliterrae
GCGCATGGACTTCCGCCCCCGCGTCGTCGACCTCGACGCCCCCCACCGCCTCGGCTGGCTCGGCCGGCTCCTGCTCCCCGGCGTCTTCGACGGACACCACCGCTTCGAACTGACCGCCACCCCCGACGGCGGCACCCTCCTCCACCACACCGAACGCTTCTCCGGCATCCTCACCCCCTTCGGCGGCAGCATGCTCACCCGCACCGCAACCGGCTTCGAGACGTTCAACGACGCGCTCAAGAAGCGCTGCGAACGGTGACGTTCACCCGGCGTATGCCCAAAACCCCCACCTCCGCGCCCGATCGGCGCGAAGATCGAACCGCACAGGCGCGGGGCCGGTCCGCGCCCCGGAAGGACGGAGACCCACCCATGCCGGACCCCACGACCGCCGAGCGCGACCACGCCGCCACCCTCAGGTGGGCCGCCGTCGCGCTGGCGACCGGCGGCGTGCTCCTCGCCCTCTACCCGGCGCTCCGCCCCTACAGCGACGAGACCACCCTCGACGGCGCGAACGCCATGGCCTCCGGCCGCTGGGCCCTCTCGCACCTCGCCGGAATGCTCGCGTTCATCCTTATGCCGCTCGGCCTGATCGGCCTCCGCGCCGCCGTGGACGGCACTCCGGGGCGGCGGCCCCTGACCGCCGCGTTCCTCACCGCCTGGTTCGGCGCCGGCCTCGCCCTCCCGTACTACGGCGGCGAGGTCTTCGGCCTCCAGGCCATCAGCGAGGAGTCCGTCCGCACCGGCGACACCGAGCTGCTGACGCTCGCCGACTCCGTCCGCATGGACGCCGTCCCGGCCACCGTCTTCAGCGTCGCCATGCTGCTGTTCGCCGCCACCGGCGTACTCGTCGCGCTCGCCGTCGCCCGCTCCGGACGCACCGCCCGCTGGCTCGGCCTCCCGTTCGGCGCCGCGCTTGTCCTCTACCTGCCGCAGTTCTTCGGCGGGCCGCCGCTGCGGATCGCCCACGGTGTGCTCGCCGCCGTCGGCTTCCTCCTCCTCGCCCGCTGGCTGCTCACGGGGAGCCCGCGCGGAGATGCGGAACGGCCGGCTCCGCCCGCCTGAAGCCACCGTTTTCGGCCGTTCTGCCCCGATCCCGTTGCCCGGTTGTGAAGGTCGTGTGACCGTCGGCGGGCACCACCGACCAACCTCCCACCCGAGCACGTTCGAACGAGGGGCAGCAGCACGATGAACGCACTCCGCAAGCGCACGTTCCCCACCGTCGCCGCAATGGTCGCCGGCGGCATGCTCGCCGTCGGCACGCTCGGCACCGTCGGCACCGCCCACGCCGCCGGCGCCCCGGCCGCGCCGCCCACCGCCACCGCCC
>NZ_VJYK02000586.1 GCF_007097205.2 Streptomyces alkaliterrae
GCCCGTAGGCTGGGCGCATGCTGAGTGTGGGACTGACGGGCGGGATCGGCGCCGGCAAGAGCGAGGTGTCGCGGCTGCTGGACAAGCTGGGCGCGGTGATCGTCGACGCGGACCGGATCGCCCGCGAGGTGGTCGAGCCCGGCACACCGGGGCATGCGGCGGTGGTCGCCGAGTTCGGCGACGAGGTGCTGCTGCCCGACGGCCACCTGGACCGTCCGGCCCTCGGCCGGATCGTCTTCGGCGATCCGCAGCGGCTCGCCGCGCTCAACGCGATCGTGCACCCGCTGGTCGGGGCGCGGTCGGCGGAGCTGCAGGAGGCCGCGCCGGAGGACGCGGTCATCGTGCACGACGTGCCGCTGCTCGTGGAGAACGGGCTGGCGCCGCTGTACGACGCGGTGGTCGTCGTGGACGCCGCCGACGAGACCCGCCTGGAGCGGCTGGTCCGGACGCGCGGCATGAGTGAGGACGAGGCGCGTTCCCGCATGGCGGCCCAGGCCGACCGCGCGCAGCGGCTCGCCGTCGCCGACTTCGTGATCGACAACAACGGCCCGCTGGCGGAACTGGAGGCCCAGGTCCACGACGTGTGGCGGCGGCTTCTCGACCGGCGGACGGACTGAGGGGCGCACGCCGCCGCCGTCGGGAATGCGCGCCGCGGCTCGATGGTTGACGTCGGGGTAAGGAGGCGCAGTATGGCCAGCACGCCCGAGACGCACATCATCGACTACCGAGCCGCCGAGCACCTGCTGAACGCCAGGGACCCGCGCGGCGCCATCCAACTGCTGGACACGGTCATCGAGGCCCACCCCGAGCACCTCGGGGCCCGTCTGCTGCGGGCGCGGGCCTACTTCCTCGGTGCCCGGCTAGGGGCCGCCGAGCGGGAGTTCCGACACGTGGTCGAGCGCGAGCCGGCCAACGCCTACGCGCACTTCGCGCTCGCCCGGACGTTGGAGCGGGCCAACCGGCCGGACGAGGCCCGAAGGCACTTCCGGCTCGCCGCCGCGCTCGACCCCCGGCCGGACTTCGTCGCCGCCGCGGCTTTCGACACCCCGCCGGGCAGCGCTCGGGACTGACGGACACCGGCGCCGTGGGGCCGCCGTCCGAACCGGTGTGATCACGGTTCGGGCGGCGGCCCTTGGCCGTGCCCGGCCTCGGTGGGTGTGAGGGCGTGCGCCGGCAGCCGGGGCGTCGGGCGGCGCGCACCCGTGCCCACGGTGGTACGCGGCGGGCGGCGCGTAGCGGAAGGCGCCCTGTGCCGCTGAGCAGCGGTGGCTTAGGATCACGCGGGGGCGTGCCCCCGTGCCCCGCCCGAACGCGCCCCGT
>NZ_VJYK02000587.1 GCF_007097205.2 Streptomyces alkaliterrae
GTCCAGGACGGTGTCGGCGAGGGCGTCGTCCTCGGCGTCGGCCTGGGCGGCGAGGGCGGCGGCGAGTTCCTCGGGGTCGGGTTCGGTGTAGGTGACGGGTACGGGTTCGGCGGTGAAGTGGGCGGCGCGGCGTTGGACGGGGGTGGGGCCGAGTTGCGGGGTCGTGGAGCCGTCGCGGTAGACACCGGAGACGTAGGCGGCCTTGAAGCGGTCCATCTCCTCGGTGCCGTGCTTGAGGTAGCCGGAGCCGGGCACGGTGGGGAGGTGGTAGGCGTCGGGGACGCCGAGCGCGGTGCGGGACTCGGAGGCCGAGAAGGTGCGCAGGCCGATGCGGTAGGAGAGGTAGGTCTCCAGGCCGCGTAGCTTGCCTTCCTCCAGGCGTTGGGAGGCGAGGAGGAGGTGGACGCCCAGGGAGCGGCCGATGCGGCCGATCTGGATGAACATCTCGATGAAGTCGGGCTTTGCCGTCAGGAGTTCGCTGAACTCGTCGATGACGATGACAAGGGAGGCGATGGGGTCCTGGGCGGCGCCGGCGGCGCGGGCCTTCTCGTAGTCGTGGATGTTGGCGTAGTTGCCGGCGGCGCGCAGCATCTCCTGGCGGCGGTTGAGTTCGCCGCGGATGGAGTCGCCCATGCGGTCGACGAGGGTGAGGTCGTCGGCGAGGTTGGTGATGACGGCGGAGACGTGCGGCATCGTCGCCATGCCGGTGAAGGTGGCGCCGCCCTTGAAGTCGGCGAGGACGAAGTTCAGCGTCTCGGAGGTGTGGGTGACGGCGAGGCCGAGGACGAGGGTGCGGAGGAGTTCGGACTTGCCGGAGCCGGTGGCGCCGACGCACAGGCCGTGCGGGCCCATGCCGTTCTGCGCGGCTTCCTTGAGGTCGAGCATGATGGGCTGGCCCTGGTCGCCGACGCCGATGGGGACGCGCAGCCGTTCGGCCTGGGAGCGGGGCTGCCAGGTCTGGCTGACGTCGATGGCGGCGGCGTCGCCGAGGTTGAGGAGGTCGGTGAACTCCAGGTTGGCCAGCAGGGGTTCGTCGTCGTCTCCGCCGCTTGGGGTGCGGATGGGGGCGAGGAGGCGGCCGAGGGCTTCGGCGGATTCGAGGTCGAGGGTGTCGGGGGTGCCTTCGTAGACGTGGCCCTGGCCGGACTCCAGGCGCAGCTCGCCGGGGCGGGCGACGACGGACAGTCCGCCGCGCGGCTCGCGCAGTTCGCCGGAGACGACCTCGATGACGGTGACGCCCTGGAAGCCCTCGGGGGCGGCGAGCGCGGAGGTCTGCGGGACGGACGCGCCGTCGAGGAGGATGAGCAGGTGGGGCT
>NZ_VJYK02000588.1 GCF_007097205.2 Streptomyces alkaliterrae
CTCTTGTCCGGAGTGGGGTCGGGGCGGGTCACGGCGCGAGGCGTTCGACGACGGTGGCGATGCCCATGCCGCCGCCGACGCACAGCGTGGCCAGGCCGTAGCGCAGGTCGCGGCGTTCCAGCTCGTCGACGAGGGTGCCGAGGATCATCGCGCCGGTGGCGCCGAGCGGGTGGCCGAGCGCGATGGCGCCGCCGTTGACGTTGACCTTCTCCAGGTCCAGGCCCATGTCGCGGACGAAGCGCAGCACGACGGCGGCGAACGCCTCGTTGATCTCGACGAGGTCGATGTCGTCGATGGTCAGTCCGGCCTTGGCCAGCGCCTTGCGGGAGGCGGGCGCGGGGCCGGTCAGCATGATCGTCGGGTCGGCGCCGGAGACGGCGGCGGAGACGATGCGGGCCCGGGGGGTGAGGCCGTACCGGCGGCCGACCTCGGCGTTGCCGATCGCCACCAGGGAGGCGCCGTCGACGATGCCGGAGGAGTTGCCGGCGTGGTGCACGTGGTCGATGCGCTCGACCCAGTGGTACTTCTTCAGCGCGACGGCGTCGAAGCCGCCGAGTTCGCCGATGTCGGCGAAGGACGGCTTGAGCTTGGCAAGCGAGTCGGCGGTGGTGCCGGGGCGCAGGTGCTCGTCGCGGTCGAGCACGGTCAGCCCGGCGCGGTCGACCACCGGCACGACGGACCGGTCGAAGCGGCCCTCCTTCCACGCCTGGGCAGCTCGCTCCTGGGAGAGCGCGGCGTACTCGTCGACGTCGCGGCGGCTGAATCCCTCGACGGTGGCGATGAGGTCGGCGCCGATGCCCTGCGGGACGAAGTTCGTCTCGAAGCTGGTCATCGGGTCCATGGCCCAGGCGCCGCCGTCGCTGCCCAGCGGCACCCGGGACATCGACTCCACGCCGCCGGCCAGGACCAGGTCCTCCCAGCCGGAGCGCACCTTGGCGGCGGCCATGTTGACGGCTTCGAGGCCGGAGGCGCAGAAGCGGTTCTCCTGGACGCCGGCGACGGTGTCCGGGAGGCCGGCGGCGATCGCGGCGATCTTCGCGATGTCCGAGCCCTGGTCGCTGTGCGGGCTGACGACGCCGAGGACGACGTCGTCGACGGCCGCCGGGTCGAGGTCGGGGAAGCGGCGGCGGATCTCGTGGATCAGCCCCACCACCAGGTCGATCGGCTTGGTGCCGTGCAGGGCGCCGTTGGCCTTGCCCCGCCCTCGCGGGGTGCGGACGGCGTCGTACACAAACGCTTCGGTGGTCACGGGTCTGCGGCCTTTCGTGCGGCTTGCCGGGCGGGGTGGAACGTGTC
>NZ_VJYK02000589.1 GCF_007097205.2 Streptomyces alkaliterrae
CCACCCACTTGAACCACCCACCCCCGAACTCGTCGACGGAGAGACATGAACGAGACCGCAGGCGACCCGACCGCGCCGGTGACCTACGCGAGTGCGGGCGTCGACATCGAGGCCGGCGACCGGGCCGTGGAACTCATGAAGGAGTGGGTGCGCAAGGCGCAGCGCCCCGAGTCCCTCGGCGGGCTCGGCGGCTTCGCCGGACTCTTCGACGCCTCCGCGCTCAAGCGCTACGAGCGTCCGCTGCTCGCCTCCGCCACCGACGGCGTCGGCACCAAGGTCGCCATCGCCCAGCGCATGGACGTGCACGACACCATCGGCCGCGACCTGGTCGCCATGGTCGTGGACGACCTCGTCGTCTGCGGTGCCGAACCGCTGTTCATGACCGACTACATCTGCGTCGGCAAGGTGCACCCCGAG
The DNA here is from genome assembly GCF_007097205.2 of Streptomyces alkaliterrae. Taxonomy (GTDB): domain Bacteria; phylum Actinomycetota; class Actinomycetes; order Streptomycetales; family Streptomycetaceae; genus Streptomyces; species Streptomyces alkaliterrae. The sequence goes on from NZ_VJYK02000589.1 coordinate 418, forward strand.
CGGGTGTCCGCCATCGTCAAGGGCATCGCGGAAGGCTGCGTGCTCGCCGGCTGCGCGCTCGTCGGCGGCGAGACCGCCGAACACCCCGGCCTCCTCGGACCGGACGAGTACGACGTTGCCGGCGCGGGCACCGGCGTCGTGGAAGCCGACCGGCTGCTGGGCGCCGACCGTATCCGTTCGGGTGACGTCGTCATCAACATGGCGTCCTCCGGGCTTCACTCCAACGGGTACTCGCTCGTCCGCAAGGTCTTCCTGGAGCGGGCCGGCTGGTCGCTGGACCGCGAGGTCCCCGACTTCGGCCGCACCCTCGGCGAGGAACTGCTGGAGCCCACCCGCATCTACTCCCTGGACTGTCTGGCGCTCACCCGCACCACCGAGGTGCACGCCTTCTCCCACGTCACCGGCGGCGGACTCGCGGCGAACCTCGCCCGCGTCATCCCCGACGGGCTGCACGCCACCGTCGACCGCGCCACGTGGACGCCGGCGCCGGTCTTCCGCGCCACGGCGGAGCTGGGCGCGATGGAGCGGCCCGAGATCGAGAAGGCGCTGAACATGGGCGTCGGCATGATCGCGATCGTGCCGGGCGCGTCGGCGGACGCGGCGCTGGAGACGCTGGCGGACCGCGGGGTCGAGGCGTGGGTGGCGGGTGAGATCACGGAGCGCGGGGAGCGCGCGGAAGCCGTCACGCTGGTCGGCGACCACCCGGCGTAACGCCTCCGGCGGGGGTCTCCCGATCCCTCCCCTTCCCGCTTCCTGGAGGCTGGCCCCCAGGACGGGCCGAACTCAGCCCGTCCGGCGTTTGAGGACCCGTCCGGCGTTTGAGGACAAGCGGCCGCCATGCCGTGATCGGGGTCCGGGGCGGAGCCCCGG
>NZ_VJYK02000059.1 GCF_007097205.2 Streptomyces alkaliterrae
GCCCCAGGAAGCGGGAAGGGGCGGGGTCGGGGACGTGTCAGCGGTGCGTCAGCGCTACGTCAGCGGGAGCGGTCAAGGTCCGGTAGGGCTGACCAACCCACGCCATCGACCTGGAGCTTCACACATGACCACCGAGGCACAGCCGGCCCCCGCCGCCGGCAGCTCGTCGACCCGACCGACCATGGCGCCGCCGGGCGGAGCGGCCTCCTGGGCCACCCTCCTGGTCGTGCTGACCGGCGCCTTCATCACCGTCCTCGACTACTTCATCGTGAACGTCGCCGTGCCGTCGATCCAGAGCGATCTCGGCGCGAGTACCGCGCAGGCGCAGATGGTGATCATCGGCTACGGCGTCGCCTTCACCGCCGGAATGATCACCGGCGGCCGGCTGGGCGACCTGTACGGGCGCCGCCGCATGTACGCGCTCGGCCTGGCGCTGTTCACGCTGGCCTCCCTGGCCTGCGGCATCGCCGGCAGCCCGGAGGCGCTGATCGCCGCCCGCGTGGCGCAGGGGATCGCGGCGGCGCTGCTGGTACCGCAGGTGCTCGGCATCCTCAGCTCGACGTACGAGGGCGAGCAGCGCGGCAAGGCGTTCAACGCCTACGGGCTGGCCGTCGGACTGGCCGGGGTGTTCGGCCAACTGGTCGGCGGTGTCCTGATCAGCAGCGACATCGCCGGGCTGGGCTGGCGCACGATCTTCCTGATCAACCTGCCGGTCTGCGCCGTCGCGCTGTTCTTCACGGCCCGCGTGGTGCCGGAGTCGCGAGGCGACGGCCGCGCCCGACTGGACCTCGTCGGCGCGGTGTTGGTGACGGTCGCGCTGGTCGCCGTGGTGTACCCGCTGGTGCAGGGGCACGAGAGCGGCTGGCCGGTGTGGGGGTGGGCCGCGCTGGCGGCCTCCGTCCCGCTGTTCTGGCTGTTCGTGGCGCATCTGCGGCGGTTGACCCGGCAGGGCGGCTCGCCGCTGGTGGACCTCGCGTTGTTCCGGCAGCGCAGCTTCTCCGTCGGACTTGTCGCGCTGGTCAGCTACTTCATGGCGATGGGCTCCTTCTTCTTCCTGCTGGCCTACTTCCTCCAGCAGGGCCGGGGCTACTCGCCGCTGGAGTCGGGTCTGCTGTTCCTGCCGCTGGGAATCGGCTACTTCGGGGCGTCGCTGCTGTCGGCGCGGATCGGCCCGCGGGCGACCGGGCTCGGCCCGGTGACGCTCGGGGTCGGCTACGTGCTGCTGGGTGTGCTGGTGCTCGCGCTGGGGGAGGGCACCAGCGCGGTGTGGACGATCCCGGCGCTGCTGGTCGCCGGCCTCGGCATGGGTATGACCACGGGCCCGCTGACCGGTGCCGTGCTGGCGGGTGTGGCGGGCGAGCACGCGGCGTCGGCCTCCGGCGCCGTCAACACCATGCAGGAGGGCGGCGCGGCCCTCGGCGTCGCCATCGCGGGCACGGTGTTCTTCCCGGCGCTGGCGCGCGGCGACTCCTACGGGGAGGCGTTCGTGCTGGGCCTGGTGCCGCTGGTGGTGTTCGCGGCGTGCGCCGCCGTGCTGTGGCGGCGGATGCGCCCGGTGGGCCGCGACCTGGGCTGACCCGCGGCCCGAACGACCCGGACGACCCGAACCCCCGGCGCCCCGGCGCCGGGGGTCTGTCGTGTCGGCAGGAACCGACGTCCGATCAGCGCGGCATCAGGTGCTCATCAGGTGGCTGTCAGTTCGTCCTGTTTGCCTGGGCGCACAACCCTTCCCAACCGCCGGACTACGGGGGCCGAGATGACAAACGCCGCCCTGACACAGGAACGCCTCCGCGGACTTCCGCCGCAGGAGCGCGCCGAGGCCCTGGAGGACCTGGCCCTCACCGCGTTCCGCCGAGTGCTGCTGATGGACGAGGACGAGGAGCTGCCGGTCGACGTCAGCTTCTTCGACCTCGGGCTGACCTCGCTGCGGCTGATGGACGTCAAGCAGGGCCTGGAGCGCGAACTCGGCCTGGACATCGACGCCACCGCGCTGTTCAACCAGCCCACGATCGAACAGCTCGTGGCCTACCTCGACAACGCGCTGGAGGTCTCCGCGTGACCGCCGAACGCCCCGCCGAACGCCCCGCCGCACTCGACGCCTATCTGCGTTCCGCGCTGGCTCCTGCCCTGGAGTCCGCCGCGGACGCCGACGAGCTGCTGACCGCCAAGCACGAGCCGATCGCCGTCGTCGGCATCGGGCTGCGCTTCCCGGGCGGCTGCGACTCCCCGGAGGAGTTCGACGCGCTGCTCCGCGACGGCGCCTCCGGCATCAGTCCGCTGCCGGAGGACCGCTGGGACGTCGAGCGCTTCTCGCCGAGCGACCCGGCCAGCCCGGACCCGGAGGAGAAGGGCCGCATCCGCACCACCGGCGGCGGCTTCCTCGACCGCATCGACCTCTTCGACGCGCCGTTCTTCAACATCTCGCCCAAGGAGGCCCAGTACATCGATCCGCAGCAGCGGATGGTGCTGGAGACGGCCTGGAAGGCGCTGGAGCACGCCAACATCGACCCCAGCGCCTCCCGGCGCGGCAACGGCGGCGTCTACATCGGGGCCAGCTCGATCGACTACGCGCTGGAGCTGGACGCACTGCCCTACGAGCAGCTGGACGGCCATCTGGCGTCGGGCATCACGATGTTCCCGCTCTCCGGGCGGCTGTCCTACTTCCTGGGCTGGCGCGGCCCGAGCGTCAGCGTCGACACGGCCTGCTCGTCGTCGTTGGCGGCGCTGCACATGGCGGTGCAGGGACTGCGGAACCGGGAGACGGACATCGCGCTGTGCGGTGGCGTCAACGCGCTGCACCACCCGCGTATCCCGGTGATGTTCAGCCACGCCAACATGCTCGCGCCGGACGGCCAGTGCAAGACGTTCGACGAGGCCGCCGACGGCTACGTGCGTGCCGAGGGCTGCGGGATCATCGTGCTGAAACGGCTCACCGACGCGGTGCGGGACGGTGACCGGGTGCTGGCCGTGGTGCGCGGCACCGCCGTCGGCCAGGACGGCGACAGCGCCGGGCTGACCGTACCGAACGGCGTCGCGCAGGAGGAGGTCATGCGCCGCGCGATGGCCGCCGCACTGCTCGGCCCGGCCGACATCCAGTACGTCGAGGCGCACGGTACCGGCACACCGCTCGGCGACCCCATCGAACTCGGCGCCATCAACGACGCGTTCGCGCCCGGCCACGACGGGGACAACCCGCTGCTCGTCGGCTCGGTGAAGACGAACCTCGGCCACATGGAGCCGGCCTCCGGCATCGTCGGCGTCATCAAGGCCGTCCTCCAGCTCGGCAGCGGCACGATCTACCCGCACCTGAACCTCAGCAACCCCTCGGGTCGGATTCCCTGGGACGTGTACGCGGTGAAGGTGCCGACCGAGTGCACCCCCTATCCGCCGGGCGTGCGCCGCGCACTGGTGAACAGCTTCGGATTCGCCGGCACGATCGGCGCGGCCGTCCTCGAACAGGCCCCGGAGCTCGCCGCCGAGCAGCCGCGCGCGACGGAGGCCCCGGCGCCGCCGAAGCTGTTCACCGTCTCCGCCAAGTCCGAGCCCGCGCTGGTCGGGCAGCTGGAGAACTACCGGGCGTTCCTCGACGACCGCCCGGACGTCGACCTCGACGCGCTGTGCTTCACCGCGCACGTCGGCCGCGCCCACTTCCCCAGCAGGCTGGCCGCGCCGGTCGCCGACGCCGACGAGCTGCGCGCCTTCCTCGACGCGGAGCTGGCACGCGAGCGCCGCCCCCAGTCCTCCCGCATCCGCCGCACGGCGTTCCTGTTCACCGGGCAGGGCTCGCAGTACCCGGGCATGGGCGCCGCGCTCTACGCACGCCAATTGGAGTTCCGCGAGCAGGTCGACGCGTGCGACCGGCTGTTCGCCGACCACGTGGACTTCTCCGTCCGCGAGCTGATCACCGACCGGGACGTCCCCGTCGAGCTGCTCGCCCGCACCTCGCACACCCAACCGGCCCTGTTCACTCTCGAGTACGCCCTGGCCCGGCTGTGGATGTCCTGGGGAGTGCGCCCGCAGGCGCTGATCGGCCACAGCATCGGCGAGGTGACGGCGGCCGCCGTGGCCGGCGTCCTCGACCTGCCGGACGCGGTACGGCTGGTCGCCGTGCGGTCGCGGCTGATGCAGTCGGTCCGCGCGCGCGGCGGCATGGCGGCCGTCGGCGCGTCCGCCGCCGACGTCGAGCCGCTGCTGGCCGACCACCCCGGACTGGCCCTCGCCGCGATCAACGCGCCCGACCAGTGCGTGGTCTCCGGCGACAGCGACGCCCTCGACGACCTGTGCGCCAAGCTCACCGCCGACGGCCTGCGCGTCGACCGGCTGACCGTCTCGCACGCCTTCCACTCCCCGCAGATGGCCGAGGTGTACGACGAGTTCCGCGCGGAGCTCGCCGACCTCACCTTCCGCGCCCCTCAGATCACGCTGTTCTCGAACGTCACCGGCAAGGCGGCCCGGCTCTCCGACATCGGGAACGTCGACTACTGGGTGCGGCACATCGGCGAGCCGGTGCGCTTCATGGACGGCGTCCGGGCGCTCGCCAAACGCGGGCGGCACGCCCTCGTCGAGGTCGGCCCGGCGACCGCGCTGACCGCGCTGGCCAAGCGCTGCCTCCCGGTCGAGGACCACCTGTGGCTGCCGTCCCTGCACCGCAAGGACACCACGGGCGACACGCTGGTCCGGGCCCTCGCCGACTACTACGCGGCCGGGCTCGCCGTCGACTGGTCCGGCTACCACCGCGGCCACGACCCCGGCCGGCTCACCCTGCCCACCTACGCCTTCCAGCGCAGGCGGCACTGGCTGCCGGTCGGCAAGCCGGGCGCGGCAGGCGCCGGTTCGGCCACCGGGCCCGTCCACCACCCGCTGCTCGGCGCCGAGCGCCCCCGGGAGGACGGCGTCCGCGAGTTCGCGACCGTGTGCGGCGCCCAGCAGCTCGGCGCACTGCGCGGGCTGCGCGGCCCCGGAGGGCCCGAACTGCCCGTCGCGGGCTGGGTCGAACTGCTGCTCGCCCTGGCCGACGCCGTGCACGGCCACACCCGCGTGGTGCTGCGCGAACTGACGGTGGCCGCACCGCTGCCGCTGCCCGAGGAGTCCGACACCGCCGCCACCGTCGAGCTGCGCACCCGCCTGGAACCGCTGCCCGACGGCCGCGCACGGGTGGCGGTGCTGAGCATCGCCGGGGACGAGGAGACAACGCACGTCACCGCGCTGCTGGAGCCGACGACCGCCGCCGCCGAACACCTCGTGCCGCCGTCGACCGCCGCCGACGCGGCCCGCTGGACACCCGGCGTGGACGTCTACACCGACCTCACCGCCGCCGGCCAGGACGTCGGTGACGAGCTTCGATCCGTGCGCCGGGTCGGTCGCCTGCCGGACGGCACACTGCTCGGCGAACTGGACACCGAACCGGCCGGCGGCCTCCAGCAACTGCCGCTGCCGGTCCTGGAAGGCGCCCTGCACACGCTGACAGTCGACCAGCCGGACGGCCCCGCGCTGCGACCCGTCGGCTTCGCCGCCGTACGGCTGCACAAGAAGCCGCGCGGCAGCCGGCTCACGGTCGCGGCGAGCCTCACCGCCGCCGGGCCCGAGGCGGCGCACGCCGACGGCGCCCCGGTCGTCGAGCGCACCGCCGACGTCACCCTGTGGGACGGCGACGATCCGGTGGCCGAGCTGACCGGCGTCCGACTGGCACGCACCGCCGAAGTCGCGGGCGCCGGACGGCACTTCCTGCACCGGCCGCGCTGGCTGCGCCGCACCGCCGCGCCCACCGGCACCGCCGACGGCGCGCGTCACGCGGTGGCGGTACTGCCGCCCTGCGCCGACGCCGAGACGCTGACGGCGTCAGCCGAGCGGGCCGGAATCCGCCTCACCGCGACGACGGACATCAGCGGCGCCCCGCTGGACGCCTCGGTCACCGACGTCTGCTGGTTCTGGCACCACGGCGCCGGGGACGACGCGGAGAACGTCGGTGCCGCCGACGGTGCCGCCGATCGGCTGCGGGCCGAGTGCGAACGCAACTACCGCTCGCTGCTGGCCACGGTCGCCGCGCTGGACGCCGCCGGCGGCTCGCCGCGGCTGTGGCTGGTCACCGAACGTGCCCAACTCCTCCCCGGCGACGCACCGGGCGTGGGCGACCGACTGGCCGCCGCCACCCTGTGGGGCTTCGGCCACACCCTGCTCAACGAGTACCCGCACCTGCGTGTGACGCTGCTCGACCTGCCCGGCGGCCCGCCCACCGAGCTGGTGGACGAACTGCTCGTCGGCGAACTGCCCGAGGAGCGCGGGGAGTTCCAGGTCGCCTACCGGGACGGCCGCCGCCATGTCCGCCGACTGCTGGCGGGCGACCGGAGCCCTGCGTTCGCCGGCGGCTTCGCGGTCCACGCCGCCGAGGACGACCGACCGGTTGTGCTGCCTGCCACCGAACCCAAGGCGGGTCAGGGTGAGTTGACCGTCGCGGTGCACTCCGCCGCGCTCACCGGCGACGACGTGCGGCGGGCCGCCGAGGAGCCGGGTGCGCCGCTGGGCAGTGGCGCGTACGGCACGGTGACGGACGTCGGCCCCGGCGTCGAAGGGACGGCCGTCGGCGACCGGGTCCTGGTGCGCGCCGAGGGCGCCCTGCGCCGCACGCTCACCGTCCGGGCGGCCGACGTCGCCCCCGCGCCCGAGGGCCGGACCGCCGCCGCACCGGCCGCCGCCCGTACGGCCGCCCCCGGAGCCACGGCCGAGCCCGTCACGCTCGACGAACTCGACGAGGCGCTGAGGCTGTTGGCTCGCGAGGACGGTCCGCGAGCGGTGCCCGTGCTGCTCCCGGAGACCGGCACGCCGGAGCCGTCCGGCACCCGGGTGCGGGCGGACAGGCTGTACGTCGTCACCGGCGGTCTGGGCGGACTCGGCCTGGTCACCGCGCGTGCGCTGGTCGACGCCGGTGCCCGCCATCTGGCGCTGGTCAGCCGCAGCGGCCGGCCGACCCCGGAGGCCGCCGAGGTGCTGGCGGAACTCTCCGAGCGGGCCGCCGTCCACCTCCCCCGCGCCGACGTCGGCCGCGCGGCCGACGTGGCCCGGCTGAGCGGCGAACTCGACGCGCTGGACGTCCCGGTGGGCGGTGTGGTGCACGCCGCCGGTGCGATCGGCAAGCAACTGGTGTCGGCGCTGACCTGGGAGGAGATCGACGAGCAGTTCGGCCCGAAGGTCTACGGCGGCTGGCTGCTGCACGAGGCCACCGCTCATCTGCCCGAACTGGACTTCTTCGTCTGCTACTCCTCCATCGCCTCGGTCATCGGCGGCGCCACCCAGGCGCACTACGCGGGTGCCAGCGCGTTCCTCGACGCGCTCACCGAGTGGCGCGCCGCCTCCGGCCTGCCCGCGACGGCGGCGAACTGGGGTGCCTGGGCGAGTGTGGGCATGTCGGCCCGGCTCGACGACAACCTGGGCCGGGAGATCGTGCGCGGCGGCATCCAGTTCTTCTCGCCCACTCGTGCCCTGCGCGCCCTGGAGGGCATGATCGGCAGCGGCGCCGTGCGCCGGGTGGTCGGCGAGGTCGACTGGCGGCGGTACACCGAGGCCACGCCCGTCGACAACCGCCTCTACGAGCGGCTGGTCGGCGTCGGCGACGCGGACGAGGACGGCGAGGCCGCCGTCGACGTGGCCGAGCTGCTGAAGCTGCCCGCACGGGAGCGCGGTGAGCAGATCACCGCGCTGGTCGCCGGGAAGGTCGCCGCCGCACTGCGGATGGCCCCGGACGACCCGCTGGACCACGACGCGAAGTTCGTCTCCCTCGGTCTGGACTCGCTGATGGGAATGGAGGTCAGGGGCGGTCTGGAGAAGGCGTTCGGGCTCTCGCTGCCGGCCTCTCTCGCCTTCGACCACCCGTCCGTGCGCGAGCTGAGCGACTTCCTGCACGGCCGACTCGTCCCGCAGGAGGCGGCGGCATGACCACCACACACACCACACCCGCCACCCCTGGCACTTCTGCCACCCCCGCGACCGACCGGGACGGCTGGACGCTCAGCCACCGCTCCGCCCGGCACGCCCGAGACCGGGCCGACCACCCCGCCGTGCGCTGCGAGGACCGGGTCGTCGACTACGCCGCGCTGCACCGCTGGAGCAACCGGCTCGCGCACGCGCTGCTCGCCGACGGCGTCACCGCCGGAGCCCGCGTCGCCTACCTGGGCCGGGAGTCCGAGCACTACTACGCGCTGGTGCTGGCCTGCGCCAAGGCGGGCGCGGTGATCGTCCCCGTCAACTGGCGGCTCACGGCCGGCGAGGTCGACCACATCCTGCGCGACTCCGGTGCCGAAGTCCTCTTCACGGAGCGGGAGTTCCGCGGAACCGCCGAACGCGTCCGGGCCGAACTCCCCGCGCTGCGACGCGTGGTGACCACCGACGTGGCAGACGGGCCCGACGCTGCCGCCGACCCCGCCCCGGAGCGGGACGCCGGACTGCGCGCCTGGTCCGCCGACAGCCCGGACGACGACCTCGACCCCGGCACCGGCCCCGACGACGCCGTCGCCCAGATCTACACCAGCGGCACCACCGGACTGCCCAAGGGCGTGGTGCTGGCCCAGCGCAGCTTCTTCACCCTCCCGGCGGCGATGGCCGAGGCCGGCGTGGAGTGGATCGACTGGCGGGCCGACGACGTCAACCTCATCTCCCTGCCCGGCTTCGGCATCGCCGGACTCGGCTGGTTCCTGCACGGCTTCTGCGCCGGCGCGACGAACGTCGTGATGCGGATGTTCTTCCCGCAGGACGCCGTGCGGCTCATCGAGACCCACGGCGTGACCACGACGTTCGCCGCGCCCGCCATGCTCCGGATGATGCTCGACGAGCCCGGCGCCGGACCGGAGACGTTCCGCTCGCTGCGGAAGATCGCCTACGGCGCCGCGCCGATCTCGGAGGGGCTGCTGCGCCGGAGCATGGAGGTCTTCGGCTGCGAACTCGCGCAGATCTACGCCAGCACCGAGACCGGCAGCGTGGCCGTCTGCCTGCCGCCCGAGGCGCACCGCCCCGGCAGCCCGCTGCTGACCTCCGCGGGCCGGGCCTGCCCCGGCAACGAGCTGCGGATCGTCGACCGGGAGGGGCGGGAGCTGCCGCCGGGCGAGATCGGCCAGGTCTGCGTCCGCGCGCCCTCCCGGATGCTCGGCTACTGGAACCTGCCGGAGGCCACCGCGGCCACGCTCGTCGGCGAGTGGCTGCACATGGGCGACGCCGGCTACCTGGACGCGGACGGCTACCTGTTCCTCTGCGACCGGATCAACGACACGATCATCGCGGGCGGCCAGAACATCTACCCGGCCGAGGTGGAGAAGCAGCTCTCCGAGCATCCGGCGGTCGCGGACTGCGCGGTGGTCGGGCTGCCGGACCCGCGGTGGGGCGAGATGGTCCACGCGCAGGTCGTCCTGCGGCCCGGCGCGACCGCGACGCCGCGCGAGCTGATGACGTTCCTGCACGGCCGCATCGCCGACTACAAGATCCCCTGCGCCTACCACTTCGCCGACGCCCTGCCGCGCAACCCGTCCGGCAAGGTGCTGCGCCGCGAGGTGCGCGACCGCCTGCAGAAGTCGGCCGGCTGAATGTCCGACCCCGTACCCCGAAGGGACGCATCCCCATGCACACGCCTCGCACACCGCTGAGTGTCGGCGTCCTGCTGCCGACCCGGGAGCAGGCCATCACCGGCGACTTCGCGGCCAACCCGCTGCTCGACTTCGCGCGCCGCGCCGAGGAGCTGGGCTTCGACTCGCTGTGGACGGGCGACTCGCTGATCGCCCGCCCCCGCCTCGACCCGCTGGTGGTGCTTGCCGCCGCCGGTGCCGCCACCGACCGGATCACGCTGGGCACCGCCGCCCTCACCCCGGCGCTGCGGCACCCGCTGATCGGCGCCAACATGCTCTCCGCGCTCGACCACGTCTGCGGCTCCCGGCTGGTGCTCGGGCTCGGATCGGGCTTCCCGGTGCCGGAGACCGAGGAGGAGTTCGCGGCCGTCGGCGCCTCGTTCGCCGGCCGGGCCGGGCGGCTGGACGAGATCGTCCGGCTGTGGCGGACCGCCTGGCGCAGCCACGAGGCGGGCGCGGAAAGCGACTTCGCCGGGCGGCACTGGCAGGCCGAGGGCCTGGACCGGCTGCCGCGTCCGCTCACCCCCGGCGGCCCGCCGCTGTGGCTGGCCGGCAGCGACACCCCGCGCGTACTGGCCCGGGTGGCGCGGCACTACGACGGCTGGCTGCCGTTCCTGCCGTCCGCCGAGTCCTACGGCCACGCCCGCCGGCGGATCGCCGAACTCGCCGTGGCCGAGGGCCGCCCGGCGGACGCCGTCACGCCCGGCCTGTACGCGACGCTCACCGTCGACGACAACGCCGACGCCGCGAAGAAGGAGCTGGAGCACTACATCGAGCACTACTACGGCCGCACCCTCCAGGCCATGTCGACCATCCAGGCCTACGGCTGGGGCAGCGCGGAGGAGTGCGCCGAGTGGCTGGCCGGCTACGTCAGGGAGGGCGCCCGGCACATCGTGATCCGGATCGGCTCGCTCGACCCGGCGCCGCAGCTCGCGCAGATCGCCGAACGGCTGCTGCCGGCGCTCCGCGAGGCCTCCGCCGACTGACCGGCCCTCGGCACGTACCCACACACGCGCGCCACACACGCCATACCCGCCGCACGCACCACACCCGCCGCACACGCCCGAACGAACCCGAGGAGAGACCGTGTTGGAGAGTCCGGCATCGGAGATGTCCGCCGAGGGCCACTGGTTCCACCCCGTGGAGCCCGCCGACGAGGCGACCACCCGACTGTTCCTGCTGCCGCACGCCGGCAGCGGGGCGATCATCTACCGGGACTGGGGCGAGCTGCTGCCGCCCACGGTCGCCGCGCAGGCCGTCACGCTGCCGGGCCGCCACAACCGCCGTGAGGAGCAGAGCTTCGACCGCTGGGACCCGCTGCTCGACGCACTCTACGAGGCGGTCGTCGCGGAGCTCGACGACCGGCCGTTCGCCTTCTTCGGCCACTGCCTCGGCGCCCAGCTCGCCTACCGGCTGACCGTGCGGCTGGAGGAGGACGGCCTGCCCGCCCCGGCGCTGCTCGGCACCTCCGGCTGGTCGCCGATCGGCTTCTTCCAGCCCACCGAGGAGCAGAGCCGGATGCCGGAGCCGGAACTCGTCGAGTGGATCAAGAAGTTGGGCTCCTTCCCGGCCGAGATCTACGACAACCCGGAGATGCTGGCGCTGGTCGTCCCGGCGCTGCGTGCCGACCTGCTGGTCGCCGCGCAGTACGAGGACGACGGCCGTACCGTGAACTGCCCGCTCGTCTCCTACGGCGGTCGCTCCGACCCGCTGCAGGAGAGCCCGGACGCGATGACCCACTGGCGGGTCCGCAGCCCCCGCTACCTGGGCCACCGCGAGTTCTCCGGTGGGCACTTCTACATCGACAACCACGCCGCCGCGGTCACCGGCGACTTCGCCCGCCACCTCGACCGCCTCGCCACGCCCGTCGGCTGACCCGCGTCCCACCACGCCGCCACCGCGCCGCCACCGCGCCGCCGCCCCGCCCGTCCCCGTCGAAGGGGCGGGCGGGGCGGTCGTCGTGGCCCCGGGACGGGCGCCACCCCCGCAGGTCAGCGGCGGGTCAGAACCGCGTCAGGCGCGGTCCGCACAGTACGCGTGGGCGCCCTCGGCCCGGCCTACCCGTCCGGCCGGAGGTGCCCGCACCCGCACAATGCCGCACCGGCAGCGTCCGACCGTCGCGACGGCCCGGCACGCGCAGCAGCGCCGCGCCTCGAAGCCGGACGCGGCCGGTCACGGCATGACGCACCGCCACCCCCGGATCAGCCGAAGGAGCGTCCCGTATGCCGGACAACCAAACGCTGGACAGCCAGGAGAACGTGCTCGACTGGCCCTTCAAGCGGACCTGCCCGATGAGCGTGCCACCGGAGCTGGCCGAGCTGCGCGCCCAGCCGCCGTGCGCGGTGCGCATCCCCGAGGGTGCCGTACCGGCGCGCCGGGCCTGGCTGGTGACCCGGCACGCGGATGTGAGACAGGCGTTGATGGACCCGCGGATGAGCGCCGACGAGGGGCTGGAGGGCGCACCGGTGCGCATCCAGCTGCCGCCGGGCGAACGCCCCAGCTCCTTCCTGCGGATGGACCCGCCCGAGCACGGGCGGCTGCGCACGCTGATCACCTCCGAGTTCACCGCCCGGCGCGTCCGGACGCTCACCCCGGGCATCCAGCAGCTGATCGACGAACTGCTGGACGGGCTCGCCGCCCAGGACCGGCCGGCCGACCTCTGCGAGAACTTCTCCACCCGGCTGCCGACGCTGGTCATCGCCCGCCTGCTGGGCGTGCCCGCCGAGCGCTCGCACGAGTTCGTCGCGCTCACCCGGGTGACCATCGGCCAGGGCGACCCCGAGCGCTCCTACCACGCCTACCTCGAACTGACCGGCATCCTGCGCGGCCTCATCGAACACAAGCGGCACGAGCCCGCGGACGACATCATGAGCAAGCTGGCCGGGCACGTGAACGACGGTCGGATCACCGTCGACGAGGCGATGGGCGTCAGCACGCTCGTGCTGGTCGCCGGCCACGAGACCACCACCAACCAGATCGCGCTGAGCACGCTGAGCCTGCTGCTGGACGACTCGCTGCGCGAGGAGGTGCTGGCCGACGACGGCAAGCTGCTGCCGCAGTACATCGAGGAGTCGATGCGCTACTGGTCCATCTCGCAGGACGCCATCCTCCGCATGTGCCTGGAGGACATGGAGGTGGGCGGCGTGCGAATGGCGAAGGGCGACGCCGTGGTCGTCTCCATCCCCGGCGGCAACTGGGACGAGGAGGTCTTCCCCGACCCCGGCCGGCTCGACGTGCACCGGGACACGAGCGAGCACCTGCAGTGGGGCATCGGACCGCACTACTGCCTCGGCGCGCCGCTCGCCCGCCTGGAGATCGAACTGGCGCTGCGCTCGCTGTTCACCCGCTTCCCCGGACTGCGGCTGGCCTGCGCCCGCGAGGACGTCCCGTTCCGCCGCGAGACGGTGTTCTACGGCCTGCACGGCCTCCCGGTGACCTGGTGAGAAGAGAGGACGAGGAGATGACCGACCGGAACCACACGCCGACCGTCGTGGCCGGCGACGGCACCCGGCTGCACGTACAGGACTGGGGGAGCGGCCCGCCCGTCGTGCTGCTCGCCACCGCCATGCTCGACTCCCGGCAGTGGGAGCACCAGGCGGGCCCGCTGGCCGCCGCGGGGCTGCGCACGGTGGCCGTCGACCGACGCGGCTGCGGCCGCTCGGACCGCCCCTGGAACGGCTACGACTACGACACCCTCGCCGACGATCTCGCCGCCGTGCTGGACGCCCTCGACCTGCGGGACGTCACGCTCGTCGGCTACGCCATGGGCGGCGGCGAGGCGGTCCGCCACCTCACCAGGCACGGCTCGCGCCGGGTGAGCCGGTTGGTGCTGGCCGCGTCGACGACGCCGTTCCTCTCCCGCGCCGACGACAACCCGCACGGTCTCGCCCCGGCCGACTACGAACCCGTCCTCGCCGCGATGCGCGCCGACCGGGCGCGCTTCCTGGCCGAGTTGACCTTGCCGTTCTTCGGCGGTCCGGCGGCCGACGCGGACAGCGTGCCGGTCTCCGCCGAACTCCGCGCGCACTACGCGCGCATCGCGCTGGACACCTCACCGCACGCCGCGGATGCGCTGTACCGGACGCTGCTGACCGAGGACTTCCGCGCCGAGCTCCCCAAGGTGGACGTGCCGACGCTGGTGGTGCACGGCGACGCCGACGTCGGCAGTCCGTTCGCGCTGTGCGGGCCGCCCACCGCCGAACTGCTGCCGGACGCCCGTCTCGAGGTCTACGAGGGCGCGGCACACGGCCTCTTCGTGACACACGCCGAACGCCTCACCCGCGACCTGCTGGACTTCGCCCGGAGCTGACGCCGGGCGGCGGCGACGCGGAAGGGGCGGTACCGGGAGACCGGTACCGCCCCTTCGTCGCGGGCGCGGGAAGGCGGCTCAGCGTACGCCCGCCTCGCGCATCTTCTTCAGCGAGACGTGCTGGAGCGCGGCGAACGCGCCCACCACGAGGGCCTGCGCCGGAATCCAGAACGCGCCGACCGCGCTCGGCTCCAGCCACAGCAGCAGCGCGGCGATGCTCGCCACCGCCCACAGCGCGTTGGCGTCGATGACCAGCTTGGTGCCGGTGACCGGCGGCACCGGCCGGGCCGCCAGCGCGCCGACGAAGACGCCGTAGGCCAGCAGGAAGGCGCCGATACCGACGAGGAAGCCGGAGTTCAGGCCCAGCAGGTCGCCGACCGGGCCGGACAGCGCCAGGTAGATCAGACCGTTGCCGCCGGTGACGACGGCGTCGAGGGTGAGGAACATACGCAGCGGGCGGGCCGCCTCGGGCGCGGCCGTCGCCGCCGCCCCGGTCGTCGGGCTGTAGGTCGTCATGGGGAGTCTCCCGTTTTCTCTCTGGGTCGGGCTGGGTCGGTGTGCGTCGGGTGGCGCGCGGGTGATAGCGCTGGGTACAGGTGTCTTGACGCAGCGTCGCAGGGGTGTTTGACCGCCTCCTGACGGGTCGCTGACGGCCCGCTGACAGGGTCCGCCGACGCGGCCCGGGGCCGGTCGGCCGGTCGTCAGGGGGCGGCGGCGACCAGGACGGCGTTCTGGCCGCCGAAGCCGAAGGAGTTGTTGAGCGCGAACTCCGTCTCCAGCGGCTCCTGTCGGGCGGACACGTTGATGTCGATGCGGTCGTCGCGCCGGGTCAGGTTGGCGGTCGGCGGGGCCACGCCGTGCTTGAGGGCCAGCAGGGTGTAGATCGTCTCGATCGCGCCGGAGGCGCCGAGCAGATGCCCGGTCACGCCCTTGGTGGAGGTGACCCGCGGGCCGTGCGGCAGCACCCGTTCGATCATGCGGCCCTCCACCAGGTCGTTGAGCGGGGTCGCGGTGCCGTGCGCGTTGACGTGGCCGATCGCCGACGGCTCCAGGCCGGCGTCGGCCAGCGCCGCCCGCACGGCGGCCTCGGTGCCGCGGCCGTCGGCGCGCGGCTTGGTCATGTGGTGGGCGTCGGCACTGGCGCCGTAGCCGACGATCCGGCCGTGCACGGTGGCGCCGCGCGCCCGGGCGTCCGCGGCGCGTTCCATGACGAGCACGCCGGCGCCCTCCCCGGCGACAAAGCCGTCCCGGTCGGCGTCGAACGGCCGGGAGGCCGCCGCCGGGTCGTCCTGCCGCCGGGACAGCGCGCCCATCTGCGCGAAGCCCGACATGAGCAGCGGCGTCAGCATGGCCTCGCTGCCGCCGGTGAGCACGACGTCGCAGCGGTCGGCGGCGAGCAGGTCGCGCGCGGTGCCGATGGCGCTCGCGCCGGAGGCGCAGGCCGTGGCGACCACCAGGTTCGGCCCCGTGCAGCCGTACTCGATGGCGAGCTGCCCGGCGAGCATGTTGGGCAGCTGCATCGGCAGCAGCAGCGGGGACACCCAGCGCCCGCCCTCCTCCAGCATCACGCGGTGCTGGGCCTCCACCGTGCCCGGCCCGCCGTCGGCGGTGCCCAGGACGACGCCCACCCGGGCGCCGTCCCAGGTGGCCGGGTCGAGTCCGGCGTCGGACAGCGCCTCGGCAGCGGCGACGAGCGCGAAGTGGACAAACGGGTCCAGTCGCAGCGCGCGCCGCTCGCCGAGCAGCCGTCCGGCGTCGAACTCGGTGACGCGACAGGCCAGTTGGACCGGACTCGGGTCCAGGGACGGGTCGACCGCCGCGCGGGAGACGCCCGCGCGGACGGCCGACCAGTTCTCCTTGGTGCCCACCCCGGCGGGGGTGACCATTCCCAGTCCGGTGACGGCCGCCTCGAATCCGGACGTGGCAGCCATCAGACCCTGGCACTCCGCTCGTCCATCAGCCGGACGATGTCGCCAACGGTCTCGGCCTCGGTCAGTTCGTCGTCGCTGATCTCGATGCCCAACTCCTTCTGGAGGACCAGGGACAGCTCGACGATGGCCAGCGAGTCGAGGTCGATCTCCTCGGGCGTGGCCTCGGCGGTGATCAGGTCCGGGCTGACCTTGAGCTTGTCGACGAGGATGTTCCTGAGAGTGTCGAACACGGCGTTCTCCTTCTTGTGGGGTGCGTTGTGGTTCGGGGGTCTTGGACGTTGTTCCAGGCCCGGTCGGCCGGGCGGGTCAGCCGGGCAGGTCGGGCCAGAGCAGGGCGGTGGCGCCCCAGGCAAGGCCCGCGCCGAAGGCGGTCAGCAGCAGTCGGTCGCCGGCCGCGAGCCGACCTCCGGACACCGACGGCAGACCCTCCTGCGCCTGGGCGAGCAGCAGCGGGATGCTGGCCCCGCCTGTGTTGCCGACGTGCGCGATGTTCGACAGCAGCCGGTCCTCGGCCAGCTCCAACTCGTCGGCTACGGCCGCCAGGATGCGGGCGTTCGCCTGGTGCGCGACGACCCGGTCCACGTCCGCCAGCCGCCAGCCGGCGTCGGCGACCGCCGCCCGGGAGGCCGCCGACATGTGCCCGACGGCCTGCCGGAACGTCTCACGGCCGCGCATCTGGAAGTAGTGGTCCCGCGCCGGCGCGGGTCGGCCGGTGGAGCGCTGCCGGGAGCCGCCGGCCGGCACCTGGATCAGCTCCGCCCGCTCGCCGTCGCTGCCCAGCACCACCCGGCCGAGCGCGCCCGGTTCGTCGGGCCCGCCCGCGCGCAGCACCACCGCGCCCGCGCCGTCGGCGAAGATCACCGCCGTGCCGCGGTCGGCCGGGTCGATGATCGTGGTGAACGCGTCCGCCGCGATCACCAGCACCCGGCGGGCGGTGCCCGCGGCGATCAGGCCCTGGCCGGCGGCCAGCGCGTACAGGAAGCCGGTGCACACCGCCGAGACGTCGAACGCCGCCGCGCCGGTCAGGCCGAGCCGGTGCGCCACCTCGGGCGCGGTGCCGGGGCACGGCCGGTCGGGTGTGGTGGTCGCCAGCACCACGGCGTCGGCGTCCGCCTCGCCGGACGACTTCAGCGCCAGCCGTCCGGCCTCCACCGCCAGGTCGGAGGTGGCCTCGCCGGGGTTGATCATCCGCCGCTCGCGGATACCGGTCCGGGAGCGTATCCACTCGTCCGAGGTGTCCAGCCGCCGGCTCAGCTCGGCGTTGGTCACCTCCCTCGGCGGCACCCAGCCGCCCACCCCGCACAGCACGGCCGCGGGTGCGGGCGGGCGGGCCGGTGCCGCCGGCCGACGGGCCGCCGCCACGGCGCCCTCAGCCCTTCCCGGACAGGATGCCGACGGCGTCCTCGAGGCCCATGTAGGCCATGCGGACCTCGGCCATCTCGTCCGTCCAGCGCTCGGCGGTGTCGTAGCGCTCCTCGGGCGTGGTGTCGAGCATGCGGCGGCCGGGCCACAGCTCGTAGTCGCCGACCACGTCCGCGTGCTGCTCCATGCCCTGCTGGAACAGCTCCTCGCGGTGGATCACGAACTCCCGGTCGGGCACCTCGTCCCACAGCTTGCGGCCGGCGCGCAGGATCTCCATCAGCCGGGGCCGGTACTCGGGGTGGGCGACCAGATGGTCGCGCAGGATCGCGCTGCCGACCGCCAGGTGCCGGATCTCGTCGATGGCGGCCGTCCGGGACAACTCGGCGGCGGCCGGGTCGAGCCGGTCCCACTTGCGTTCGCTCAGCTCGGCCGCCGGTGCCAGCACGCCCTCGATGACGATGGTGAACACGGCCACGCCGCCGGCGAAGTCGCCCTGGTCGCGGATGATGTCGAGGGTGAACTCCTCCACCGGGTCCAGCACGCGGCGGCGGTAGTCGGCGGACATCTCCGCGATGTCGGCGACCAACGTCTCGCGGGGCATGCCCAGTTCGGCGAGGTGGTTGCGGAAGACCCGGGAGTGCCGGGCCTCGTCGATCATCTGGGTGGCGTAGAACTCCAGCTCCGGCACGCCGGGCGCGCGGTCCACGTAGTGGGCGAGCAGCCGGGTGGCGATCTCCTCGGCCAGCGAGCGGTAGCCGAGTTCCAGCACCATCGCCTCACGCAGCGGACCCGGCTCCTTCATGAAGTCCGGGATGACCGCGTCCGCGGTGTGCCCGGTGGCGCCCCGGCCGCGCAGGGTGCCCTGCGCCACGTCGGTGAACCAGTAGGCCAGGTCGCAGCGTTCGGCGGTCAGCTCCAGCGTCTTCGCGCCGTCGAGCAGCCCGGGCGCGGTGTCGAAGTCGGCCTCGTGCGCGATGGGTGGCGTCGGCCCTGTTGTCGCAGTCATCGGGTGGAACCTCTCTCACCTTCGTAGTCGCCTTGTTTGCCGTGGAGGGTGCCGTCGGGCGGTGGTTCGCGCAGTACGGGGGCGTGCAGGCCGCCGGCGTAGCTCAGCAGCGGTTCGCCGCCCTGCGCGGCGGCGGCGACAACCCGCCCGAGCAGCACCTCGTGGTCGCCGACCGGGACACACCCGGCGAGTCGGCAGGACAGGTGCGCGACCGCGCCGCCGAGCAGCGGCGCGCCGCCGTCGGCGTGGTCGGCGCCGGGCGACCAGTCGAGCCCGTCGAACTGGGCCCGACCCTTCGGCCGGGCCGAGTCGGCGAACCACCTGGCCAGCGCCGCCTGCTCCGAGCCCAGCACGTTCACCGCGAACCGGCCCTCCTGTTGGGCGAGTTCGGCCAGTACCGAGCCGGGCCGCAGGCAGACGCCGACGATCAGCGGGTCGCGGGAGACGGAGGTCAGGGTGGAGACCGTCGTGCCGTGCAGCCGTTCCCCCGAGCGGGCGGTGAGCACCGCCACGCCCGAGGCGATCGACCGCAGTACGGCGTTCCTCCGGGACCGCCGGGCCGCCGCCGGCCGGGGCGGGGCGGCAGCCGGGGCGCTCATCGTTCCGTCCCGCCGGGCGCGGCCGCGGGCACCGCGACCGGCCGGTCCGCCACCGACGTGCTCCCGTCCGTGGCCGACGCGCTCCCGGCGTCCGGCGTGCTGTCGGCGTCCGGCCCTTCGGCGGGGGCGGTCGCCCCGTCGAGCGGCGCGGGCAGCGGGTCGGGGGCGACGGGGCCGCTGCCGGAGCGCGCGGCGACCTCCTTCAGCAGCTGCTCGTACCGGGGGTCGGTCACCGGCTCGAAGTGCAGCCCGAACGGCTTGTAGAAGTTGCCGAACAGGCCGCGGTCGCCGAACAGGTGCCACGGGATCGCCAGCAGCGCCCACTCAGGGCCGACGAACAGGCACCAGGCGCCGATCACCGCCGCCTGCGTGATCAGGCTGTGCATCGTGTTGTACAGGACGTAGTACGCCTTGTGGATCTGTTTGGTGCGGCTGCGGTGGAAGGCGATGGCGCCCGGGATGTAGCCGATGACGTCGATGTAGAGGAAGAGTGCGATCGCCACCGGCCAGCGGATCTCGTCCAGGTGCGCGACGGCGAATCCGGTGGTGACGGCGAACGCGACCAGGTACTCGGCGCGGTGCAGCCGGGCCGTGACCGGGGTGTCGAAGACGTTCCGCTGGTCCACGGCTCAGCCCTCCGCGGTCGTGGCGGCCTGCACCAGCGGCTCCGACAGGTCCATCTCCTCGGCCAGTTCGACCCGGTTGAACATCCCGGTGACCGCCCAGGCGACGGTCTCCTTGATGACCCGCTCGGCGATCGGGTCGAGGATGCCCTCAAGACTCGGGATGCCGAAGTCGAACTCGCAGGTGAAGCGGACCGACACGTCCGTGCCGCGCTGCTCGATCCGCCACGTTCCGGAGAACTCGTCGAAGTCCCCCTCGGACTGTGTGAAGTCGATCCGCAGCCGCTCGCGGTCGAAGACCTCGTCCTCCGTCCACCGCAGCAGTCCGCTGCGGAAGTGCAGTGCCCAGCTGGAGCTGCCGCGCGGGTCGGGCAGCGTCGCGTGCACGGTCGTCTCCTGTACGTGCGGGGCGAGTTCGGGGTAGCGGTCCCAGCGGACCACCCCGTCGAACACGTCCTCGGCGCGCGCGTCGCGCACCACAGCCTCGAGTTCCACCTGGCGCATCGCGCTCACCTCACGCTTTCGGGCATCGTGGCCCGACCGGAGACCAGGTCCCGGCAGGCCTTCTCGAAGGAGTCGAGCAGGTACTCCACGTCGCTGTCGGTGAGCACCGCCGGCGGTGTGAACCGCACGACGGAGCTGCCGTTCATCGAGTGGTTGGCGACGACCCCGTTGTTGAACAGTTCGATCAGCAGCTCGCCGGCGAGTCCGGCCTCGACCAGCTCGACGCCGATCAGCAGGCCCTGCCCGCGCACGTCCACGACCAGGTCGGGGATGGTGCGTTCGGCGATCTCCCGGACGCGCGGCAGCAGCTCCGCGCCCAGGTCCATGGCCCGGGTGGTGAGACGTTCCTCCTTCACCGCCCGGATCGCGCCCCGGACCGCCGCCATCAGCAGCGGCTGGCCGGAGAACGTCGAGGTGTGCACGTACGGGTCCTTGTCGAAGGGCCGGAACGCGGCCCGGGTGGCGACCGCCGCCGACACCGGGACGACGCCGCCGCCCAGGGCCTTGCCGGTCAGCAGCACGTCCGGCTTCACGCCCTCCAGGTCCGCGCCCCACCACTCGCCGAGCCGGCCCATGCCGGACTGCACTTCGTCGAGGATCAGGAACCCGCCGTGCTCACGCACCAGTTCCTCGACCCGGCGCAGGTAGCCGCGCGGCGGGATGATCACGCCGCCCTCGCCCTGCACCGGCTCGACGATGACGCAGCACTCACCCGGATGAGCGACAAGCTCCCGCTCCAGCGCCTCCGCGTCGCCGAACGGCAGATGCGTGGCGTCCGGCAGCAGCGGGCGGAACGGCTTCTGGTAGACCTCCTTGGCGGTCGCGGTCAGCGCGCCCATCGTCTTGCCGTGGTAGCCGCGCTCCATGGAGACGATGCGGCGGCGGCCGTGCGCGCGGGCCAGCTTCAGGCCCGTCTCCACGGCCTCGGCGCCGGAGAGCGCGAAGTGCACCCGGTCCAGGCCCTCGGGCATCGTGGACACCAGGGCCTCCGCCGCGTACGCGACGGTCGGCTCCAGCAGGATGCGGGTCGCCGTCGGGTGGGTGGTCAGCTGACGCTGGACCTCCTCCATCACGATCGGGTGGCGGGCGCCCATCAGATAGACGCCGTAGCCGCCGACGTTGAGGAAGCGTTCGCCGTCGCTGGTCCACAGCCAGGCGCCCTCGGAGGCGACCTCCATATGGCTGCCGAACAGCTCGGCGAGGGTGGCGCGGCCCTTGCTCAGGTGCGCCCGGTACAGCCGCAGTACCTCCCGCTCGCCGTGGTCGCCGTCGGGCGCGGTGCCGACGGTGACCGGGGGAGCGGAGTGCGGGGTGAGCGGCCGCGGACTGGAGATGGTCGCCGGGCCCGGCGAGGTCATGGTCACTGGAATGGCTCCTTCGTCAGGAAAGCTGGAGGGGCTCGCCGCCGAAGTACCCGAGCAGCGGCTCGGCCGCCGCCGCGCGGGAGGGCGGGTGGAAGGCGAGCGGACGTACCGAACGGGCCAGCCGCGCGTGGTCGGAGGAGTGGATGAAGTCCATCCCGCCGAGCAGTTCGAGGGCCTGGTCGGCGGCGTGCGCCATGGCCTCCTGGGCGGCGAAGCGGGCCACCAGGACGGCCGCGACGGCCTCGTCACCGGACAGTCCGTCCCGCACCGCCCGGGCGGCGCCCTCCAGCAGCGCGTACGCCGCCTCGGAGCGCACCGCGAGCGCGGCCCGGTCGGTCACCGAGCCCCGGGCGCGGCCCAGCACCTCGTCCACCAGGGCGGCGGTGGCGCCCGCGTAGCAGGCGGAGATGATCAGCTCGAACCAGACGAAGCCGGCGGTCTGGAGGTCGTCCAGCCGGCTCGGGTCGTCCGGCGTGGTGCGCACGACCATGTCCTCGGGCACGTGCACGTCGGTCAGCCGCACCTCGTCGCTCTCGGCCGCCGCGAGCACGTCGTTGCCCCAGAACGGGTGGACGGTGAGACCCGGGCTGTCTGCCGGGACGAGCGCCAGCGCCAGTTCCCGGCGGCCGTCCGCGCCGGGCACGGCGGTGCTCGCGGTCAGCAGGTCCATCGAGGACGCCAGACTGCACGGCTTCTTCGAACCGTTCAGCAGGAAGCCGCCCCGCGGCGCGGGCGCGGCGGTGACGGCCGGGTTGAGGATGTTCTGCTCGGTACGGCCCTCCGACCAGCCGGACGCCATCAGCACCCGGTCCGGGACGATGGACGCCAGCAGCCGCCGCTGCGGTTCGGTGAGCCGGCCGACGGTCTCGGCCAGCGAGAACAGCATCGCGGCGGTGAAGTGGTGCATCGCGGTACCGGCGGCCAGCGACGGCGAGTACGAGCCGAGCGCCCGGGTGACGCGGACCGCCTCGACCGGGTCGGCGCCGTGCCCGCCGTGCTCGGCCGGCACGAGCAGGCCGATGCCGCCGTGGGTGCGGAAGAGGTCGACGACCGGGCTGCCCGGTCGTTCGCGTTCCGCGTAGGGGAGGTCGGCCAGCGCCTTGCACAGGCCGGGATGGACGCGTTCGCAGGTGTCGCGCGCGGTGTCCAGGGAGCGCATCGTCGGGGAACCTTCCGTCGGGTGGAGGGGCGGCGGCCGGTGGGGGCGACCGCCGCCCTGGCGTGGGA
>NZ_VJYK02000590.1 GCF_007097205.2 Streptomyces alkaliterrae
GTCCAGGCGCCAGTGGCTGAGGTAGGAGGCGAGCATCAGTACGCCTTCGAGCAGGGCGAACTCGTCGCCGATGCACTTGCGGGCGCCGCCGCCGAAGACGGTGGCGGGGACCTGCGGTTTGCCGCCGTCGGTCTTCCAGCGGTCGGGGTCGAAGCGCTCGGGTTGGGGGTAGAGGGTGGAGAGGTGGCTGATCAGGTAGGGGGTGAAGGCGACCGTGGTGCCCTTGGGGATGTCGTAGCCGCCGAGGGTGGTGTCCTCGGTGGTGTCGCGGGTGAGGAACCAGCCCGGCGGGTACATGCGCAGGGCCTCGTTGAACACCTGGCGGGTGTACCTGAGGTTCGGCAGGTCGTCCCAGGTGGCGGTGCGGCCGCCGAGTACGTCGTCGACCTCTGTGGTGAGGCGGCGCAGGGTGTGCGGGTGGCGGTTGGTGAGGTAGAGGGACCAGCAGACGGCGCCGGCCGTGGTCTCGGTGCCGGCGGAGTACATGGTCACGGCCTGGTCGACGAGTTCGTCGTCGGTCAGGGCGGGCTGGTCGCTTTCCGGGTCGCGGGCCGCGACGAGCAGGGAGAGCAGGTTGGTGCCGCCGGTGTCGCCTTGGGTGCGGTAGCGCGTGGTGAGGTCGGTCATGCCGCGGCGGACCCGGTCGGTGGCCGCCAGGTACTCGCGGTTGCCGGGCAGCGGCATCGTGCGCAGCCGCTTGGGCAGCAGGGTGTGGCGGGTGAAGCCGGCGAGCAGGATGTCGAAGTCGCCGGCCAGTCGGCTGTGGACGGCGGGGTCCAGTCCGGTGCCGAAGATGGCGGAGACGACGATGTCGGCGGCGATGCTGCGGGTCTCGGTGCTCAGGTCGAAGCGGCGCCCCGGTTGCCAGCCGGTGATGAGGGCGTCCAGGCGTTCGGTCATGATGCCGGCGTAGCCGGGGAAGAGCGCCTGGCGGAAAGCGGGTTGGATGAGCCGGCGTTGGCGGCGGTGCTCGCTCGCCGGGCAGGAGGCGAGGCCCTGTCCGCCGGCCTCGCGCAGCCGGTCGTAGAGCGGGCCGCCCTTGTCGAAGATCCGGTCCTTGAGCAGCATCGCCCGGGTGAGTTCGGGGTCGCAGACGACCAGGACGCGTTCGCCGGCGAGTTGGATCTCCACGAGGGGGCCGTGCGCGGCCAGTCCGCGGAGGAAGGGCAGCGGTGCGCGCAGGAAGGTGCCGAGATGCCCGAGGACGGGTTTTGCGCCGGGGGCCTTGGGTACCGCCGGGCCGGGGGTCATGTCTCTCCATCTGGGGGTCGGGGCGTGTG
>NZ_VJYK02000591.1 GCF_007097205.2 Streptomyces alkaliterrae
GCGATCAGGGAAGGGGCGCGGTATGGCGGTGTCCGGCCGGGCACGGGAGGGCGGCGCGTCGCGGGCGCGGTGGGCCGTCGGTGTGGTCTTCGCGGTGCACGGCGCCGCGAGCGGTACGTTCGCCACCCGCATCCCGTGGATCCGGGAGCGGCTGGAGATCGGCACCGGGCTGCTGGGGCTGGCGCTCGCGTGCGCGACGGTCGGCGCGGCGCTGGCCATGCCGTTGGCGCCCCGGCTGGCCCTGCGGTACGGGCAGCGGCGGGCGCTGCGGCTGCCGGCGCTGCTGTGCTGCCTGGGTCTGCTGCTGCCCACGCAGGCGCCGGCACTGGTGTGGCTGTGCGCGGCGATGCTGCTCTTCGGCGGTTCGCTCGGGTTGCTGGACGTGGCGATGAACGCGCAGGGCGTGGAGGTGGAGGAGCGGCTGGGGCGGCCGGTGATGTCCGGGTTGCACGGCCTGTGGAGCGTGGGCACGCTGATCGGCGGCGCGGTGGGTGCCGGCGCGGCGCATCTGGGGGTGGACGGCCGGCTGCACGCGGCGCTCGTGGCGCCGGTGTTGCTGGTCGTGGCGCAGCTGGCCGCCGGGCGGACACCGGACAGTGTGCCGGTGGTGGACGCCAAGGCGCCCCCGCACTTCGCGGTGCCGCCGCGCGGCGTGCTGCTGGTCGGACTTCTCGGGTTCTGCGCGGTGTTCGCGGAGGGCGCGGCGATGGACTGGTCGGGCGTCTATCTGCGGGACGTCACCGACGCCTCCCCCGGGCTGGCCGCCGGGGCCTACACCGCGTTCGTCTGCACGATGGCGCTCACCCGACTGGGTGGTGACGCGCTGGTCCGCCGGTGGGGCCCGGTGACGACCGTGCGGGCGGGTGGGGTGCTGGCGGTCGCAGGCGGCGCGCTGGTGACGGCGGCCGGTACGCCGGCGGTCGCGGTCGCCGGCTTCGCGCTGCTGGGGGTGGGTATCGCGGTGGTGGTGCCGTTGTGCTTCGCCGCCGCCGGACGTTCGGCGGCGGTGCCCGGCCAGGCGATCGCCGGGGTGGCCACGCTCGCCTACGCGTCGGGGCTGGCCGCGCCGGCGCTGGTGGGCTGGATCGCGGAGTTGACGAGTCTGTCGGTGTCCTTCGCGGTGGTGACACTGCTCGCCTCCGGCCTGGTGTGGGGCGCCGGGCTGCTGCGGCCCAGGCCGCGCACGGCGGCGCGCGGCGGCACCGAGACGGGGCTGCGTGCCGGCTCCTCCTGAGCGGCGCCGGTCGGCGGCGATGGGGCGGTGACGTGTGCGGTGGG
>NZ_VJYK02000592.1 GCF_007097205.2 Streptomyces alkaliterrae
GTGCCGGGGCGGGGGTTCGCGCGGTTGGGTTCGGGACCGGTGGTGCGGTTGCAGGTTCCGCATGTGCCGAACCCGTCGGACGGCAGTGCGCCGGCGGCGCATCGGGAGGCGGTGGAGGCTCTGCTGCCGGAGTTCACGGTGGAGGGGTTGCCTTCGGCGTCGGATCCGCTGCGGTGACGGCGGGGTGACTGCGGGATCACGGTCGGCGAGCGCGGGCCGCGGTGGACGGGTGGGGGGATTCGGGGTCGTCGTGGAAGCGTGTGAGAAACGGGAGTGAAGATGTCCTCTGGTGTGCTGGTCGGCGGCGGTCCTGCGGGTGGGTCGCCGGCCGATCCCGGTTTCTGGGCGTTGCCCGCGCGGGCGCGCGCCGAGGTGTTCGCGCGGCTGCGGGAGCGTGAGGGTCTGGCCTTTGTGCCGGAGCGTGGCGGCGGCTGGTACGCGGTGGTGCGGCACGCGGACGTGATGGTGGCGAGTCGGCGGCCGGATCTGTTCCTGAGCGGTCCGGGGGTGACCACGCCGCCGCCGGCGCGGTGGGTGCGGTGGGTGTTCGGGGACTCGATGGTGAACCTGGACGATCCGCGGCACGCCGTGTTGCGGCGGATCGTGTCCCGGTCGTTCACGCCGCGGCTGTTGGAGCGGGTGGAGCGGGACATGGTGGAGATCGCGGCGCGGATCGTGACGGCGGTCGAGCGGGATCGGCCGGTGGACTTCGTCTCGGCGGTGGCGGCGCCGATGCCGTTCGAGGTGATCTGCTCGATGATGGGCGTTCCGCGGGTGCAGCGGGAGCGCGTCATGGCGCTGGTGGCGGCCGCGTCGGAGCACACCGGGGTGCGGCGGGGGGTGGCGGCGCGGCTGAGGTCGCCGGCGCGGGGGCTGCGGGCGTTGGCGGAGATGCGTCGGATCATCGTGGCGCTCGGTCGGGAGCGTCGGCGGCGGCCTGGTGAGGATCTGGTCTCGGCGTTGGTGAGCGCGGAGGTGGACGGGCGGTCGCTCACGGGGCGGGAGCTCGGTGCGTTCTTCTCGTTGCTGCTGGTGGCGGGCGTGGAGACGACGCGGAACGCGTTGGCGCATGGGTTGTGGCTGTTGACGGCGCATCCCGCGCAGCGGGAGCGGTTGTGCGCGGATCTGGCGGGCGGCCTGCCGGGGGCGGTGGAGGAGATCGTGCGGTTCTCCTCTCCGATCGTCCAGTTCCGTCGGACGGTGGCGGCGGACTGTGAGCTGGGTGGGCAGCGGCTGCGCTGTCTCTT
>NZ_VJYK02000593.1 GCF_007097205.2 Streptomyces alkaliterrae
CCCTACACCCACACCCACGGCGACTACCCGGCCGGCCTCCCCAGCCTCCGCCAGGCACTGGCCGACCGCTACACCGCCCGCGGCGTCCCCACCATGCCCGAACAGATCATGGTCACCACCGGGGCCATGGGCGCCGCCTCCGCCCTCTGCCACCACCTCGCCCCACGCGGCGAACGCATCGCCGTCGAACACCCCTCCTACGCCAACATCCTGCAACTCATGCGCGAGTCCGGCGCCCGCCTCGTCCCCGTCGCCATGGCCGCCGAACACCGCGGCTGGGACCTCACCGCCTGGCACCAGACCCTGCGCGCGGCCGCGCCCCGACTCGCCTACGTCATCCCCGACTTCCACAACCCCACCGGCGCCCTCGCCAACGAGGAACAGCGCCGCGACCTCGTCGCCGCCGCCCGCGCCGCCGGCACCCTCCTCATCGCCGACGAGACCATGGTCGACCTCGTCCTCGACCCCGACACCGCCGCCGACATGCCCCGCCCGGTCGCCGCGTTCGACCCCGCCGGCTCCGCCGTCATCACCCTCGGCTCCGCCAGCAAGGCCATCTGGGCCGGGATCCGCATCGGATGGGTCCGCGCCGCCCCCGACATCGTCCGCCGCCTCGTCGCCGCCCGCGCCTACGCCGACCTCGGCAGCCCGGTACTCGAACAACTCGCCCTGACCCACCTGCTCACCACCGACGCCTGGCACGAGGCCGTCGCCGACCGCCGCGACATCGCCCGCACCAACCGCGACTCCCTCGTCGCCGCGCTGCGCACCACGTTGCCCGACTGGGAGTTCACCGTCCCCACCGGCGGCCTCACCCTGTGGACCCGCACCGGCGGACTCTCCGGCTCCCGCATCGCCGAAGCCGGCGAACGCCTCGGCGTCCGCGTCCCCTCCGGTCCCCGCTTCGGTATCGACGGCGCCTTCGAAGGCTACGTACGCCTGCCCTTCACCGTCTCCGGCCCCCTGGCCACCGAAGCCGTCAACCGGCTCGCCGCGGCCGCCCGCATCGTCGCCGGCACCCCGCAGAACGCCAGCGCCCCCGGCAGCCTCGTCGCCTGACAGACCCCGGCCGCGCGCCAGCCGAGGACAATCAGTCGAGGACAAAAGGCAACGACGCCACCCGGTGGTCGAACGACGACGGCACCAACACAGGCTCCCCGCACGCCCGCACCCCCGGCAACCGCGTCAACAGCTCACGGAAGAGGATCCGCATCTCCAAGCGTGCCAACCCCGCCCCCAGGCAGAAG
>NZ_VJYK02000594.1 GCF_007097205.2 Streptomyces alkaliterrae
GTCGGCAGCGTCAGTTGTGTATAAGAGACAGGGGTTGTGGCGGCGTGCCCCGTGGCGGCGTGTCCCGTGGCCCTCGCGTGGGGGGTTGGTTCTTGGTGGTCTGTCCGTCCGTGACATGGCGCGTACCCCTGTGGTCAGTCGTGGGGGACGACGGCGACCGGGACGGTCGCGTGGTGCATGACCGCGTGGGCGACGGCGCCGATGCGGGCGCCGATCGGGGTGCGGCGGAGGCGGCGGCCGACGACCACGAGGGAGGCGCCGTCGGCGGCCTCGACGAGGTGGTGGGCGGCGCGGCCGATGACGGCTTCGCAGACGACCTCGACGGTCGGGTACTTCTCCCGCCACGGCCGCAGTGCGGCGTCCAGGGCGTCGGAGCGTTCCCGGGAGAGTTCCGCTTCGGCGCCGGCCGGGGCGGCGATGGGGCGGACGCCGTAGGCGGGCGGCAGGTCCCAGGTGTGCAGGACGCGCAGCCGGGCGGAGCGGCCGGCGGCGGCTTCGAAGGCGAAGGCGAGCAGGTCGTCGGCGGGGCGGTTGAGCTTGAGTCCGACGATGACGTCGCCGGCGTCGACGGGGGTGGCGGCGGTGCTCTGCTCGGGGGAGCGGACGAGGACGACGGGCCGGTTGAGGTGCGCGACGGTGGGCAGGCCGACGGAGCCGATGAAGAAGCCGGCGACGGCGCCCAGACCGCGGGTGCCGAGCACGAGCAGGTCGGAGTCGGCGGCGGCCTCGGGCAGCAGTTGCGCGGCGTAGCCGGACAGGAGGCGGGTGGTGACCGGCGTCCCGGGGTGGCTCTCGGTCGCCTCGGCGGCGATCTCGCGCAGCAGGGTCTGCGCCCAGCTGCTCTCCTTGTCCGGGTCGTACAGGGTGGTGTACGGGTGCGGGTGCGGGTCGACCTCGCGGACGAACACGATGTCCAGCGTCGCCGCGCGGCGGCGGGCCTCGTCGGCCGCCCAGCGGGCGGCTGCGCGGCTCTCGGGCGAGCCGTCGACACCGACTGTCACGATCG
Organism: Streptomyces alkaliterrae; assembly: GCF_007097205.2. Classification (GTDB taxonomy): domain Bacteria; phylum Actinomycetota; class Actinomycetes; order Streptomycetales; family Streptomycetaceae; genus Streptomyces; species Streptomyces alkaliterrae. The sequence goes on from NZ_VJYK02000594.1 coordinate 1,007, forward strand.
GGGACATGGTCTTCTCCTCCTGGCCGGGCGGAACGGCGTGGCTCCGCGCTCTCGTCTCCACGGTCGCTCCGCCGGGTGCCCGGGAGGAGGGGCCACAAGTCCCGTCCCGGGGCCGTTCGGCCCGAATCCTTCGGTCCGGAAGCGGCGAGCCACCGCCGTATGCGGTTATCGGTTATGTCTCTTCGTGGGGTTGGGGGAGTTGGAGGGTGTGGGTGTCGCCGGGGGTGATGTG
>NZ_VJYK02000595.1 GCF_007097205.2 Streptomyces alkaliterrae
TCCCCGAACGCCTCGCCCCCCACGGCCTCACCCTCCGCCGGTCCACTCCGTAAGCACACCGAGGACGCGGAGAAGGCTCGTACGCAGTGCGTCCCGCGCCGCCGCCGCGGTCGTCCGACCGGCGATCCGCGCCTCGCCCGTGGCGTGCGCGAGCCCGATGGTGACCGCGACCAGCCAGTCGAACGGCAGCAGGTCGTCGAACTCACCGGCCCGCCGTCCGCGCTCCACCACCGGGCGGATCCGTTCGGCGACGGGAGCGTGGCGGCCGTGCTCGGTCCCAGACCCGACGGGAAGCGCACTGATCCGTCCACGAGCGCGGGTCACCCCCGGCGGCGGCGACCGACGCCAGACCGGCCTCCGGGCCCGCCTCGAGTACCCGCACGGCGGCGGCGAGGATCGACGAGGACCCCGCCGCGCTGCCGGGTGGAAGTCCACGAGGCAGTCGCCGACGGGGACCGGATCGCCGCCCGCTACACCCCGCACTTCCGGCAGCGCGGCAAGGGCCTCGCGATCGAGGTGTGCTTCTTCGGACACTTCGCGCCCGTCGGGCGGATGCGCCGGTCGAGCATGCTCACCCGCGCCCTGCCGACCACCGCCGGCGACAACGCCGAGCAGACGCGACGACCACTCGTGGGCCGGTTCATCCCCGGGGCACGGTGAGGCGCAGGGAAGAGCGGGCGACATGCCAGGTGCGGGTACCGAGCTCCGGGCCCGAGACCGTCACCGTCCGGGCCCGCACCCGCAGCGGCTGGCCGCCGGACGCGGAGCGGTCCCGGCCCACCTGCCGGACCACCACCTCCGCCAGTCCCGTCGCGACGCAGTCCGCCGGCGCCGACACGGACAGCTCCGCCACCGGCTGCTCGACGTCCACCAGCAGCACCCCGTCCGCCTCCACGCGCAGCCGCGTTGACGGCGTGGGGAAGCCGCTCGCGCGCCAGCGCGCGGGCCGGACCAGATCGGCGCACCTGCTCAGCGAGCCGCGCACGCCCGGTGGCTGCGCGCCGTCCGGCCGGGCGGCCGGGATGCGCAAGCCTCCCACCAGCACCGCGTCGCTGTCGTCCACGAGCAGCCCCACCGGCCGCTCGGCACCGCCGAGGACCGCCCGGGACGCGCTGACCACGTCGGTCGGCAAGCCCAGGCAGCGGGCCAGCTCAAGCTCCGGCGCGGGCCCCACCGGAACGAACGCCAACACCGCCGGCGCCGACACGGACAGCTCCGCCACCGGCTGCTCGACGT
>NZ_VJYK02000596.1 GCF_007097205.2 Streptomyces alkaliterrae
GGGTGAGGGAGGCGATGGTGCGGACGGTGTCGCGTCCGGCGCCGGCGCGGGGCGGGTCGAGGACGACGATGTCGGCCTCGGTGATACCGGTGCGCGGCAGCACCTGGTCGACCTTGCCGTGCTCGATGCGGACGCGGTCGAAGTCGGCGAGGTTGTGGCGGGCGTCCTCGACGGCCTGCTTGGCGGACTCGATGCCGAGGACCGCGCCGCGCTCACCGAGGCGGTCGGCGAGCGCGCCGGCGAACAGGCCGACGCCGCAGTAGAGGTCCAGGGCGGTCTCGCCCTTGCGCGGGGTGAGGCCGCGCATGACCGCGTCGACGAGGAGTTCGGCGGCGCGGGGGTGGACCTGCCAGAAGCCGCCGGCCCCGACCCGCCAGGTGCGGCCGTCGGCGCGTTCGCGGACGAAGGGGCGGCCGTGCACCCGGTGGATGGTCCGGGTGGCGTTGCGACCCTTGCCCTCGGCGACGCGCAACACCGAGACGGGGCGGTCGAGTTCGACGATCGGGAGGCGGCCGCCGGGGCGCGGGGTGAGGACGACCTGGCGGTCGCCGGAGCCGGTGGCGGCGACGGCCTCGATGCCGGCGATCTGCGGCCACTGCCGCTTCTCGATGCCGAGTTCGCTGACGCCCTCGGCGGCGATCAGGCAGCGGTCGATCGGCTCGACCTCGTGGGAGCGGTGGCGGCGCAGTCCGGCGCGGCCGTCCTCGTCGACGGCGTACTGGACGCGGGTGCGCCAGGCGGGTACCTCGCCGGCGGGGACCTTGTCGCCGGGGGCGGGCTCGACGGTGCCGTCCCAGTTGACGTCCTCGGGGGTGAGGCCGGCGAGGCGGCTGAGCTGTTCGGTGAGGACGTCGGCCTTGAGGCGGCGCTGGGCGCCGGGCTTGGCGTGCTGCCAGTCGCAGCCGCCGCAGCGGCCGGGGCCGGCGAACGGGCAGGGGGCCTCGACGCGGTCCTTGGAGGCGTCGAGCACGGTGACGGCGTCGGCGCGCAGGAAGCGGGAGTCGGAGTCGCCCTCGGTGACGCGGGCGACCACGCGTTCGCCGGGGAGTGCGTGGCGGACGAACAGGACGCGGCCCTCGGCGGTCCGGGCGACGCAGTGCCCGCCGTGCGCGACCGGCCCGACCTCGACCTCGTACTCCTGGCCGACGAGGGATTCGGGGGTGCGTGTCGACGACATGGCGGGGCGCTCCAGGAGGATCGGTGAGGTGCGAGGGGGTTCGAGGGGTTCGAGGG
>NZ_VJYK02000597.1 GCF_007097205.2 Streptomyces alkaliterrae
GACAGCTTCCGGTATGTGTGCGAGACGTGGACGCCGTGGGTAGGGCGCGGCGGGGTGGCGGCGGTCGGACCGCCGTCGTGGAGCGGGTGGACGGCGGGACGGCGACGCTGGAGCCGGATCCGGACCACCCGGCCGGTTGGTCGCTGCTGTTGGACGGCGCTCCGCAGTCGCACGTGGACCTCGCGGACCCGACCCGCCTCGCCTTTCCCTACCAGCGGCGGCTCGGCCACGTCGTCGACCTCGCCGCGCCCGCCGGACGTCCGCTGCACGTGCTCCACCTCGGCGGCGGCGCGCTGACCCTGGCCCGCTACACCGCCCTGACCCGGCCGCGCTCCACCCAGCAGGTGCTGGAGAAGGACGCCGCGCTCACCGCGTTCGTCCGGCGGGAGCTGCCGCTGGACCCCGGCTGGCGGCTGCGGGTGCGCGGCACCGACGCCCGCGCGGGGCTGGCGAAGATGCCGGACGGCTGGGCCGACCTGGTGATCGCCGACGTGTTCAGCGGCGCCCGCACGCCCGCCCATCTCGGCAGCGTGGAGTTCCTGGCGGAGGCCGCGAGGGTGCTGCGCCCCGACGGGCTCTACACGGCCAATCTGACCGACGGCCCGCCGCTCGCGTACCTGCGGGCGCAGGTGGCCACCGCGCACACCGCCTTCGCCGAGCTGTGCCTGGCCGCCGACCCGGCCGTACTGCGCGGCAGGCGTTTCGGCAACGCGGTGCTGATGGCGGCCAACCGGCCGCTGCCGGTCGCCGAGTTCACCCGTCGCACGGCGAGCGATCCGCACGCGGGACGGGTGTTGGCCGGGACGCGGCTGCTGGAGTTCACCGGCGGCGCCCGCCCCGCGACCGACGCGACCGCCCTGGCCTCCCCACCGCCCCCGTCCGACGCCTTCGACTGACCCGTACGAAGCGGGCGCGGGAGCGAGCCGCCCTCAGTCGCGGCGTTCGTCGAGTTGGACGCGGGGGGCGGAGTCGTGCCAGGTGCAGAAGACCGTGGCGCTGCGGTCGCCCCGGCTGAACGTGACGCGGATCCACAGGTCCTGCTTCCACACCTGCACCCGCCAGCCGCTCTCCGGGACCGCCGAGACCAGCGCGGCGTGGTCCGGGCGCAGTGCGAACGTGACGCGGCCGCCGGAGGTGGTGTAGCCGCGTATGTCCGCCGAGGGGCCGGTGGCGGGTGACGGCGGCAGCGGCGCGGTGGCGCTCGGCGCGGTGGGGGAGGGACTTGAGGAG
>NZ_VJYK02000598.1 GCF_007097205.2 Streptomyces alkaliterrae
GGTGGGGTCGGGGGCGGGGTCTCGGCGGGTGAGGCCGGAGATTGGTAGGAGCATCAGTGCCGTCATCGCGCCGAGGATGGCGAACGCGAGGCGGTAGTCGCCGGTCGCGTCGCGGAGGCCGCCGACGAGGACGGGGCCGAGGGCCGCGCAGCCGTAGCCGACGAAGAAGGCCATGGCGCTGTACCTGCCGGCTTCGGCGGCGTCCCGGCTCATCGAGACGGGGACGGTGAGCACGAGCGTGAAGAGGCCGCCGTGGCCGATGCCCATGGCGATGATCCACAGCCAGGTGCCCGTGCCGGGGCTGAAGGCGAAGCCGAAGAAGCCGACGGCGGTGAGTGCGGCGGTGACCGCGAGGCCGACGCGCTTGTCGGCGCGTTCGCCGAGCACCATCGGCACGCCGATCATGGCGACGACCTGGATGGAGATCATCACGGTGAGCAGGAAGCCGGAGTGCGACTCGGTGTAGCCGCCGGCGTCGTGCAGCAGGGGTGCGATCCAGGCCAACTCGCAGTAGTAGAGCGCGGAGTTGGCGGCGGCGATGGCGGTGATGCGCCAGGCGGTGGCGGAGCGCCAGGGCAGGCCCTTGGTGGCGGGGCCCTTGGGCCCGTCGACGCTGTCGAGGCGGAGGGAGCTCTTGGCCGCCGTCCACATGACCATGCCGGCGACGGCGAGCAGCGCCCAGGAGGCGAGCGCGCCGGGCCAGGAGTCGAGGGCGTCGGCGAGCGGTGCGCTGACGCCGGCCGCGACCGCGCCGCCGAGTCCGAGGCCGGCGGTGTAGATGCCGGTGACGAGGCCGGCCCGGCTGGCGAAGCGTGCCTTGACGACGGCCGGGAGCAGGGTCTGGGCGATGGCGATGCCGGCGCCGACGATGCCGGCGCAGCTGAGTTGCAGCCAGGTGGAGTCGCCGAGGCCGCGGGCGGCGGTGGCGACGGCGACGATGGCGAGGCCGATGAGCACGCCGCGTTGCAGTCCGTGGCGGCGGCCGATGGCGGCGGCCAGCGGCGCGCAGACGCCCATGGCGAGCGTGGGGACGGTGGTGAGGAACGAGACGCCGGTGGCCGACAGGTCGAGGTCGGTGCGGATGCGGTCGACGAGCGGGGAGACGGCGGCGATGGCGGGACGCAGGTTGGCCGCGGCGACGAACAGGGCGACCATCGCGAAGCCGATGGCGGCCCGGTCGCCGGAGGTCGTGCCGCCGGACGGCGGGGCGCCGGGGCCGGAAG
>NZ_VJYK02000599.1 GCF_007097205.2 Streptomyces alkaliterrae
GTCCAGCACCAACACCTCCCCCCGTTCCAGCGCCTGCAACGCCACCGAACGCAGCAACGTCGTCGTCCCCGACCCCGGCTGGCCCAGCGCCAACAGATGCGGCTCCGTCGACCGGGGCCCCGTCCGCCACACCACCGGCGGCACGTCCCGGAACTCCTCACCCGCCCCGACCGGAAGGGTCCGCTGCACCGACTCCGGATCGGTGAACCCCAGCACCACCTCACCCGGAGCCGCCACGAACCGCTGCGCGCACACCCCCGTCGGCAGCGCCCCGAGCACCGAGAGCCGCAACCGGTTCGCCTCCTGGTCCCACGCGAAGTGGTACTCCCGATACCGCCCGGCCTTCGCCCCCAACACCTGCTGCACCCGCCGCCGCGCCGACGGGTCACCGTCCGCGAAATACGGCGGATAACGCAGCTCCAGCGACTCCAGCCGCCCGTCCTCACCGAACCCGTGCGAAACAAAAGCCCGCTCCCACGACCCGTCCGGCGCGTACAGCGGCTCCGGATGGGGATCGTCCTCCGCGCAGAAACACGGCGCCAACGCGTCGTACAACGCCTGCAGCCGCGCCGCCTCCTCCTCGCTCGGCCCCGAAGGCTCCTCGTCCTCCTCCACGGCGGCCCCCGTACGCCCCAGCACGGCGGCCACCGCCATCACCGCGGCCGCCGCCAGCCACGGCCCGTACGGAACCATCCACACCAGCAGCGCCACCGCCACCGCCAGAAACGCCGCAGGTCCCCGACGGTCCTGCGGGGCCCCCTCCCACCAGCGGCGCACCAACCCCGCCAAACGCCGCAGGCCGCGCCCCACGACGATCAGCGGATGCAACGCGTCAAGCGCCCCCTCCACGACGCTGGTGGCCAGCCGGCCGCCACCGCTCTCCCGGACCCTCACCGGCCACGGCATCAAGCCGACCTCCCGACGGTCAGAGAGCCAGACCGCTCAGCAGGTTGGCGACCGTGTTGCTCCCCGCGTGGATACCCGCCGCGAGCGCCGAGTCCGCCAGATAGAAGCCGAACAGTGCGCATACGGCGGCATGGGAGAGCTTCATGCCGTCCTTGCGGAAGAAGAGGAAGGCGATGACACCGAGCAGCAGAACACCGGAAACCGACAGAATCACGCGAATCTCCCATGGGGACAAAACGGGCGGACGCTGGTCCAAGCTTCACAGAACCCGCCGCCCGACGTCCGGCGGCATACGGGTGAATCC
>NZ_VJYK02000006.1 GCF_007097205.2 Streptomyces alkaliterrae
CTCCCGCCCCACGCGCCGCCGAGGAGAACCCCGTGGACGAAGTCCTGCGCGACATTCGCGGTCGTGAGGCGTTCCAGCAACCCCACTGGCCCGACCGGGAGGAGGCCGAGCGGGTGGGCGACGTGCTCGCGGCCGGGCCCGGCCTCGTACGCGCCGAGGACATCCGCGTGTTGCGGGCGGCGCTCGCACGCGTGGTGGCCGGTGAGGCGGTGGTCATCCAGGCCGGTGACTGCGCCGAGGACCCGGCCGAGCGGACCCGGACCGACGTCTCCCGCAAGGTCGCCCTTCTGGACGTGCTCGCCGGCACTCTCCGGATGAACGCCCACAAGCCCGTCATCCGCGCCGGCCGCATCGGGGGCCAGTTCGCCAAGCCGCGTTCGGCCGGGACGGAACTGGTGGGCGGGGTCCAACTCCCCGTCTTCCGCGGGCACATGGTCAACCGCCCCGAGCCGGACCCGGAGGCCAGGCGCCTGGACCCGCGACGCATGCTCGGCTGCGCCGAAGCGGCGAAGGACGTCCTGGGCCACCTCGGCTGGCAGTCCGGTTCCGCACCGCGCGACCCTCTCGGGCCCCCGGTGTGGACCAGCCACGAAGCGCTGCTCCTCGACTACGAGCTGCCGATGCTCCGCAGAGACGAACAGGGCAGGCTGTATCTCGGTTCCACGCACTGGCCCTGGATCGGGGAGCGGACCCGGCAGGTGGACGGCGCGCACGTGACGCTGCTGGCCCGCGTGAGCAACCCGGTGGCCTGCAAGGTGGGCCCGACCATGGAACCGGACGAGTTGCTGGCCCTGTGCGAGCGCCTGGACGCGGCTCGCGAACCCGGCAGGCTCAGCCTGATCGCCCGTATGGGGGCCGACCTGGTCGCGGAACGGCTCCCCGGCCTGGTCGAGGCCGTCCGCGGCGCCGGCCACCCGGTCCTCTGGCTGACGGATCCCATGCACGGCAACACCGTCAGGGCACCCGACGGCAACAAGACCCGGCGGGTGCGGGACGTCGAGCGGGAGGTGCGGCTCTTCCAGGAGGCGGTCGCCGCCGCCGGCGGCGTGTGCGGCGGTCTGCACCTGGAAACCACGCCCGACCACGTCACCGAGTGCGTCGGGGACGACGCCGCACTCGACCACGTCGGCGACAAGTACCTGACGTTCTGCGACCCCCGGCTCAATCCCGACCAAGCCGTCTCCGTGGTCTCCAACTGGAACACCTGACGCAGGCACAGAAAGGCTGAGCATGGCCGGACTTCCCCCCATCGCGCCGTACGTGTTGCCGACGGCGGACGACCTGCCCGCCAACACCGCCCGGTGGGCGCCCGACCCCGACCGCGCCGTGCTCCTCGTCCACGATATGCAGCGGTACTTCCTGGCTCCCTTCCCGGACGGCATGCGCGACACCCTGGTGAGCAACGCCGCTGAGCTGCGCGACCGGTGCGCGGCGCTCGGCGTCCCGGTGGCCTACACCGCTCAGCCCGGAAGCATGACCGAACAGGAACGCGGCCTCCTCGCCGACTTCTGGGGCCCGGGCATGCGACGGGACGCGAGCGACCGGGCGGTCGTGGAGGCCTTGGCCCCCCGCGACGACGACTGGCACCTGACCAAGTGGCGGTACAGCGCGTTCCACAACTCCCCGCTCCTGGAACGGATGCGCGCGGCCGGCCGCGACCAGCTGATCGTCTGCGGGGTGTACGCCCATGTGGGCGTCCTGATGACGGCGGTCGAGGCCTTCACCCACGACATCCAGCCGTTCCTCGCCGCCGACGCCGTCGCCGACTTCGACGAGCGGTACCACCGGCTGGCCCTGGAGTACGCCGCCGCACGCTGCGCGATGGTGACCTCGGCCAAGGAGGTCTTCGCATGAGCGCCACTACCGGCGACCTCCTCGACGCCGTACTGTCCGGCCGCCAGGGGGCTTTCGGCCTGCTGTACCGGCCGGAGGCGGCCGGCCCCGGCATGCTCGACGTCCTCGTCGGTGATCTCGGGACGCCCGCGACACTCGCCGACATACCGCTGCCCGACGTGGCGGACAACGGCGGCGCGCGACACGAGGTGCTTGCCCTCATCCCGTTCCGGCAGATTTCCGAGCGCGGCTTCGCGGCCCCCGACGACGGAACGCCACTCGTCGCGCTGACCGTGACCGACCAGGAGCGCATCCCGCTGGAGGACGCTCTCCGGCGCATCCCGAACGTGCCCACGCGGCTGACCGGCGAGTGTTTCGACCTCGACGACGAGCAGTACGGAGAGCGGGTCCGCAGCGTAGTCGACGAGGTGATCGGTACGGGCGAGGGCGCGAACTTCGTGCTCAGGCGGTCCTTCACCGCCACCATCGAGGACTACGGACCGCACAGCGCTCTGGCGTTCTTCTCCCGGCTCCTGCGGCGGGAGGCGGGGGCCTACTGGACGTTCTTGATCCACACGGGGGAGCGCACGCTTGTCGGGGCCTCGCCCGAGCGGCACGTCAGTCTCGACGGCGGCACCGCCGTGATGAACCCGATCAGCGGCACCTACCGCTACCCGGCCGCGGGCCCGACCCTGGACGGCGTCATGCGGTTCCTCGGTGACGGCAAGGAGGTCGACGAGCTCTACATGGTCGTCGACGAGGAACTGAAGATGATGGCCCGGATCTGCGAGGGCGGCGGCCGGGTCAAGGGCCCGTACCTCAAGGAGATGGCCCGCGTCGCCCACACCGAGTACCTGATCGAGGGGCGCACCGGGCACGACGTCCGCGACGTACTGCGCGAGACCATGTTCGCCCCCACGGTGACCGGCTCGCCGTTGGAGAGCGCCTGCCGGGTCATCGACAGGTTCGAGCCGAAGGGGCGCGGCTACTACAGCGGTGTCGCCGCACTCATCGGGCGTGACCGGCACGGTGACCGCACCCTGGACTCCGCGATCCTCATCCGGACAGCGGACATCAACGCGGTGGGCCGGGTGGAGATCGGTGTCGGGGCCACGCTCGTACGCCACTCCGATCCCGCCCAGGAGGCCGCCGAGACCCGGGCCAAGGCGGCCGGACTGGTGTCGGCACTGGAGTCCGGCGGCGTCGGGGGTTTCGCGAGCCATCCGGAGGTGCGGTCCGCCCTGGCGCGGCGCAACGACCCCATCGCGGACTTCTGGCTGCGCGGCACCGACGACCGGCTCGACCCGCACCCCTCGCTCGCCGGTCGCCGGGTGCTGGTGGTCGACGCCGAGGACACCTTCACCGCCATGATCGCCGGCCAACTGCGTTCCATGGGCCTTGAGGTGGCCGTGCGCCGCTTCGACGAGCAGTACGTCGTCGCGGACACCGACCTCGTCGTCATGGGCCCCGGGCCCGGCGATCCAGCCGACACCGGCCACCCGAGGATCGGCCGGATGCACGCGGCGGTACGCGAACTGCTCGAAGAGCGCCGGCCCTTCCTCGCGGTCTGCCTGAGCCATCAGGTGCTCAGCCTGGCCCTGGGCTTCGAGCTGTCCCGGCTGTCCGTCCCGAACCAGGGACTCCAACGGGAGATCGACTTCTTCGGCTCCCGCGAACGCGTCGGGTTCTACAACACGTTCGCCGCCCACAGCGCGGACGACAAACGGGAGGCCGACGGGGTCGGGGTGGTCGAGGTGAGCCGCGACCCCGTCTCCGGAGAGGTCCACGGGCTGCGCGGACCGCACTTCATGAGCATGCAGTTCCACGCGGAGTCGGTGCTCACCCGGGAAGGACCGCGCATTCTGGCCGGCGCCCTGCGTGCCGTGTCCGACCTGTGACGAGAGAGGAGCAAGAGATTCCGATGCACTCCTACGTGGTGGTCGACGCGTTCGCCACCGAACCGCTCAAGGGCAACCCGGTCGCCGTGTACTTCGACGCGGACGACCTGACCACCCGGCAGATGCAGGCCATCGCAAGGGAGATGAACCTGTCCGAGACCACCTTCGTGCTCACGGCCCGCCACGGCGGCGACGCGCACGTGCGGGTCTTCACTCCGGTCAACGAGCTGCCGTTCGCGGGGCACCCGATGCTGGGCACCGCCATAGCGATCGGTCAGCGCCGCTCCCTGGACCAGCTCAAACTGGAGACGGCCATGGGAGTCATCCCCTTCGAGCTGGACCGGACGGAGGGTGTGGTCACCGCGGCCTGGATGCAGCAGCCCGTCCCCTCCTGGGAGCCCTTCGACCGGCGGGACGAACTCCTGGCCGCACTGGGAGTGACGGACACCGCCTTGCCGGTGGACATCTACCGCAACGGGCCGCGCCACGTCCTCGTCGCACTCCGCGGCGTCGACGAACTGTCCGCGCTCACTCCCGACCACCGCGCCCTGTCCGCGTTCGAGGACATGGCGGCCAACTGCTTCGCGGGGAGCGGCACCACCTGGCGCAGCCGGATGTTCTCGCCCGCGTACGGCGTCGTCGAGGACGCGGCCACCGGCTCCGCCGCCGGACCGATCGCGATCCACCTGGCCAGGTACGGGCAGGTCGACTACGGGCGGCGCATCGTCATCACGCAGGGCGTCGAGATGGGCCGACCATCCCCCATGCACGCGCTCGCCGAGGGCACCGGGGAACAGGTCACCCGTGTCGAGGTGGGCGGCGACGGTGTCATCGCGCTCGAAGGGACGCTGCGGCTGTGACCGGTCGCCACCCCGCAGCCCCCCGTCCACGCAGCCATCCGCCCCCGCAGCGACGAACAGAGCCCGCGCACCGGAGTGAGGAAGTAGAACGTGAGCAGCAGCAGGTCGGAGAGCATGACCGCGACCGTCGAGGTCCCCTTCCCCGAGTTCACCGATCCACCGGCCGGCCCGCTCGAGCTGCTGCGCGAGTGGCTTGACGACGCGGCGTGCCACGCGGTCCGCGAGCCCCGCGCGCTGGCCCTCGCCACCGCCGACGCCCGGGGCCGCTCCTCCAGCCGCGTTGTCGTGGTCAGCCGGCTGACCGGTGCCGGGCTGGTGTTCCTCACCCACGTGGGCAGCCGGAAGGGGCGCGACCTGGCGGTCAACCCGTGGGCATCGGGCGTGCTGTACTGGCGGGAGACCGCACAACAGGTCTGTGTGGCCGGCCCGGTCCACCGACTGACCGCCGCGGAGACCGAGGAGTTGTGGCGGGCCCGCCCGGTCTTCACCCACGCCATGACAACGGCCTCCCGGCAGAGCGAGCCGCTGGGCGGCGTCGCCGAGGTGGAGGCGCTGCGCCGCCGCGCCGGTGAACTCGCCCTCGGCGGGCGGCCCCTTCCCTGCCCCGAGACCTTCGCCGCTTACGAACTCCGCTTCGACAGCGTCGAGTTCTGGGCCAACGGCACCGATCGGCTGCACGAGCGGCTGCGCTACGAGCGGGACGGCGAACGTTGGCGCGTCGAACGGCTCCAACCCTGAGAAACACGGCCACCCCTGAGCCGTCGGTCCTCTCGAACCCTCCGAAGCGGAACGCGAGAACACCCATGAACGCAGACAGCACCCTCCTGCACTCCGGCTTCCGGGCCTCGGTCCGGCGGTTCCCGGACAACGCCGCGCTGTCCCTGAACGGCGGGACCTGGAGCTACCGGGAGCTGGACGGGCTCGCCCGGCTCTGGGCGTCGGCGCTCACGACCCTGGAGAAGCGGCCCCGGCGGGTCGGCGTGCTCGGCCACCGCAGCCTGGTCACCTACGCGGGATTCCTGGCGGCGCTGTACGCCGGGGCGACCGTCGTGCCGCTCAACAAGAAGTATCCGGCGCACCGCAACCGCGAGATCCTGGAACGCGCCGAGGTGGACGTCGTCCTGGCGGACCCGGGCGCACAGTCCCAACTGCCCGCTCTCCTCGACGGCATGGCGGACGCCCCCGGCGTCCTGCTGCCGGAGAGCGACCAGGCGCCCGCCCCGCTCGCCGACCGGGCGCGGACGCTGACCCGTGCGGATCTCGACACCTGCCAGCCGCTGGCCGAGCCGGTCGCCGCCGACGGCGCCGACACCGCCTACCTGCTGTTCACCTCCGGGTCCACCGGCCGGCCGAAGGGTGTGCCCGTCACCCACGCCAACGCGGCCGCGTTCCTGGCCGTCAACGCCGACCGGTACGACTTCACCGCGGACGACCGCTTCACCAACACCTTCGACCACACCTTCGACCTGTCGGTCTTCGACCTGTTCATGGCCTGGGGCAGCGGCGCCCGCCTGGTCCCGATGGACACCTCCGACCTGCTGCGGCCGCTGGAGTTCGTACGGGAGCACCACATCACCGTGTGGTTCTCCGTGCCGTCCGTGGCGATGTTCCAGGACCGGCGCGGAGCACTGGAACCCGGCAGTCTGCTGTCACTGCGCTGGAGCCTCTTCTGCGGCGAGGCGCTGCCCGTGTCCACCGCGCGGGCCTGGCAGGCGGCGGCACCGGGCTCCCGGCTGGAAAACCTGTACGGGCCGACGGAGGCTACGGTCGCCTGCCTGGTGCACCGGTGGGACGACGCGACGTCCCCGGATCTCGCGCTCAACGGAATCGTGCCGATCGGCTCGCCCTACCCGGGCATGGCGGCCGCGGTCCTGGCCGAGGACGGCAGCCCGGTGCCCGACGGGGAGAGCGGCGAACTCTGCCTCTCCGGCGCCCAGGTGTTCGAGGGCTACCTCAACGCGCCGGAGCTGACCCGGGCCGCCTTCCACACCACAGTGTCGCCGGACGGCGAGGTGAGCCGCTGGTACCGCACGGGAGACCTGGCACGACGCACCCCGCGGGGCGAGTACCGCTTTGTCGGCCGCCTCGACACCCAGGTCAAGATCCTCGGCCACCGGGTCGAGACGGGCGAGGTCGAGGCCCATCTCCTCCGGAGGGAGGGCGTCGCGCAGGCCGTCGTCGTCGCGGTACCCGGGGAGGACGACACGACGGTCCTCGCCGCGGTGCTCGCCGGTGACGACCTCGACGTGGAGGAGACGGACGAGAGGCTGCGGGAGACCCTGCCGCCCTACATGATTCCCCTCACCTACCACGTCGTGGACGCCTTCCCGCTCAATTCCAACGGCAAGGTGGACCGTCGGGTGCTGCGCGAGCAGGTCGTCTCGGGGCTGCTCGAACCGATCCTGCTGTGAACGAGGACGGCCACGGTCAGCACGGACGGAAAGGGACACCCCCCATGCACCCCATGGACCCCATGGACACTGCCGCTGCGGCCGCGCTGCGCGAGCGGGTACGCGGCGACGTGCTGCTCCCGGGCGACGAGGGCTTCGCCGCCGGATGCGCGGGCTTCCAGACCGCCTACCGGCACCGGCCCGGGGTACTGGTCCGGCCGACCGGAGCCGACGACGTGGCGGCGGCCGTGGCGCACGCGGCCGCGCACGATCTGCCGGTGGCGGTCCAGGCGACCGGCCACGGCCTCGCCGCCGCCACCGACGGAGGCATGCTCATCACTACCGCCTCGCTGTCGGAGGTGGCGGTCGACCCCGCGACCCGGACCGCCCGGATCGGCGCCGGCGTCCGCTTCGCCGAACTCGTCGACGCCGCCGCCCGCTACGGCCTGGCCCCGCTCAACGGCTCCTCGCCGAGCGTCGGGGTCGTCGGCTACGTCCTCGGCGGTGGCCTGGGCCTGCTGGCGAGGGAGTTCGGCTACGCGGCCGACCGGGTCGTCTCCGTCGACCTCGTCGGCGCCGACGGCCGGTTGCGCACGGTCACTGCCGACAACGACCCGGAACTCTTCTGGGCACTGCGCGGCGCGGGCGCCAACTTCGGCGTGGTCACCGGCATGGAGATCGGCCTGGTGCCCGTCACCCGACTGTACGGCGGTGAACTCGTCTTCGACCTGGCCCGGACACCAGGCCTGCTCTCCGCGTACCTCCGCTGGACCAGGACGCTTCCCGACACCCTCACCTCCTCGGTCTCGCTGCTCGACTACCCCGACCTGCCGGTTTTCCCCGCCGAGCTGCGAGGACGGCACGCCGCACATGTCCGCGTCGCGTACAGCGGCGACTGCCGCGCGGGCGAGGAACTGGTCGCTCCGCTGCGCGCCCTCGGCCCCCGGTTGTCCGACACCGTCGCGGAGATGCCGTACACGGAGTGCGGCGCGATCTACAACGACCCTCCCGTGCCGCACGCATACCAGGGCGACAACGTCCTGGTGAGCGACCTCGACCCGCGGCAGGCCGATCAGGTTGCCGAACTGGCCGGGCCGGCCGCGAGCGTGCCCTGTGTGCTCGACGTCCGCCACCTGGGCGGGGCGCTCGCCCGGCCGCCCGCGGTGCCGAACGCCGTCGGCCACCGCTCGGCCCGCTACCTCGTGCGCGTCCTGATGCCGCTGATGGGAGCGACACCCGACCGGATACTCCCGACCCGGGACAAGGTGCTCGGCGTGTTCGCCGCGGACACCGTCACGGGCCGCTTCCAGAGCCTGGTGTACGGCGGCCTGGCCGACGGCGCCCCCGCGAGGCCGGCCGAGGACTTCTGGGAGCCTGCCGACCACCGACGGCTGACTGTGCTGAAGGCCGCCCTCGATCCGGCGAACATGTTCCGCTTCAACCGCAACATCACTCCCGGCGGTTGACCGGGCGCCGGGTCGGGCCCGGCGCGGCCGGGCTGCCCTCCGCCGCTCCGAAGTCCGCGAGGAACGGCAGAGCCATGCCCGGCCCGACGGCCGCCTCCACGTCGAACCACGCGCGGAAATCCACCGGATGGCCGATCGCTCCCGCCGGACTCCGCGGGAGTACCGCGCTTCTTGCCGCCTCCTCGGACTCCCATACAAGAACCGCTCCCCACCGCCCGGAGGACGGGTCCGAGATCCACACCTTGAGCAACAGCCCGGGTATGTCCCTCCAGTACTTCTCCTCGTCCCGGACGAAATCCCGGAGCGTATCCGGGCTCTCCTCCGAATCTGTGAGATCCCACCACGCCACCATCGCCTTCACCGGATTCTCCCCTCCACCTCGCGTTCGCCCCGCGGCCTGGCCGCTGCTCAGGGCCACGGGACATCCCCACCCTCTCACCGAGCGCCACCGGACGATTGAGTAGCCACTACTCAGGAACCCTCGCCGGCCCGGTGATCGGATGAGGATCACCACGACGTGTTGAGGTCATCTGGAGGACGAGTGAGGCCCACCGACCTGTCGATTCTGGACCTGCCGCATCACGCGGACCCGGACCCCGACGAACTCGTCCGGGCGGCGATGGAGTGGCATTTCCATCCGGAGACCGGCTCTCCCTTCTGGCTGGAGCGGGCCAGGAGCCTCGACTTCGATCCGCGTGCCGACATCGCGGGCCACGCCGATCTGCGGCTCTTCCCCAACGTCGCCAACGAACTGCGGGACGTGCCGGTCGCCGACCTCGTGCCGCGCGGCTACGGCGAACGCCCGGACGTCGTCGGCGTCTTCGAGAGCGGCGGCACCACGGGCGCCCCCAAGCGCGTGGTCTGCCCGGCGGACTGGCTGGAGAAGCTGGTCGGTTGGAGCAACGCCAACCTGGACGTCCACGGCTTCCCACGAGGTGTGGACTGGCTGGGCATCACCCCCTCCGGCCCGCACGTCGTCGGGGAGATCTTCCGCCGCTCGGCCCGCACCCACGGCCGCTACGGCTTCCAGGTCGACCTCGACCCGCGCTGGGTGAAGCGGCTGGTCGCCGAGGGGAAGGGCGGGCAGGCGGACGCCTACGCGGAGCACGTCGTCGACCAGGCCGCGCACATCCTGCGGACCCAGGACATCGGCGTGCTGACGGTCACCCCGCCCCTGCTGGAGCGGATCGCCCAGCGCGAGGAACTCGTCGAACTCGTCAACAAGAAGGTGCGGGCCATCCGCTGGGGCGGCACCCAGATGGATCCGGACACCGCGGCCCTCTACCGCACCGAGATCTTCCCGTCCGCCGTCCTCTACGGCCACTACGGCAGCACGATGATCCTCGGCATCGCCGGCCAGCGGCACGGCGGACCGCCGGGTGAGCCATGCGTGTTCGACACCTTCTCCCCGTACATCACCTTCCAGGTCGTGGACCCCGCCACCGGCGAGGCGGTCCCGTACGGCGAACGCGGCCAGGTCGTGATGCACCACGTCAGCAGGGCCCTGCTGCTCCCCAACAACCTGGAGCGCGACACCGCGACCCGGGTGCCCGCGCCGGAAGGCCGCATCGGCGACTCCGCCGCGGACATCGCACCGGTCGCACGCTTCGACGACGAGGACGTCATCGAGGGGGTCTACTGATGGCAAGCCCGCAGCAGGAGAACCAGCCGCAGACCGGGCCGTCGATGCTCGACGCGCTGGGACCCGGCGGCCCCTACCGCACCCGGACCCGCCAGCAGGTCGCGGACGTGACCGGGGCGGTGGTGGCCGAGCTGAGCCTGGCGCCGGCGCTGTTCGTCAACCGCACGATGAAGGCCCTGCGGGCGGCGGCGCCGCTGCCCGCGGCCGACCGCGCGAGCGCCCTCGCCCGTGCCGCCGAACTGTTCCGCACCGCCACGCTCGGCGGCCTGACGCCAGGTGAGTACGAGGCCTCCGTCAGCCGCGTGTCGGGCCTGCCGATCAGCGACGTACGGGTGGCCACTCAGACCTGCGCCGAGCGGGTCTCGCACTCCTACCGCAGCGTCCAGCTCGCACGCCCCGCCGGCGCCGTCGCCGACTGGCGCGACCCGCTGGTCCGCTCGAGCCAGGCCGTCTGGACGCGCCGGGGCGACGTCCTGGCCGTTCACGTGCCCGGCAACCACCCGGGCACCCACGGGTTCTGGCCGGAGGCGCTCGCACTCGGCTACCGCGTCGCCGTACGCCCGTCCGCCCGGGAACCGTTCACGGCGCACCGGCTGGTCCTCGCGCTGCGCGAGGCCGGATTCGGCGACGACCAGGTCGTGTTGCTGCCCTGCGGTCACCAGGCCGCCGATGCCCTCGTGCGCGGCGCCGACCTGGCCTACGGCGGAGACGAGATCATCCGCCAGTACGCGGACGACCCCGGGGTGCTCTCCCTCCAGCCTGGCCGCTCCAAGATCCTGCTCACCGCCGACACCGAGTGGCGGGACCACCTCGACATGATCGTCGACTCGGTGCTCCGGCACGCCGGCAGCGGCTGCGTCAACGCCACCGCCGTGCTCGTCGAGGGCGATGCGGCTCCGTTGGCCGGTGCCGTCGCCGAACGCCTCGCCGTGCTGCCCAGCCTGCCGCCGCACGACGAGAAGGCCCGGCTGCCCGTCCAGAGCGTCAAGTCCGCGCGGGCGATGGAGAGGTTCGTGCTCGACCGCGCCGCCGGAACCCGCGCCTGGCTCGGCGGCACCGGCTTCGTCGACGAACTCGGTGACGGCAGCGCCGTCCTGCGCCCGGTCGTCCACCAGGCCGATTCCGCCCAGGCACCCCAACTCGGCACGGAGGTCCCCTTCCCGTGCGTGTGGGTCGCGCCGTGGAGCCGGGAGGACGGCTGCGCGGCGTTGCGCGACACCCTCGTGCTCACGGTCGTCACCGAGGACCATGCCCTGGTCCAGGAGTTGATCGACGAACCCACCATCAGCAACGTCCACGTGGGCAGCCACGCGACGCACTGGCACCGGCCCGGACTGCCGCACGACGGGTATCTCGGCGAGTTCCTGATGCGGAGCAAGACCGTCGCGCACGTCTGAAGCGAACCGTTGAAGCGGACCAGTGAAGCGGACCGGTGAAACGGGCCGGCGCTCACCATAACCGCGTCTTCTGCCCGCGTCGGCAGTATTTATTGGACTAATCCGGATGGTCGGCCGATGATCGCATGAGTCGCCGAACAGGCGAGTCAATGGGAGGAGTGGCATGAATCCCGCGCCCCGTCAGAGGCCACCGGAGAGCGAAATCACACGTGTCGTAGCCGAGATATGGTGCGAGGTTCTGGGCGTCTCCGAAGTCGCGGTGGACGACAACTTCTTCGATCTCGGCGGGCATTCCGTTCTGCTCCAGATGGTTCAGGACCGGCTGGCCCGGCGAACGGGGAAGAGCGTCGAACTCATCGATCTTTTCAATCATCCGACGGTCCGTTCTCTCGCGCGCCACCTCGACGGCGAGGAGGGCAACGCGCCCGGAGGTGCGCGAAACCGTTCCGCGGGTCGGGTGAACCGCCTCGGGAACCGCAGGGCCCGTCTCGGCGCGAACGAACCTCGACCCCGGGGGACTCAGCCGTGAACAACGCGGAGCCCGAGGCCGACACCGGGGAATTCATCGCCGTCATCGGAATGGCCGGGCGTTTTCCGGGAGCCGCGGACATCGACGATTTCTGGGCCAATCTGGCTGCGGGCACGGACTCGATCACCCGTGAGGCGCCCAGAGTGATTCCGGGTGGCGCGGCCGACGGCGGCGACCTGACCTACGTGCCCTCGCGCGGGCGCCTGGAGGACGCCGAGTGGTTCGACGCCGCCTACTTCGGCTACTCCGCGAGGGAGGCGATGCTGATCGACCCGCAGCACCGGGTCTTCCTGGAGTGCGCGGTCGCCGCTCTGGAGGATGCGGGCCAGGACCCCGACCGGTTCCCCGGCGCCGTCGGCGTCTACGGCGGATCGACCGAGACGTCCTACGCGCGGGCGCTGTTCGCGCGGCGCGAGCGGCTCGCGGGCGTCACCGAGGACGACATCCTCCTCGGCACCGCGCCCGACTTCCTGGTGGCCCGCACGGCCGAGCGGCTGGGTCTGCGCGGCCCCGCCGTGGCCGTGCAGTCCGCCTGCGCCACCGCCCTGGTGGCCGTCCACACGGCGGGTCGCGCCCTCGTCGCCGGCGACTGCGACATGGCCCTCGCCGGTGGTGTCGCCGTCCACGTCCCGCCGAAGAAGATCACCTGGAACGGCCCTGACGGAACCCTGGCACCCGACGGCGTCTGCCGGGCGTTCGACGCCAGGGGCGAGGGCACGGTCGCAGGGAACGGCGTCGGAGTCGTCGTCCTCAGGCGGCTGTCGGACGCGCTCGCCGACGGCGACCACATCCGCGCGGTGATCCGCGGCTCCGCCGTCACCAACGACGGCTCGGCCAGGGTCGGCTTCACCGCGCCCAGCGTGGCGGGCCAGGCGGCGGCCGTCCGCGAAGCCCAGCTCGCCGCGGACACCGACGCCCGCACCATCAGCTACGTGGAGGCCCACGGCACCGCGACTCCGCTGGGCGACCCGATCGAGGTCGCGGCGCTCACCCAGGCGTTCCGCGCCGACACCGACGAGCGGGACTTCTGCCTCCTGGGCTCGGTGAAGACCAACATCGGCCACACGGACGCGGCCGCCGGCGCGGCCGGTCTCATCAAGACGGTCCTGGCGCTGGGCCACCGCAAGATCCCGCCGAGCCTCCACCACACCGAGCCGAACCCCCGGATCGACTTCGCCACGAGCCCGTTCAGCGTCGTGACGGAACTGCGGGACTGGGTCCCCGCGGGCGCCACCCGGCGGGCCGGCGTGAGTTCGTTCGCCGTCGGCGGTGTCAACGCCCATCTGGTCCTCGAAGAGGCCCCGGAGCGGCCGTCGCGGGAGTCCGAGCGCCGCGCCCACCTCCTGGTGCACTCCGGGCACACCGAGCAGGCGCGTGACGCCCGGCTCGACCGGTTCGCGTCCTGGCTGTCCGGCGGCGACGGCGGGCCGGAGGAGCCGCCGTCGTACGCCGACATAGCCTGGACCCTGCAGACCGGACGCCGCGAGCACCGCCACCGCGCGTTCACCGTCGCGGTTGCCGGCGACGCAGCCCCACACGACCCCGTTCTCTCCACCGAACCCCCGCGCGAGCGGCCCGTCGTCTTCCTCTTCCCCGGCCGGATCGGTCCGGCCGAGGCCTGGCGGCTGCATGTCACGGAACCCGCCTTCCGGGAGGCGTTCGACACCGTCCTCGACCTGGTCGGCGCCGGACTCGCCCGATCCGTGCGGGAGCTGGCACGCGGGCTGGCCAGGCCCGGCGACCCGGTGGTGCGGGACACCTACGTCCTCGCGTTCGAGTACGCCCTGGCGGAGCTGTGGCAGCGGTGGGGGATACGTCCCGCGACCGCGTTCGGCAGCGGCGTCGGCGGCCTCACCGCGGCGGTTGTCACCGGGTCCCTTCCACTCGCCGGTGCGCTGCGGCAGATCGCCGAATCCGGCACCCGCGCCGACCCGGCGGCCGCGCTGGACGCGCTGCCCGACGACCCCGAGCGCGTCATGCTCGAGGTCGGCGCCGGTGCCGCCCTGACCACCGAGGCCGCCCGCCGGTCGGCGAACGCCTCCCGGCGCCTCCTGGTCGCCTCGCTGCCCGACGTCGACGACGGCGCCGACGCCCTCGCCGTCCTCTACCGCGCGCTCGGCCGGCTGTGGCTCTCCGGCGCCGCGGTCGACTGGGCGGGCGTGCACGACGGCGAACGCCGCCGCAGGACGCCGCTGCCCACCTATCCGTTCGAGCGTCTGCCCTACCTGGTGCGGCACCCCGCCGACGACGCGTGGACACACGGCGGTGCCCCGGAAATCCGCACCGGGGACGGGAAGTTCCCCGCGGCGGACGACAGGCCGGGCACCGGGGAAGCCGTCGGCTCCGCCCCCGCCGTCGCGGCGGGCGACAAGAGCGGATCGCACGCTCCCGACCGTCCGGCCGACGACACCCCGCTCGGCCTGGTGCTGCACCTCTTCGGCGAGGCCCTCGGGCTGAGCGACGTCGAACCCGACGAGAGCTTCTTCGAACTCGGCGGCGACTCCCTCGTCGGAGTCAAGGTGCTCGCCAGGATCCGCGAGGTCTACCGGGTCGACATCAAGATGCGCTCGCTGTTCGCGGCGGCCACCGCCACCGACCTGGCGGAACTGATCGAGCAGCAGCTCGGCGGCCGGGACGGGAGCACGAAGGAGGAAGCCGGATGACCGGCGACAGCACCACCCGCACCGGTTCGGCGGCCGTTCTCCGGTCCCGCTGGCTCTCCAGCCGCAGACCCAGGACGGACACCACGCTCGACCTGTACTGCTTCGCCCACGCGGGCGGCTCGCCGGGCGAGTTCCTGCGCTGGTCGGCGGAGCTGCCCGGGATCCGGCTGTGGGCGGTCAGACTGCCCGGCCGCGCCCCGCGACAGGAGGAGCCGCCCTACACGCGGATGACCGACCTGGTCACCGACCTCGTCGAACAGGTCGACTTCGGCTCCCGGGAGTTCGCGTTCTTCGGCCACAGCCTGGGCGCCCTGATCGCATTCGAGACGACCCGGGCCCTTCGCCGGGCCGGCCTGCGCCAGCCACGCCGGCTGTTCCTGTCCTCCATGAGGCCACCGCCCGTCACCACCAGCCGCGGCACCCGACTGCTCTCGGACGAGGAGCTGTTGACCGAGCTGGAACGACGCTGGGGAGCGCTGCCGCAGGCCGTACACGAGGAGCCGGAGCTGAGAACGCTGGCGCTGAACCAGCTGCGCGCCGACGCGGCACTCGCCGAGAGCCACGAGTACCTGCCGGAGGAGCCGCTGGACGTCCCCCTCACCGCGTTCGCCGGTGATCAGGAGGACCCGGGTCAGCTCGGTTGGCACGTCCACACCCGGGCCGCCTTCGACAGCCACGTCCTGCGCGGCGGCCACTTCTACTTCCGCGACCCCGAGCAGCAGCACGCCCTGCTGGAACTCGTCCGCGGCGCACTCGACACGGAGAGCTAGGACCACGTATGCGTTACACGACCTTCGGCCGTACCAGCGGCCTGCGCGTCTCCGAGTACGCGCTGGGAACCGCCAACTTCGGCACCCTGTGGGGCGGAGGTGCCAGCCGCGAGGAGGCCCGCAAGATCTTCGACCGCTTCGCCGAGGCGGGCGGCACCTTCGTCGACACGGCCGACAACTACCAGATCGGCGAGTCGGAGAAGCTGCTCGGCGAGTTCCTGCTCACCGACCGGGACCACTTCGTGGTCGCCACGAAGTTCACGCTGGGAGCCGGGCGCGCCCGCGTGTCCGAGACCGGCAACAGCCGCAAGAACATCCGCCGGTCGGTCGAGGCCAGCCTCAAGCGCCTCGGTACCGACCACATCGACCTGTACTGGGCTCACCTGCCCGATTCGGTCACCCCCGTGGAGGAGATCCTCTCCGCGCTGGACGACCTCATCCACGCCGGCAAGATCCTCCACGCGGGGCTGTCCAACTTCCCCGCCTGGCGGGTGTCCCGGGCGGCCACCATCGCCGAACTGCGCGGACTGACCCGCCTGGCCGGCGTCCAGTTCGAGTACAGCCTCGCCGAGCGGGGCGCCGACCGCGAACTGCTGCCGATGGCCGAGGCCCTGGGCCTGGGCACCGCCCTGTGGTCACCGCTCGGTGGCGGGCTGCTCACCGGCAAGTACCGGCAGAGCCCCGACGGCAGGCTCAGCGACTGGGAGGGCCAGGCCATCCGGGTCGAGGATTCCGAGCAGCGCACCAGCACCGTCGACACGCTGCTGGCCGTGGCCGAGGAGTGCGATGCCTCCGCCGCCCAGGTCGCCGTCGCCTGGCTGCGGGAGCGTGCCGCCCGTACGGCCACCACGATGGTGCCCGTCATCGGGCCGCGCACGGTCGACCAGCTGGAGCAGTACCTCGGGGCACTTCAACTCGAACTGGACGACGCCCAGTTCGACCGGCTGGAGGCCGTCAGCGCGCTCCGGCCGGGACAGCCGTACGAGCTGATCTCCGGACACCGTGACGCCGCGCTGGGCGGCGAGAGCGCCCGCTTCCTCAGCCACCCCGTACCCGTGGCCTGACGGCACCGGGCCGAGCCGAGGACATGACATGGAACAGGAAGGGAGGCCCGGCGGCATGACCGAGGTCGAACCGGCCGGAGCGGACGCCCACATCGCCGTCGTCGGAGTCGCGGCGCGCTTCGGGCCGGACGCGGCCCCCGGCTCGCTCCGGGAGTGGCCGCCCGTCCCCGGCTCTCAGCCGGGGGAGGCGGCGGCCGACCCGCACGCCTTCGACCACGGGTTCTTCTCAGTCTCGCCGCGCGAGGCCGTCGTCCTCGACCCGCAGCAGCGCGTCCTGCTCGAGTGCGCCCACCACGCGCTGGAGGACGCCGCCCACGACCCGACCCGCGGGGACGCCGTCGTGGGGGTCTACGCGGGCGGCGCCACCACCGCGCACGCCGCCCGGCTGCGCGCCCGCCCCGACCTGCTGCCGCACGTCGACGACCGGCAGATCCGAGCCGCCACCGGCGCCGACTTCCTCGCCTCGCGCATCGCCTACAAGCTGGGGCTGACGGGACCCGCCGTCTCCGTCCAGGCCGCGTCGGCGACGGCGCTGGTGACCGTGCACACCGCTGTGCAGGCTCTGCTCGGCGGCGAGTGCGACGTCGCCCTCGCCGCCTCGGCGACGGTCGGCACGGCCGAAGGGACGCGGGACGGCTTCGGCTGTGCCGTTCTTGTGCTCAGGCGGCTCCCCGACGCGTGGGAGAACGGCGACCGTATCCACGCCGTCGTGTGCGGTACGGCCGTGGGCAGGGGAGGGGGCGGCGAGTCCGCGGAGGCGGGCCGTGCCCGGATCACCGCTGACGCGCTGTCGGTGAGCGGCGTCGCCGCGGACACCGTCGAAGCCGTGCACGCCCCGCCGGGAGTCGGCGTCACCGACACGGCGCCCGCGGCGGCCACCCTCGTCCAGGCCGTACTGGCCGGGTCGGGAGCCCCTCTCCGCACGGCGGTGACCGCCTCCGGCGTCTTCGGCACGCACGCCTGCGTAGTCCTCGCGGGGCCGCCCGCGCCGCCCGCGCCGCCCGTGCCGACCGCTCCGGCCGGGACGAGCGCGGCGGATCCGCGGGGCTGGCAGCTCCTGCCGTTCTCCGCCAAGTCACCCGCCGCACTGGCCGAGACGGCCGCCCGCCTCGGCGACCACCTCCGCTTCACCGAGGGCGCGGCCGCGCTCCGGGACGTGGCCTGGACCCTGCAGAGCGGCCGAACTCCCTTCCCGCACCGTGGATTTGTCGTCGCTCGGGGCTCCGGGGAGGCGGCGTCCGCGCTCGCCGGGATCGGAGCAGACCCGCAGAAGGAGAAGGCCCGCCACGCCACCGGCGAGGCGCCGCCCGTCGTCTTCACCTTCCCCGGCCACGGGGGCCAGCACCTCGGCATGGGACGCGCGCTCTACCGCTCGGACCCGCGGTTCAGGCAGGACGTCGACAACTGCGCCGCGCGCGTGCGGACGGAGACGGGCGTCGACCTGCTGGCCGTTCTGAACCCCGAGGGGGAGGAGGCCGAGGAGGCGGCACGACGGGAGCTCGAGGACCCGACCGTCACCCAACTCGCCGTGTTCGTCCTCGAACACACGCTGGCCCAGGCCCTCATCCGACGGGGCGTACGTCCCTCGGCGGTCGTCGGTCACAGCCTCGGCGGCTACGCCGCCGCCTGCGTCGCCGGCGTGTTCTCCCTCCCGGACGCCGTCAGGATGGTCGTCACCCGCGTCCGGCTGCTGCGGAGCCTGGCCCCGGGGGCGATGGCGGCCGTGCGGATGACCGAGGCCGAACTGCTGCCGCTGCTCCCCGAGGGCGTGGGCATCGCGGCCTTCAGCGGCCCCGACCAGGTGACCGTCTCGGGGCCGCGCGAGGCCGTCACCCGCTTTGTCGAGGAGTACGCGGCCAAGGGCCTGGAGGTGCGTCTCCTGCACATCCCCGGCGCCGGCCACTCCTCGTTGGTCGACCCGGTGCTCGACGAGTACGCCGAGTTCCTGGGCGGGATCACGTTCCACCCGCCCGCGATTCCCGTCGTCTCGGACACCACGGGCACCTGGGCCGAGCCCGAGGAGATCACCAGCCCGGCCTACTGGTGCCGGCACATGCGCCAGGCCGTGCGCTACCACGACGTACTGGACACGCTCAACTCGGTGGAGGGCGCCGCACTGGTCGAGGTCGGCCCCGGCACCACACTCACCGCGCTGGCCCGTCGCCACCGGGAGCTGCGCCGCGACCACCTGATCCTGCACAGCCTGCCGCATCCCAAGGACGAGACGCCCGATCCGCAGGTCCTGCTGTCGACGATCGGCGCGCTGTGGGCCGCGGGGACGGACGTGCGCTGGCCCGCGCTGCACACCGTGGAGAAGAGCCTTTACGAACTGGGCGAGATGCCGCCTCTCGGATCCGTCCCGCCGCAGATGTACGCGTCCCTCATCCGGCAGGACCGCTTCGGCGAGCCGGAGAAGGCGTTCGCCACCGAGGTGGTGGACACACCCAGCCCCGGCCGCGGCCAGGTGCTCGTCTGGGTGATGGCCGCGGGCATCAACTACAACAACGTGTGGGCGGGGCTCGGCCGCCCCATCGACGTCATCGCCGCCCGCCGGAAGCAGGGGGAGCCGGAGGACTTCCACATCGGTGGTTCCGAAGGCGCGGGCGTCGTGTTCGCCGTGGGCGAGGGTGTGAGCGGCGTCGCCGTCGGTGACCACGTCATGCTCTCGGGCGCCCAGTGGGACGAGACCGCCCCCGACATCCGCCTCGGCGGCGACCCGACGCTCTCACCCACCATGCGGGCGTGGGGGTACGAGTCGAACTACGGCTCGTTCGCCCAGTTCGCACTGGTCCGGGACTACCAGTGCCACCCCAAGCCGAAGAACCTCACCTGGGAGGCCGCGGCCGCCTTCATCCTGACCGGCGGCACCGCCTACCGGCAGCTGTTCGGCTGGGCTCCCAACACGGTCCAGCCCGGTGACCCGGTACTGATCTGGGGCGGTGCCGGAGGTCTCGGCTCGATGGGCATCCAACTGGCCCGCAACGCGGGCGGACTACCGGTAGCGGTGGTCTCCAGCGAAGAGCGCGCGGAGTACTGCCGGCGCCTGGGCGCGGTCGGCACCGTCAACCGCCGCGAGTTCGACCACTGGGGCCGGATGCCCGACCTCGAGGACGCGGCCGCGTTCGGCGCCTGGATGTCCAGGGTGCGGCTCTTCGGCCGTGCCTTCTGGGAGGCCCTGGGCGAGCGGAGGGCACCGAAGGTGGTCCTCGAACACAGCGGTCAGGACACCATTCCGACCTCCATGTACCTGTGTGACAACGGCGGCATGGTCACCATCTGCGGCGGCACCTCCGGCTACGCCGCCGACGTCGACCTGCGGTTCCTGTGGATGCGGCAGAAGCGGCTGCAGGGATCCCACGGCTTCAACCAGGCCCAGTGCCGCGCCGTGATCCACCTCGTCGCCTCCGGGCAGGTCGACCCCTGCCTCTCCCGGGTCTTCGGCTTCGAGGAGATCGGCGAGGCGCACCAGGTGATGCACGAGAACCGGCAGCCGCCCGGCAACATGGCGGCGCTTGTCAACGCGCCCCGGCCCGGGCTCACCACGCTCGCCTGAGCGGCACTCCGCCACGCACCCGCTGCCCCGACGAACGGACGGCCATGAGTAGTGATCACCCCAGGCTCGGACGCGAGCCGCTGCCCCTGCCCGCCATCCTGGCCCGACATGCGGAACAGACCCCGGACGCCGTCGCCTACGTCCATCTCCGTGACGGCGAGGAGATCGGCGAACAGGCCACCTACGCCGAGCTGTCCGCCGACGTCCGCACCCGCGCCGCCGCCCTCGCCGGGCTCGCCGCCGGCCGGCGCAGCGCGGTGCTGGTGTACCCCAACGGCCTGGAGTTCATCCGGGCCTGGCTGGCCTGCACCGCGACCGGGATCAAGGGAGCGCCCCTCCAGGTGCCGAGCCGCCGGCAGGCCGTGCGGCGGCTGCGGACCGTCGCCGACGACGCGCGCACCACACTGGTGCTCACCACCCGCGAGGTACGCGACCGGGTACTCGACGACTTCGCCGGGCTGCCGGAGCTGGACGGGCTGGAGTTCGTCGCGACCGACGGACTCCGGCCCCCGGCCGCCGGGACCGCGTCGCCCGAGCCGGCCCTGTCCGACGTCGCCCTGCTCCAGTACACCTCGGGCTCGACCGGTGATCCCAAGGGCGTCATGGTCACACACGCCAACTTCTGGGCGAACGCGTCGGAGATGGACGAGCTGTGGCCGTTCGCCGAGGACGGGTCCGTTGTCTCCTGGCTGCCGTTCTTCCACGACATGGGGCTGCTGCTGGGGGTGGTGCTCCCGCTGTGGGCCGGCCGGCCGGCGTACCTCATGGGCCCCGAGGCCTTCGTCCGCCGTCCGGCCCGCTGGCTGGAGGCCCTGTCCCGCTTCGGCGGCACCCACGCCGCGGCCCCGAACTTCGCGTACGACCTGTGCGTCCGGGCGGACGGTCCGCGTGGTCCGCTCGACCTGTCGCGCTGGCGGGTGGCCATCAACGGGGCGGAGCCGGTGCGAGCGCACACGGTCGCGGAGTTCACCGGCAAGTTCGCGCCGCACGGCTTCGACCCCAAGGCGATGTGCCCGGGGTACGGACTCGCCGAGTACACCCTGAAGATCAGCGGCAGCCCCTCGGACGTCGAACCCGGGCCCCTTGTCGTGGACGCGCACGCGCTCGGCTCCGGCAGGGTCGTGCGGGTCACCGACGACGCCGACGGAGCCCCCGGCACGGCCACCGTCATGAGCTGCGGCCACACGGTCGCCGACGCCCGCGTGCGCGTCGTGGACCCCCGCACGCTCAGGGCCGTCGGGGACGACGAGGTCGGCGAGATCTGGGCGTCCGGCCCCTGCGTGGCCGCCGGCTACCTCGGACGTGAGGAGGAGAGCGAGCGGACCTTCCGCGCGCGCATCGTCGACGAGGAGGACGAGGGACCGTTCCTGCGCACCGGGGACATGGGCTTCGTGCGGGGCGGCGAGGTGTTCGTCACCGGACGTCTCAAGGACCTGATCATCGTCAAGGGGCGCAACCACTACCCCCAGGACCTGGAGCACACGGTCGAGAACAGCCACCCCCTGCTCCGCCCCGCCTCCTCCGCGGCCTTCGCCGTGGACGACGGCGAGCGGGAGGCCGTTGTCGTGGTGGTCGAGGGGGACCGGCGGATTCTCACCTACGCCAGTGCGGACGAGGTGACCGCGGCGGTACGCGGGGCGCTGCTCGAACACCACCGGATCGAGGTGGCCGACGTCGTGCTGATCCGCCGGGGAACGCTGCCGAAGACCACAAGCGGCAAGGTCCGCCGCCGGTCCTGCGCCCAGCGGTACGCGAGCGGGGACCTCGCCCGACTCGGTGAGCCGCGCCCGGCCGCCGGGAGCTTTGCGGCGACCTGACGCCGACCACACGCGGAGTTGACACAACTGCCGTTTACCTGGACCGAATTGACGCGCTCGGCGGCGGGCCGGGAGATCTTCGCCGGTACGATGAAACGCATGGAGCTGCGCCAGTTGGAGTACTTCGTGGCGGTGGTCGAGGAGGCCAGCTTTACCAAGGCGGCCGCGCGGGTGTTCGTGACCCAGCCGTGTGTGAGCGCGCAGGTCAGACGGCTCGAACGCGAACTGGGCCAGGACCTTCTCGACCGCGGCGGCCGGTCGGTGCGGACGACCGAGGCGGGAGCGGCGGCACTGCCCCACGCCCGCGCGGTACTGGCCGCGATCGACGGACTTCGCGGAGCCGTGGAGGACCTGTCCGGCCTGGTGCGCGGACAGGTGGTCCTCGGCTCGGTGCCGTCCTCGCCCTCCCTGCGGCTTCCCGACCTCATCGCGGAGTTCAGCGAGAAGTACCCGGCGGTGGAGATCTCCCTCGTCGAGGGCACGACGGACAGGCTGGTCGAGTCCGTGCGCTCCGGCCGCGTCGACGTCGCGATCATCGGGATCTCCGCCGAACCGCCGGCCGGCCTCGACACCGCGGTGATCGCCGACGAGCCGCTGATCGGCGCCGTCGGCCACGACCACCCGCTGGCCCCCAGCGCCGCGATCGCCGTCGAGGAGATCGAGGGCCACGCGCTGATCTGCCTGCCCGAGGGCAGCGGACTGCGCGCGGCGGCCGACGCCGCGTGGGCGGCCGCCGGGGTCAAGCCGCGGGTCGCCTTCGAGGCCGGCGACCCCCGCGTGCTGGCGCAGCTCGCCGCCCGCGGTCTCGGCGTGGCCATCCTGCCCGAGCGGTTCGTGCTGTCCCGGCCGGAGGAACTGCACCCCGTGGAGATACACAGCCCGCATCTGCGTGCCGGTCTCGCGCTCGCACGCCGGTCCGGCGGCCGCATCAGTCCGGCGGCCGACGTGCTGCTGGCGCACGCCCGCAACATGCTCGGCTGAGCGGTCCGCAGCCACCGGCAGCAAGCCCCCCGTCCCCTTCCGTCGGAAGCGCCGCGTTGAACGTCGTCGACCTCGCCCGCCTCCAGTTCGCCGTGACCGCCACGCTGCACTTCCTGTTCGTGGCGCTCACCCTCGGACTGGTCACCGTCGTCGCGTTCCTGCAGACCAGGGCGCTGCGGACGAAGGACCCGGAGCGGCGCTCCCTGCGCATGCGGCAGGTCCGCTTCTGGGGCGGCCTCTACGTCGTCAACTACGCGCTCGGCATCATCAGCGGCCTCGCGCAGGAGTTCCAGTTCGGACTCAACTGGTCCGGCCTCTCCCACGTCCTCGGCAACGTCGTCGGCGCCCCGCTCGCCATCGAGACGATGGTCGCGTTCTTCCTGGAGGCGACCTTCCTCGGGCTGTGGGCGTTCGGCTTCGGGCGGGTACCTCCCCGCGCCCACCTGGCCCTGATCTGGGGCGTCGCCTTCACCGCGTACGCCTCCACCTTCTGGATCATGGTCGTGAACGGCTTCATGCAGCGACCGGTCGGCTACGAGATGCGCGACGGCACGGCGCACGTCACCGACTGGGGTGCCGTTGTCACCAACGGGGCCACCTGGTACGCGATCGTCCACATCGCCGGCGCCGTGACCCTTCTCGCCGGATTGTTCATGACCGCCGTCAGCGCCTACCACCTGCGACGCGACCGGGACATCGGCTTCTTCCGCCCCACGCTGGTGCAGGGCTCGCTGCTCGCGGGAGCGGGCGCACTCGTCACCACCGCGGCCGGAGTGGTCCACCTGGTCGCACTCGACGACTACCAACCGGAGAAGTACGCCGTGGTGATGGGCGCCACCGGCGCGGAACTCGACCGGGCGCGGGACGCCGCGGCGGCCGCCTACGGCACGGGTGACTGGCTGCCGCCGGTGTGGGTCGGCGTCGCCTCCCTGCTGATGCTGCTCATCGGCCTCCTGCTGGTCGTTCTGGTCTGGGTCCCCGCCACCGCCGTGCGAGGCGCGCCGCCGGGCGCGTCCCTCGCCCGGCGGCGCTTCAGGCTGAGGCTGCCGGCGGTACTGCTGCCCCTGGGCTTCGTCGCGATGATCTGCGGCTGGCTCAGTCGCGAGGTCGGCCGCCAACCGTGGATGGTCACCGGCGAACTGACCGTCCGGGAGGCGATCGGTGACGTCTCCGTCGGGGGAATGCTCGCCTCGTTCCTCGCCTTCACCTTCGTACTCGGCACGCTCGCCGTCATCGACTGGGTGCTGATCTGCCACTACGCGCGGCGCGGACCGGACGCCGGACTGCTCGGCGACGAGGACCTGTTCCCCGCCGGGCCCGTACGCGCGCTCGACTGACGGGATATCTGCGGTGGACGTCTTCTGGTACGCCCTCGTCGGCCTGCTCCTCGCCGGCTACCTGGCCCTGGAGAGCATCGACTTCGGGGTGGGGATGCTGCTTCCGCTCGCCCCCTCGGAGGCCGGCCGTGCGCGGGTACGCCGCACCATCGTGCCGCTGTTCCTCGCGAACGAGGTGTGGCTGGTGGCCTTCGTCGGGCTGCTGTTCGGCGCGCTGCCGCTGCTGGAGGGGAAGTTGCTGTACGCCCTGCGGCTGCCGCTGCTGGCCCTGCTGACCGCCTGGTTCCTGCGCGACGCCGCCCTGTGGTTCCGCGGCGCGCATCCGGGAGCCGCCTGGCGGCGGACGTGGGACGTCGTACTTCCCGTCAGCAGCCTGGTGCTCGCCGCCGGCTGGGGCGCCGTACTGGCCGCCCTGGTACGGGGGTTGTCCACCAACGGCGGCGGACACGCCGTGCTCACCGCCACCGACCTGCTGCACCCCTTCGCGCTGCTGGGCGGGTGCGTGACCGTGGCGGGCAGCCTTCGCCAAGGGGCGCTCTTCACCGGCCGCGCCGTCCCGGGGGACAGCGTGCACGCCGTGCGGCTCGGAAGGGTCCGCCGGGCCGCCACGCCAGCCCTGCTCGTGCTGCTGCTGCTCACCGCGGTCGTCGGCGCGCTCACCACCGGCGCGCCACCGGCCGTGGCCGGTGTCGGCGCACTCGCCGCCGTCTGCGTCCTCGCCTCGGAGGCGTCGCTGAGGAGCGGCCGCACGTTCTCGGCGCTGCTGTTCGGGGCCGTGCCGTTCCTCACCGCGCCCCTGGCGGTGGGTGCCGCGCACGGCACCACCGTGCTGGCCACCCGTTCGGGAGCGGGCGAACTCGACCTCCCCGAAGCGATCGCCGACGCCGCCTCACTCCAACTGCTGGCGGTGACCGTACTCCCCGTGTTCCTGGTGGTGATTCCCGCACAGGTGTGGATCTGGCGCGTCTTCGCTCCCACCGACCGCGCATAAGGAATCGTTCTGCCGCGATAAACAGGGCTTCTTGGCCGGCCGGACACCCCTTCGGTACTCTGGAAGTCATGGCCAACCGGGGACAACTGCATCCAGAATCCGAGATCCGCGCGGCGATCGCGGCCGAACGCCGGGAAATCGCCGCCGTACTGGATGAACTGCCGGGCCGCGCATGGGACGAACCGTCGCTGTGTACGGGCTGGCGCGTTCGTGAGGTCGCCGCCCACATGTCCCTGGGGTTCCGCTACTCCTTTCCCAAGCTGGCCGGGGAACTCGTCAAAGCCCGCGGCAGCCTCGACCGCATGACCGACCGGTGCGCCCGCAGGGACGCGGCGGAGTTCTCCACCACCCAACTGGCCGGTTTCCTCAGGGACAACGCGCACCACCCCTGGAAGCCGCCCGTGGGCGGCATCGTCGCGGCACTCGGCCACGACGTCGTACACGGCCTCGACATCACGGTTCCCCTCGACGTCGACCGGAGGATCCCCCGGGATCGGCTGCGCATGCTGCTCTCCGCCGTCGACCCCAAGTCCGTCAGGTTCTTCGGCGCCCGACTCGACGGCGTCGAACTGCGGGCGACCGACCTCGACTGGACGTTCGGCGCCGGAGCGCCACTCAGCGGCAGCGCGCAGGACCTGCTCCTCGTCACCTACGGCCGGAAACTTCCCTCCGGCCGCCTCGACGGGCCTGACGCGGGCCGTTTCACCCTCCCGAAGGCGAACTGAATTCCCCTCCTTCTCTTTCTTGACATTGCCTGACGGCGATTTGAACGGCCTTCCCTTGACGTCAATTCCGGCGGCGAACAAGCTGATCGCGGAATCGCTTTTCCGGTGTCGGTGACGCCGGAACGCCTCGACTGTCGGCAGGAGAAGGAGGATCGCCCATGACCGCGTCCCAGGAGAGTCACACGGGACCCAGGGCGCCGCACACCTCAACGGCCCGCCGGTGAGCGCGCGGACGGTCCTGGTGCTCGGGGCCACCGGTTTTGTGGGGCGGCACGTGTGTGCGGCCTTCACCGCCGCCGGACACCGTGTCGTCGCGGTCGCCCGAACCGCGGTGGACGGGCTGGCCGCCGCCCGGTTCACACCGCTGGACCTCGCGCGAACCCCCGCCGAGGACGTCGCCCGGCTGCTGGAGGAGGAGCGGATCGATGTGGTGGTCAACTGCATCGGCAGCATCTGGGGCGCACCACCCGAGAAGATGGTCGAGCGCTGCACCGCGCCGACACTGCGGCTGCTCGAAGCCCTGGCGGTGACGTCCCGGCGCCCCCGGCTCGTCCAACTCGGCTCCGTCCTGGAGCAGGGCTCGCCCCCGGCCACCGCCTACGGGCAGGCCAAGCTGGCCGCCACCGAGGCCGTGCTGCGGGCCGACGCCCGCGGCGAGGTCGACGCCCTCGTCCTGCGGGTCGCCAACGCGGCCGGCCCCGGCACCCCCGAGATCAGTCTGCTGGGGCAGGTCGCCGCCCGGCTGAAGGAGGCGGCAGGTCGAGGTGAGAGCGCGCTTGTCGAACTGACGGCGCTGCGTGCCCATCGTGACTACGTCGACGTACGGGACGTCGCCGACGCCGTCCTGGCCGCCGCCGGGTCCACGGCCACCGGAGAGGTCGTCGGCATCGGACGCGGCGAGGCCGTTCCCGTGCGTTCGCTGGTCGACGACCTCATCAGGATCAGCGGGGTGCCCGCCCGGATCGTCGAGAGGGAGGCCGGGCCCGCGCGGCCCAGGACCGACGACTGGATCCAGGTGGACGTCACACCGGCGCGGCGGGTCCTGGGCTGGCGCCCGCGCCGCTCCCTGGAGGACGCGCTCCGGTCCTTCTGGGCCGACAGCGGCGGCGCGGCCGCCGTCGGCCACCGGGTCGGCGGGGCCCAGCGGTGACCCGCGCCTGGCGCCCGTCAAGTCTCCGTCCGCGGGCCGGTAGGGGCCCGCGCACCTTCCACGAAGGGTTCACCACGCGATGAGAGTTCTGTTTCTCGGTGCCGGAAGCGCGGCCACCATCTACGGCCTGACCCCGCTGGCGACCGCCGCCCGCAACGCCGGCCACCAGGTCATGATGGCGGCCCCGCGCAACGTCCTGCCGGACATCGCGGCCCTGGGCCTGACACCGTTCTCCGTCACCTCGACTCCGATCCCGCACTTCAGGACAAGGGACCGGGCCGGAAACCCGGTGACCGTGCCCGACAACGCCGTGGAGGGCCGGCTCTTCACCGGCGGATGGTTCGGCCGGCTGGCCGCGGCCAGTCTGGAACCGCTGCTGGAACTGGCCGAGGACTGGCGCCCGGACCTCGTCGTCGGTGGCACGTTGACCTACGCGGCGCCCCTGCTCGCGCACCGGCTCCAGGTGCCGTACGTGCGACACGCCTGGGACATCAAGGACTTCGACGGCATCGACCCGGGAGCGGACCGGGAGCTGCGGCCGGAACTCGACGCGCTCGGCCTCGACCGGCTGCCCGACCCGGACCTGTTCGTCGACGTCAGTCCGCCGAGCCTGCGCCCCGCCGGCGCGCCGCCCGCCCAACTGATGCGCTGGACGCCGGTGAACCAGCAGCGTGAGGTCGAGCCGTGGATGTACACCCGCGGTGAGCGGCGCCGGGTCGTCGTGACGGGCGGCAGCCGCGGTCTCAACTTCGACTTCGTCAAGGCCATGGTGGAGAAGGTCTCCGCCCTCGGCGTGGAGGTCGTGGTGGCGGCGCCGGAGGAACTCGCCGCGAAGCTGCGCGACCAGTTGGACGGCGTCCGCGCCGGATGGATACCGCTGGACGTCGTGGCACCCACCAGCGATCTCATCGTCCATCACGCGGGAGGCGTCACCAGCCTCACCGCACTGCACTTCGGCGTCCCGCAACTCGCCGTCATGGAGTCGCAGGACAGCGCCTCGCACGGTGCCGCTCTCGACCGCGTCGCCGACCTGGGCGCGGGACGCACCCTCTATCCCGCCGAGTTCACCGCGGAGCGCGTCGGGGCCGCCTGCCGCGACCTGCTGGAGAACCCGTCCTACGTGCGGCAGGCGCGCGCGCTCTCCGAGGAGATGGCCGCGCTCCCCTCGCCGTCCGAGGTGGTCGGCGCCCTGGAACGGCTCGTCGCGTGAGTCCGGCGCACCGCAGGACCGACAGAGCGACCAGTCGAAACGACAGCAGAAGGGAACCTCACATGAGTCGCAGCAAGCGCACCGCCGGCGTGGCCCTCGCGGCCGGTGTCCTCGCGGCCTCGATGCTCTCCGCGTGGCCCGCCGCCGCCGCACCGGCCACCCACTCCTCACCGGTCGGCTGCTGGAAGGCGCAGGCCATCGAGGGCGACAGGCCGCCCGCGGACGTGGAGATCAGGTTCAACGCGGACCGGACGCTGAAGCTGACGGGCCCGCGCGACGAGGACGGCGCCCCGTACTTCGAGGGCACCGGCGACTGGGCGCCCCGGGCCGGCGGCGCCTTCCGCTTCACCGTGCGCCACCCGCTTCCGTTCGGGACTCCCGCGGAGGCGCGCTCCTCCCTCGAAGGCGCTCTCTCCTCCCACCGCGCCTTCTCCGCCAGTGGGTTGACCCACTACCACTACGACGACGGCCGGGTGGAGGGGCCCAGCGGCATCAGGATGACCGGGACACGCGTCTCCTGCGGCTGACCGCACGGAGCGCACGCGACCGCCGGGGGCGGGGGCAGCCGAGGCCCCCGCCCCCGGCGTCGGCCACCCCACCCCGGAGGCGTCAGAACTGCCTTGACTTCAAGACGACTTGAAGTGTGAGCCTGAGTGTCGGTCGGCGGTCCGCGCCGGCCCGTGAGGACGCACTCCAGGAGGAGACCCCGATGAGCACACCGCTCAGCCCCCTGCCCGTCATCGGCCGGGACGACTGCGGCATCGCCGTACTGGGCCGCTGGGTGACCGCCGGCCCCGACGACCAGCGCTCGGTGGCCGACGCCTGCCTCGCCGCGTGGGCCGAGGTGCCCTGGCCGGAGGGCCTTCTTGCCGTCAACTGCTTTGTCAGCACCAATGGTGACACGGTCCTCACCTACGAACAGTGGTCGGGTGAAGCGGAGTTGCGTGCGTTCGACGGCGCCGGCGACACCGCGGGGCGCGAGGCGGTCGACCGGCGGATCGCCGCGGCCGCCGACGCCGAACGCTTCGAACCCTTCGTGTGCGCGCTGCACCGCAGCAGCGTGATGGACTCGCGCAGCGTGCCGACGTGCGTCGTGATCACCACGTTCCTCTTCGACGAGGCGGAGACGGCGCGCGCCTGGTCGGACGCGATCTGCCATGCCGACGCGGCCCAGCCCGAGCCCACCCCCGGCGGCATCTCCCGCCACTTCCTGCTCAGCTCCGACGGCACAGAGG
Organism: Streptomyces alkaliterrae; assembly: GCF_007097205.2. Taxonomy (GTDB): domain Bacteria; phylum Actinomycetota; class Actinomycetes; order Streptomycetales; family Streptomycetaceae; genus Streptomyces; species Streptomyces alkaliterrae. The sequence continues at coordinate 29,512 of NZ_VJYK02000006.1, forward strand.
TGCTCAACTACTCGGAGTGGCTGGACGAGGAGTCCCACCGCGGGTTCCTGGAGAACCCGGTGCAGACCCCCGAGTGGCGGAAGGTCGAGTCCTTCACCGGCCTGACCCACGGGCCCGGCCGGCGCTGCCTCCCCTACGGGGGCCTCACCGCGCCGCTCGCCCGGTGAACCGCACACCGCCACGACGATGGGATCTCGCGTGACCACAGCTGCTCCTCCCAAGGCCGGGAGGCGGGAGTGGATCGGACTGGCCGTCCTCGCCCTGCCCACCCTGCTCCTGTCCATGGACCTGAGCGTCCTGTACCTCGCGGTTCCGCAACTGAGCGCGGACCTGCGGCCGAGCAGCGCCCAACTGCTCTGGATCATGGACATCTACGGATTCCTGATGGCCGGTTTCCTGGTCATGATGGGAACCCTCGGCGACCGCATCGGCCGCCGTCGGCTGCTGCTGATCGGTGCCGCCGCCTTCGGCGCCGCCTCGGCGCTCGCGGCCTTCTCGACCAGCGCCGAGATGCTGATCGCCACCCGCGCCCTGCTCGGCATCGCCGGCGCCACGCTCGCGCCCAGCACCCTGGCGCTGCTCCGCACCATGTTCCACGACCCCAAGCAGCGCACCGCCGCCATCGGTGTGTGGACCGTGTGCTTCTCGGCGGGAAGCGTGTTGGGCCCGCTGGCCGGCGGTGCTCTCCTCGCGTACTTCTGGTGGGGATCGGTCTTCCTGATCGGCATTCCGGTCATGCTGCTCCTGCTGGTGGCCGGACCGGTCCTGCTGCCGGAGCACCGGAACACCTCGGCGGGCCGGGTCGACCTCCTGAGCGCCGCCATGTCCGTGGTGGCCGTCCTCGGTGTCATCTACGGCATGAAGGACGTCGCCGCACACGGGCTCGGCCCGACCGGTGTCCTCGCCGTCGTCGGAGGGCTCGCGGTGGGGGCCCTGTTCGTCTACCGGCAGAAGCGGCTGGCCGATCCGCTGCTCGACCTCGGCCTGTTCTCCACCCCGCGCTTCGGTCCGGCGCTCGGGATCATGGGACTCGCCGTCCTGGTGATGTCCGGCACCCTCTTCTTCGTCGCCCAGTACCTCCAGCTCGTGCGCGGCCTGACGCCGCTGCGAGCCGGGCTGTGGATGATGCCGATGGCCTTGGGCGTGGTGGTCGGTGCCGCGGTGACGGCACAGGTCATCCGCAAGGTCCGTCAGCCGGTTGTCATGGGAGCCGGCCTGCTCGTCTCCTGCGGTGCCTTCTTCCTCCTCTCCCGAATGGAGACCGACTCCCCGATCGTGCTGTTCGTCGCCGGGGTCTTCTGCATGTCCTTCGGTGTCGCCCCGGTGATGATCCTCGGTCTGGAACTGGCCGTCGGGTCGGCCCCGCCGGAGCGTGCGGGCGCGGCGTCGAGTGTCGCCGAGACGGTTCAGGAGTTCGCCCTGGGCCTCGGGGTCGCCGCGATCGGCAGTATCGGGACCGCGGTATACCGAAGCGAGGTGGAAGGCGCGCTCCCGCCGGGAGTGCCCGCGGACGCCGCCCGCGACGCCCAGGACACACTCGGCGGCGCGGTGAACGCCGCGGAGGAGCTGTCCGGTGGGGCGGGGGAGGCGCTGCTCGAGGTGACGCGGGCAGCGTTCACCCAGGGACTGCAGACCGCCGCCACCATCTGCGCCGTCCTGGTGGCCGTCGGCGCCCTGGTCACGCTGACCGTCCTACGGGGCATCGGCGGGCCGCGACCGGCGGCGACGGAGAAGACGCCCGAGGAGCCGGACCGACCGGCGGAGTCCGGGCCGGAGGAACCCACCCCCGTCCACGCCGGCCGGGAGGACGGCTACCCGGCGGAACGCCGCGAGTGACACGAGGCCGCCGCGGCGGCGCGGGACCGTGACCGTCGAGGCGGTCGCTCGGCCGGTGTCCGGCCGAGCGACCGCCTCCCGGCGTGCGGGGCGTCGCGCCTCGGGGGCGGTCGGCGGCTGAGGGGGCTGACGGTGCTGACGGTGCTGAGGGGGCGTCACCCTCCGGTGAGCCGGGTGGGTCCCTTGCCCACGTGCCGGTGGATGTCCCCCGGGTTGACCAGCGCGCAACGTCCCAGGGACAGACAGCCGCAGCCGATGCAGGAGGTCAGGTCGTCCCGCAGCTCCTCCATCTGCTTGATACGGGTGTTGAGGTCCTGCCGCCACAGCTCGGACACCCGCGCCCAGTCCTCGGGCGTGGGCGTCCGCTCGTCGGGCAGCAGCTTCAGGGCGGCACGGATGTCCTCGAGTGCGATGCCCACCCGCTGCGACGCCCGGACGAACGCGACCCGCCGCAGCATGTCCCGGCTGTAGCGACGCTGGTTCCCCGAAGTGCGGCGGCTGGAGATCAGCTGCTGCTCCTCGTAGAAGCGCAATGCGGACGTAGTCACTCCGCTTCGTTCGGCGAGTTCACCGACGGTCAGTTCGCTTGCCTTGCGTGGTAAGAGCGTCATACCGACAACCTAGACGTTCACCATGGCGGCCCCGCGTCCGGTGGTCTTCTCCACGGCGGACCGGCCGGTCGAACGGGTGTTTTTGCGACCTTTGCGGGCGGTCGTCTTCACCACATCGCCCTAAGCGGAATCCGACCTTTACTCAACCTCTCTTCGTATCCGCTTTGCATGCCTCGTACCGGGTCGTTTGAGGTTTGACGAGTGCGCGCGGGGGCTTGTAGGTTCGTAATGAGGCTGGACTACAGCCGAGCTGACGAGCTAGGGGGAAAAATGAACCGGACTTCCAGCTGTGTCTTAGAGCCCCGTATAACCGCTTCCCGTAACCCGGGGGGACGCCCGGTGGAACCGGCGGGGGCGGTGCGCCCCTCGCTCGGTGGGCCCGGCGGGTCGGGCTGGCGGGTCCTGGTCGTCGAGAGTGACGTCGACGACGCCGAGCCGCTCGTCAGCGGGCTGCGCCGGCACGGCCACGAGGTCGAGACGATCACCAGCGGGCGCGCGGCCCTCGAGGCGTACGAGGACGCCGACCTCGTCCTGTTGGATCTCGAACTGCCCGACCTGGACGGCCTCGAGGTCTGCCGGGCCATCCGCACGGCCTGCGACGTCCCCATCATCGCGGTCACCGCTCGGGGTACCGAACTCGACCGGGTGCTGGGCCTGCAGGCCGGGGCCGACGACTACCTGACCAAGCCCTACGGCTTCCGGGAGCTGATGGCCCGGGTCGAGGCGGTCATGCGTCGGGCGCGTCCGCAGGCGTCGCCGCCCAGCGTCATCAACCACGGGCCCCTGCTCATCGACACCGCCTCGCGTGAGGTGACCCTGGAGGGGCGGCGGATACCGATGACCCGCAAGGAGTTCGACCTGCTGTGCCTCCTCGCGGCCAATCCCGACACCGTCATCCCCCGCAAGCGGCTGATGCAGCAGATCTGGGGAGACTCCTGGTCCCGTAGAACCGTCGACACGCATGTCAGCACCCTGCGCAACAAGCTCGGTGCGAGCAGCTGGGTCATCACCGTTCGAGGTGTCGGCTTCCGTCTCGGCCACGGATAATTTACCCGTTCTTCAACAAGTGGAAAAGGCGCACGCCGGGCTGCGGTGGCAAACCGCAGCCCGGTGACGGCTTCCCGACGCGGCCTTGTGAATTCGAGAATGACTCGAAACACCGTTCCGTGGATCGACATTCCCGAAGTGTTTGTCAGGTGCCTGGCAAACTTCCGAAACCGGAACGTGCTCCGGGGAAACGGGCTGGTTGCCTGTCGCCACTCGGCGGCGAATTCCTCCTCGGCCGTGCGCCAGGCGTCGGCCGTGCGACAGAGCGGAGTGCCCGGCCTGCCGCGCCAGGCGCCAGGCCGGGTCACGGGGCACTCAGGCGGCGCGGCGGGCGATCACGAACCGGGGGTGGCCCTCGCGGTCCGTGTGGCTGGTGACCGCCTCGAAACCGGCCGCGCGCACGATCTCGATCACCGCGTCGGCCAGGGCGTCGTAGTGCTCGATGGCCAGCACGCCGCCTCCCGTGAGGAGTCGGGCCGCGGTGGCGGCCACCGACCGCACCGCGTCCAGCCCGTCCCAGCCGGAGCGGATGGCGCCGGCGGGCTGGTGCGTCGCCAACTCCGGGATCAGGTGGACGTGGTCGGGAACGTTCGGCGGAGCCGCGGTGACCAGATCGACCGTGCCGTCGAGGCCGGACAGCAGATCCGGGGCGGCGATGTCGCCCCGGACGAAGTCGAGCTCCGCTTCGACGCGGTCCTTCAGGCCCTCGGCGTTGCGCTTGGCCCAGTCGAGCGCCGTGGCGCAGACGTCCACTCCGGTGACCACCGCCGCCGGGCGCAGCGCGCCGACGGCCAGCGCGACCGCTCCGGAACCGGTGTAGAGGTCGACGACCCGCGGGTGGTCGGAGCCGCAGCGGGCAAGCGCCTCGGTGACCATGGCCTCGGTCCGGGTGTGCGGGACGCGTACACCGGCGCCGACCGCCAGCTCCAGATCGAACAGCCGGGCTCGACCGGTCAGGTACTCCAGCGGCTCGCGTCCGGCGCGGCGACCCACCAGCATCCAGAAGCCCTGCGCGTCCTCGGCGCTCATCGGAGCGTCGAGGTCCGGGTCCTCCCCGGGCAGTACGTGGGCGGCCAGCGTCAGCGCGTCGGCGCGCGGCGTCGTCACCCGTGTCGCTGTGAGGAGTTCGGCCGCGCGGCGCACGTGGTCGCCGACCGAGTCGGCCGCCGGCGGGCCTGGCTTGCCGAACCTGGCCCGGCAGTTGTCGTAGTACGTCTTCAGCCACAGGGCGATCTGAGGCTCCATCCGGGCAGCCGCGAGCAGGTCGGGCTGCGGGGTGAAGTCCGGGTCGAGCTCCTCGGCCCACTGCGCGTAGATGGGCTTGAGGCCCACGTCGAAGAACTCCTGCCAGCCGGTCGGCACGTTCCAGTGCTGCTCGTAGCCGGTGGCCAGGGTGTGCTCGACGGTGGTGTCGAGAACGGCCTCCCGCGACATGCCGCCCAGGGGCGCCCGCTCCGGGGCGAACGGCTCGAGGTCCAGCTCCGGCTCGCCGCCGAGCATCCGCGCCGCGAACTCCTTGGCGAGCAGGGGCGAGAGGAAGAGCCCGTCGCGGTAGGTGCCGGTCATCATCCAGAGCCCCCTGAGCGGGGTCTCGCCGAGCAGCGGGAAGCCGTCGAGGGAGATGGGCCGGTTGCCCACGTTGATGCCGCTGACCGCGCTGCTCCACAGGTTGCGCCGGGTCTGCCGGTGGGCGCATTCGAGCAGGAACAGCAGATCGCCCATCACCGGGTCGGCCATCGGCTGCGGAGTGATGATGTTGGTCGCGCCGACGTACACACGGCCCGCGCCTCGCGGCACGATGTGCAGGCCGCACGCGAAGGCCCGGTTCGGTGTCCGGATCACCGACTCGGGCTGCGTCCCGTCCTGGGTGGTGACCACGGCGGAGACGCCGTAGCCGGCCACCAGCCGGGGGATGCAGTCGCCGAGCCCAGGCACCGAGTCGACCAGGGTCTGGGTGCCCACGCCGCCCGCGAGCAGGACCTGTCCGGAGGTCAGGGACGTGCCGTCCTCGAGTACGACGCCGCGGGACTGGCCGTCGTCGCCCAGCACGGAGGCGGCGTGGCCGTCGATCAGGGTGACGCCGAGGTCCCGTGCCGTCTGCTCCAGCCTGAGCAGCAGCCTGCCGGAGTCCACGGCGTGCTCCCCGGGGATGTGCAGCGCCTGGAGGGGGCGGCTGTTGGGATCGGGGTCGAGCCAGCCGACGTCCGACGGGTCGACCGTCTCGTACGGCTCGTCGTGCTTCTCAAGCGTCGCTCGGATCGCGTGGAAGTTGTCGGTGTCGATGCCCGCGGTACCGACGCTGTTGAGGAGGACCGTCGTGCCGTTCGCGGTGAGGATGTCACGTCCGTCCGACAGCCCGCCCGAGATGCTCTCCAGCCATTCGGGCCACAGGTCCTTGGCCCGGAGGTCGAGAGCGAACTTGGTCTGCCCGTAGGTGTTCTCCACCAGGGTGGTGGTCACCTCGCCGAAGCAGCCGAGCATCGCGCCGGCCGCCGTCGAGGCCGCGTACGGGCGGTGTCGGGGGCCGACCAGCGCCACCGAGGCGCCGCGGCGGGCGAGCTCGACGGCGGCCGAGGAGCCGAGCGCGCCGTTGCCCACGACGATGACGTCGTACCCGGTCGGCCTGCCGTGTTCCGAGACATGTGTCACAGGGAGAACTCCTAGAGTGGGTAAAGCCGTTGCCGAAGGCGCGGTGGCCGACATCGTGGGCATGAGAATTCCCGTTCGTCCAATAGGTTTGCCGACTGGCGGTCAGAAGGAATCCTTATGCGGGCGTCCCGGAGAGAGGGGCCAACCGGTGTGCAGCGGGTGCCACTCGGCGAGTTGGCAATCCCGTGGAGTGTTTCCGACGTTCTCCTGAAGTTTCTCGGAGAGCCGCGCACAGTACCTGTCGAACCCTGACCTCCGCCTGGCCGGAAGGCACTTGAAGAGCGGCTGGGAGTAGACGAGGCTCTTGGGGAACGGTCCAGCTGATTGCGGGATTCCCTTTCCCGTGCTTCCCCGGAGCCTCCGTCATTCGACAGGCGACGTCATTCATCCGGGCACCGCGCGCGGCATCACCGAGAAAACCTGTTGTGGAGGAGAGACGCATGCACAGCACTTTGATCGTGGCTCGGATGGACCCCGACGCGAGCGTCGACGTGGCGAAACTCTTCGCGGAGTTCGACGCCGGCGACATGCCGCATCGCATGGGTACTCGGCGACGCCAACTGTTCTCGTACCGGGGCCTCTACTTCCACCTTCAGGACTTCGACTCGGACAACGGCGGCGAACTCATCGAGGAGGCGAAGTCCGACCCGCGGTTCGTCCGGATAAGCGACGACCTCAAGCCGTTCATCCAGGCGTACGACCCGGCGACCTGGCGCTCGCCCGCGGACGCCATGGCGAACCGCTTCTACCACTGGGAGTCGGCGTGACCGAGCGACGGGTTGTCATCACGGGCATGGAGGTCCTGGCACCCGGCGGAGTCGGCACCGAGAGCTTCTGGAACCTCCTGAGCGAGGGGCGGACCGCGACGCGCGGCATCACCTTCTTCGACCCCTCGCCGTTCCGCTCCCGGGTGGCCGCGGAGATCGACTTCGTCCCCGAGAAGCACGGGCTGAGCCCGCAGGAGGTCCGGCGCATGGACCGCGCCGCCCAGTTCGCGGTGGTCGCGGCGCGCGGCGCGGTCGCCGACAGCGGCATCGAACTCGAGGGGTACGACCCGTACCGGGTGGGTGTCACCGTCGGCAGCGCCGTCGGCGCCACGATGGGTCTCGACGAGGAATACCGGGTGGTCAGCGACGGCGGCCGGCTGGACCTCGTGGACCACAGGTACGCCGTCCCGCACCTCTACAACTACCTCGTCCCCAGCTCCTTCGCCGTCGAGGTGGCCTGGGCGGTCGGCGCGCAGGGGCCGAGCACGGTGGTGTCCACGGGCTGCACCTCGGGGATCGACTCGGTCGGCCACGCGGTGGAGCTGATCCGGGAGGGCTCCGCCGACGTGATGGTCGCGGGCTCCTCGGACGCCCCCATCTCGCCGATCACCATGGCCTGCTTCGACGCGATCAAGGCGACCACGCCGCGGCACGACGAACCGGACCGCGCCTCCCGCCCGTTCGACGGCACGCGCAACGGCTTCGTCCTGGGCGAGGGTGCGGCGGTCTTCGTCCTGGAGGAGTTGGACGCCGCCCGCCGGAGAGGGGCGCACATCTACGCGGAGGTCGCCGGGTACGCCACGCGCAGCAACGCGTACCACATGACCGGGCTGCGACCGGACGGCGTGGAGATGGCCGAGGCCATCCGGGTCGCGCTGGACGAGGCGCGGATGGACCCCGAGGAGATCGACTACATCAACGCCCACGGCTCGGGCACCAAGCAGAACGACCGGCACGAGACAGCCGCCTTCAAACGGAGCCTGGGCCGGCACGCCTACCGGACCCCGGTCAGCTCGATCAAGTCGATGGTGGGGCACTCGCTGGGCGCCATCGGCTCCATCGAGATCGCGGCCTCGGCGCTCGCCATGGAACACAACGTGGTCCCGCCCACCGCGAACCTGCGGACGCCCGACCCCGAATGCGACCTCGACTACGTCCCGTTGACGGCCCGCGACCAGCTCACCGACGCGGTGCTCTCGGTCGGCAGCGGCTTCGGCGGCTTCCAGAGCGCCATGGTGCTCGCCCGACCCGAGAGGAGTGCGGCATGAGTACGAGGGTGGTGGTGACCGGCCTCGGCGTGGTGTCCCCCAACGGGTTGGGCACCGAGGACTTCTGGGCGGCGACCAGGAGCGGGAAGAGCGGCATCGGCCGCATCACCCGGTTCGACCCGTCCCGCTATCCGGCGCGGCTCGCCGGCGAGATCCCCGGCTTCGTCGCCGAGGAGCATCTGCCCAACCGCCTGCTGCCGCAGACCGACCGGATGACGCGGCTCGCGCTGGTGGCGACCGACTGGGCGCTCGCCGACGCGGGCATGGTGCCCGAGGACCTGCCCGCTTTCGACATGGGCGTGGTGACGGCCAGCCATTCCGGCGGTTTCGAGTTCGGCCAGAACGAGCTGCGGAAGCTGTGGAGCCTGGGCAGCCGGCATGTCAGCGCGTACCAGTCGTTCGCCTGGTTCTACGCCGTCAACAGCGGCCAGATCTCCATCCGCAACGGGATGAAGGGGCCCAGCGGCGTTGTCGTCAGCGACCAGGCCGGTGGACTGGACGCGGTGGCGCAGGCCAGGCGGCAGATCCGCAGGGGAACGGCGCTGATCGTGTCCGGGGCGGTGGACGCCTCCATCTGCCCGTGGGGCTGGGTGGCCCAGCTCGCGGGGGATCGGCTGAGCACCAGCGAGGAACCCACCCGGGCCTACCTGCCCTTCGACGGCGAAGCGCGCGGCCACGTGCCCGGTGAGGGCGGGGCGATCCTCATCCTCGAGTCCGAGGAGGCGGCCCGGGTGCGCGGCGCGAGGATCCACGGCGAGATAGCCGGCTACGGAGCGACCATCGACCCGCCGCCGGGCAGCGGTGGCGAGGCCGGACTGCGCAGAGCGCTGGAGACAGCCCTGGCCGACGCCGGGGTGCGGCCCGAGGAGGTCGACGTGGTGTTCGCGGACGCCGCCGCGATCCCCGAACTGGACCGCACGGAGGCCGACGCCCTCAACACCGTCTTCGGCCGGGGCGCCGTCCCGGTCACCGCGCCGAAGACCATGACCGGGCGCCTCTACTCGGGGGCCGCGCCGCTGGACCTCGCCGCTGCCTTCCTCGCCATGGCGGACGGCCTCATCCCGCCCACGGTCAACACCGAACCGCTGCCCGAGTACGGCCTCGATCTCGTCGGCCCCCAGCCGCGACCCGCCGAAGTGCGTACGGCGGTGGTACTCGCCCGGGGCCAGGGCGGCTTCAACTCCGCGGTGGTCGTGCGCGCCCCGCGCTAGGACCTGCCCGGCGGACACATCGAATACGAAGGGATCAACTTCACATGAGCACCAAGGAATTCACCCTCGACGATCTCAAGCGGATCCTGCGCGACAGCGCCGGCGCCGACGAGGCGGTCGACCTCGACGGCGACATCCTCGACGCCGGGTTCGAGGAGCTCGGCTACGAGTCGCTCGCCCTCCTGGAGACGGGCGGGCGCATCGAGCGGGAGTTCGACATCACCCTCGACGACGACGTGCTGGTCAGCGCCCCCACCCCGCGCACGCTGATCGCGGCCGTCAACAACCTGCTCGGTACGGACGTCGCCGTCTGACGCGCCACCCCCGTGACCCCCGGGCGCGTCGCCGCGCTCGGCGGGTCGACACGCCCCACACGTGAGGAGAAGAAGGACCATGACAGAGCAGAACAAGCGCGTCGCCCTTGTGACCGGAGCCACCAGCGGAATCGGCCTGGCCGTCGCCCGGCTCCTCGCGGAACAGGGCCACCGGGTCTTCATCGGCGCCCGCACCGCCGAGAACGTGGCGACCACGGTCAAGCAGCTCGCCGCCGCGGGCCTGGAGGTCGACGGCGCGGCGGTGGACGTCCGGTCCGCCGAGCAGATCAGGGACTTCGTCCAGGCGGCGGTCGACCGCTTCGGGACCATCGACGTCCTCGTCAACAACGCCGGTCGCAGCGGTGGCGGCGTCACCGCCGACCTCGCCGACGAGCTGTGGGACGACGTCGTCGACACCAACCTGAACAGTGTCTTCCGGATGACCCGCGAGGTGCTGAACACCGGTGGCATGCGGAGCAAGGACCGCGGCCGGGTCATCAACATCGCCTCCACCGCGGGCAAGCAGGGCGTGGTGCTCGGCGCCCCCTACTCCGCGTCCAAGCACGGCGTCGTCGGCTTCACCAAGGCCCTCGGCAACGAGCTCGCCCCGACCGGGATCACCGTCAACGCGGTGTGCCCCGGCTACGTCGAGACGCCGATGGCCGAGCGGGTCCGGCAGGGCTACGCGGCGGCCTACGACACCACCGAGGACGCGGTCCTCGCGAAGTTCCAGGCGAAGATCCCGCTCGGCCGCTACTCCACGCCCGAGGAGGTCGCCGGCCTGGTCGGCTACCTGGCGTCCGACACCGCCGCGTCCATCACCTCGCAGGCGCTGAACGTCTGCGGCGGCCTCGGCAACTTCTGACCCACCCGACGTCGACCGAACACCGGAGCAAGTGACATGACTACCCGCCAGGTCGAGCACGAGATCACCGTCGAGGCCCCGGCCGCCGCCGTCTACCGGCTGATCGCCGAGGTGGAGAACTGGCCGCGGATCTTCCCGCCCACCATCTACGTCGACCACCTGGAGAGGGGCGACAGGCAGGAGCGGATACGGATCTGGGCCACCGCCAACGGCGAGGCGAAGAACTGGATCTCCCGCCGCACGCTGGACCCGGAGAACCTGCGGATCACTTTCCGCCAGGAGGTCTCCACACCGCCGGTCGCCGCGATGGGCGGCGCCTGGATCGTCGAGCCGCTGTCCGGGAGCACGTCCCGGCTCAGGCTGCTGCACGACTACCGGGCGATCGACGACGATCCCGCCGGACTGAAGTGGATCGACGAGGCCGTGGACCGCAACTCGCGCTCCGAACTGGCCGCGCTGAAGACGAACGTCGAGTTCGCCGTGGCCTCGGAGGAGATCACCTTCTCCTTCGAGGACTCGGTGCGGATCGACGGCTCCGTGAAGGACGCCTACGACTTCGTCAACGAGGCCGGGCTGTGGGCGGAGCGGCTGCCGCACGTGGCCTCCGTCCGCTTCGGCGAGGACACCGACGGCCTGCAGTCCCTGGAGATGGACACCCGCGCCAAGGACGGGTCCACCCACACCACCAAGTCCTACCGGGTGACCTTCCCGCACCACAGGATCGCCTACAAGCAGGTCACCCTGCCCGCGCTGATGACCCTGCACACCGGCTACTGGACGTTCGTCGAGGACGGCACCGGCGTGACCGCCTCCTCGCAGCACACCGTCGTCCTCAACACGGCCAACATCACGAAGATCCTCGGCGCGGACGCCACGGTCGAGGACGCCCGCTCCTACGTGCGGAACGCGCTCAGCACGAACAGCCGTGCCACCCTCGGCCACGCCAAGGACTTCGCCGAGAGCAGGCGTTGACCGTGCCCACTCCCGTGCTGGAGACCGAGGTCCTGATCGTCGGAGCGGGCCCCGTCGGACTGATGCTCGCCGGTGAACTGCGCCTCGGCGGCGCCGAGACGGTCGTCCTGGAACGCCTTGCCGCACCGACCACCGAGTCCAGGGCCTCGACGCTGCACGCCCGCACCATGGAACTGCTGGACAGCCGCGGACTGCTGGACGCTCTGGGCACCCCGCCCGACGAGCCCCGGGGGCACTTCGGCGGGGTGCCGCTCGACCTGCGGCTGCCCAGCCCCTGGCCCGGCCAGTGGAAGGTGCCGCAGACCCGCACGGAGGCACTGCTGCGGGACTGGGCGCTCGGGCTCGGCGCGGATCTGCGGCGCGGCCACGAGCTGCGGGCGGCGCGCTTCGCCGACGACCACGTCGAGGCGGTGGCGGCCGGGCCCGGGGGCCGGTCGCTGCGGGTACGGGCACGCTTCGCCGTGGGCTGCGACGGGGAGCACAGCACCCTGCGCCGACTCGTGGGAGCCCCGTTCCCCGGACGCGAGGCGAGCCGGGAACTGCTCCGTGCGGACGTCGCGGGGATCGACGTACCGAACCGACGCTTCCAGCGGCTGGACCGGGGCCTGGCCATCGCGGCGCGCCGCGCCGACGGGATCACCCGGATCATGGTGCACGAGTTCCAGGCCGGCGCCCGGCGCCGCACCGCGGAACCGGAGTTCGCCGAACTCGCGGAAGTCTGGAAGCGGGTCACCGGAGAGACCGTCGACCACGGCACCCCGGTGTGGGTGAACTCGTTCGGCGACGCCAACCGGCAGCTCGCGAACTACCGCCACGGCCGGGTGCTGTTCGCCGGCGACGCCGCCCACCAGCAGATGCCCATCGGCGGCCAGGCACTGAACCTCGGACTGCAGGACGCCGTCAACCTCGGCTGGAAGCTCGCCACCGAGGTCAGCGGACGGGCCTCCGCGGGGCTCCTGGACACCTACCACGCCGAGCGGCACCCGGTCGGCCGGCGGGTGCTCGCCGACATCAGAGCCCAGGCGCACCTGCTGCTCGGCGGACCCGAGGTCGAGCCGTTGCGCACACTGCTGGCCGAGCTCATCGACGAGCGGCCCGAGGCCCGTGCGCACCTGGCCGGCATGATCTCGGGCCTCGACATCCGCTACGGCGCCGACACGGCTCCCGGTGACCCGCTCCTCGGCGCCCGGCTGCCGTACACCGAACTCCAGGGCGTGCACGGCGGAATGAACACACGCGACCTGCTGCGGACCTCCGGCCGCGGCCTGCTGCTCGACCTCGCCGGCGACGCGGCCCTGCGCACCGCGGTGCGGCCGTGGGCCGACCGCGTGGTCACCGTGACCGCTCGGCCGGCCCCCGACGGGCCGCTCGGAGCGGCCCGCGCCGTCCTGGTACGGCCGGACGGACACATCGCGTGGACCGGCGCGACCGGTGGGCCGGAAAACGCGCTGGGCGACTGGTTCGGAAAACCCGAACCCGCGCGCGTCGGCCGCTCTGACAAGAATTGACATCGCTCTGACCTGACGGCCCTTGAATCCGTCAAGTAGGCCGAGAAAGCTGGTCATTGGTCTTCTCGACCACGACCCAGCAGATAATGCCTGGAGGCAGGGACCGTGAAAGGGATCATTCTGGCCGGTGGCCACGGAACAAGGCTGCAGCCGATCACTCTGGGAATGTCCAAGCAGCTGCTCCCGGTATACGACAAGCCAATGATCTACTACCCGCTCTCGGTGCTGATGCTCGCGGGCGTGACCGATATCCAGATCATCTCCTCCCCGCGCGATCTGGAGGGTTTCCGGCGGCTGCTGGGAGACGGTTCGGATTACGGGCTGCGGCTGACCTATGCGGAACAGGAAGAACCGCGCGGGCTCGCCGACGCCTTTCTCATCGGGGCCGACCACATCGGTGACGACCCGGTGGCGCTGGTACTCGGTGACAACATCTTCCACGGCCCCGGATTCAGCGCCCTGCTCCAGGAAGCCGTGACGGACGTCGACGGCTGCGTGCTGTTCGGCTACCCGGTGCGCGATCCCGAACGGTACGGAGTCGGCGAACTGGACGACGAGGGCAGGCTGGTCTCCCTGGAGGAGAAGCCGGCCCGACCCAGGTCGAACCTCGCCATCACCGGGCTCTACTTCTACGACAACGACGTGGTCGACATCGCGAAGAACCTGCGTCCCTCACCGCGCGGCGAACTCGAGATCACCGACGTGAACCGGATCTACCTGGAGCGCGGCAAGGCGGAACTCGTGTCCCTGGGAAGGGGCTTCGCCTGGCTCGACACCGGAACGCACGACGCGCTGACCGAGGCGGGCCAGTACGTGCAGATCCTGGAACACCGGCAGGGCGTCCGCATCGCCTGCATCGAGGAGATCGCCTGGCGTATGGGATTCATCGACCGCGAGGCCTGCCACCGGCTCGGGAAGCGGCTCGCGAACTCCTCGTACGGCCGATACGTCATGGAGATCGCCGCGACCGGCTGACCGGCCCGTCGCTCGTCCAGTTCGGAGCGTGTCATGAGAATCCTGGTGACCGGCGGCGCCGGCTTCATCGGCTCGCACTACGTGCGAGCACTGCTGGAGGGGCGGTACGAGTCGACGCGGAACGTCGACGTCACCGTCCTGGACAAACTCACCTACGCGGGCAACCGCGCCAACCTGCCCGCCGCGCACCCGCGCATGACCTTCGTCCACGGCGACATCTGCGACCGGGCGCTGCTGCACGAACTCCTGCCGGGACACGACGCCGTGGTGCACTTCGCCGCGGAGTCCCACGTCGACCGGTCGGTCGCGGGAGCCGCGGAGTTCGTCCGGACCAACACCCTCGGCACCCAGGCCGTGCTCGACGCCGCCCTGGCCGCGGGCGTGGCGCGCGTCGTGCACGTGTCCACGGACGAGGTGTACGGCTCGATCGAGGACGGCTCCTGGACCGAGGACTGGCCGCTGCTGCCCAACTCGCCGTACGCCGCGTCCAAGGCCGGGTCCGACCTCGTCGCCCGCTCCTACTGGCGCACCCACGGCCTCGACGTCTCCGTCACACGCTGCTCGAACAACTACGGCCCCTACCAGCATCCCGAGAAGCTCATCCCGCTGTTCGTCACCAACCTGCTGCGCGGCGTCCCGGTACCCGTCTACGGCGACGGGCTGAACCGGCGCGAGTGGGTGCACGTCGACGACCACTGCCGAGCCGTCCACCTGGTGCTGCTGCGCGGCGGACCCGGCGAGATCTACAACGTGGGCGGCGGCAGCGAGCTGACCAACCTGGAGGTGACCGAGCGGATCCTCGAACTCTGCGGCGCCGACCGCTCGATGGTCAGGCACGTCACCGACCGCAAGGGGCACGACCTGCGCTACTCCCTCGACGACGCCAAGATCCGCGAAACGCTCGGCTGGGCGCCGCGGACGGGCTTCGAGGACGGACTCGCGGCGACGGTCGCCTGGTACCGGGACAACCCGAGCTGGTGGCGGCCCGTCCGGGACGCCGCACCGGCCGCCGTCACCGCGTGAGGACCACGGACGGGCGCGGCCACGCACGGCGAACCGCGCCGGACCACCAACACAGACAGGAGGGGACGTTCGTGGACACGGACGTGATAGTCGTCGGGGCCGGGCCCACCGGACTGATGCTCGCCGGTGAGCTGCGCCTGGGCGGGGCGCGGGTGATCGTGACCGAACTGCTCGAAGCGCCCACCGGGCAGTCACGGGGACTGGGATTCACCGCCCGCGCCATGGAGACCTTCGACCAACGCGGCCTGCTGCCCCGGTTCGGCGACCTGGAGACCAGCCCGCTCGGCCACTTCGGCGGCGTCCAGTTCGACTACACCGCGCTCGAGGACGCCCACTTCGGAGCCCGGGGGATACCCCAGTCGCAGACCGAGGCCGTCCTCGAACAGTGGGCCACCGAACTGGGCGCCGACATACGCCGCGGCTGGGAACTGCGCGACCTGACCGACCACGGCGACGGCGTCCGGGTCACCCTCGCCACCCCCGAAGGCGAGAAGCACCTCACCGCCGCCTACCTCGTCGGCTGCGACGGCGGCCACAGCGCCGTCCGCAGGGCCGCCGGCTTCGACTTCCCGGGCACCCCCGCCACCCGGGGCATGTACCTCGCCGACGTCGTCGGCTGCGGCCTCAAGCCCCGCTTCCTCGGCGAGAAGCTGCCCAACGGCATGGTGATGGCGGCCCCGCTCGGCGAGGGCGTGGACCGGATCATCGTCTGCCCGCACGGCACCCCGGCCCGCGACCGCGACCAGGCCGTCACCTTCGAGGAGGTCGCCGAGGCCTGGCGGCACATCACGGGAGAGGACATCTCGCACGGCCGCGCCGAGTGGGTCAGCTCCTTCACCGACGCCACCCGCCATGTCACCGAGTACCGGAGGGGCCGGGTGCTGCTCGCCGGCGACGCCGCCCACATCCACCTCCCGGCCGGCGGCCAGGGGCTGAGCACCGGCGTACAGGACGCGGCCAACCTCGGGTGGAAGCTGGCCGCCGAGGTGACCGGCCGGGCGCCGGAGGGCCTGCTCGACACCTACCACGCCGAGCGGCACCCGGTCGGCGCGCGGCTGCTGAGCAACACCCGCGCCCAGGGCCTGGTGTTCCTCGGCGGGGAGGAAGCCGACCCGCTCCGGGAGCTGTTCACCGAACTCCTCACCCATGACGGAGTCCGGCGGCACCTCGCGGGCTCGGTGAGCCACCTCGACATCCACTACCCCCTCCCCGGCGGCGACCACCCCCTGCTCGGCCGCCGCCTGCCGCCCCGCGCCCTGCGCACCGCGGAAGGAGCCACCACCACGACCGCGCTGCTGCGCCACGGACACGGCGTACTGCTCGACCTCGCCGACGACGCCGACCTCCGCCGGACCGCCGAGCGGTGGAAGGACCGGGTGGTCGCGGTGACGGCGTCCGCGGACCCCGCCGACACCCGCACCGACCCGTTCACCGGCACGGCCGCCGTCCTCGTGCGGCCCGACGGCTACGTCGCCTGGACCTCGACCGACGACCAGCCCGTCACGGACGCACTCGAGCGCTGGTTCGGGCCGGCCGCGCAGAGCCC
>NZ_VJYK02000060.1 GCF_007097205.2 Streptomyces alkaliterrae
GGGGGATGCGGAGAGTGCGGGGCCATGTCCAGAAGTGTCCCCGTTGTCCGGCCGGTCGGCCGGTAACGACCCCGCCCGGTGCGTCCTCCCGACGTGACACGACGCGACGCGCGTGCGACGACGCCGCCCGTCCCGGAGCGCTCCGGGACGGGCGGCGTCGTCGGCACGGCGCGAGCGTGCCCGCCCGCCGGGCCTACGGCTCCAGCGGGATGAGACCGTCCTCGCTCAGCATTCCGCGGACCTCCTCGATGGTGGCCTCGCGGTCCGGGAGGATCAGCTCGGACGGTTCGAGCGTGTCCTCCGGCAGCGGAGTACCCAGCTGGTGCACGGCGTCCAGCAGCGCCTGAAGCGTCCGCCGGAAACCGGGCTCGTCACCGCTCTCCATCTCCGCGAGCAGCTCGTCGTCCAGTTTGTTGAGCTCGGCGAAGTGGCTGTCGTCCAACTTCACCTGGCCTTCCCCCATGATCCTCACGATCACGTTGCGCTCCTTCTCAAGGGGCTGTCAGCCGCGGGCTTCACTGCTTGTCGAACCGAGGGGTCTCCTGCGACTGCTGGCCCTGGGCCCCGCCGCTGTTGCCCTCGATCGCCTGCTGCTGGCCGCCGTTGCCGGCCAGCTCCGCCTTCATCCGCTGGATCTCCAGCTCCACGTCCGTGCCGCCGGAGATGCGGTCCAGCTCGGCGGAGATGTCGTCGCGCGCGGTGCCGGTCGGGTCGTCCAGCGCACCCGAGGCCAGCAGCTCGTCGATGGCGCCGGAGCGGGCCTGGAGCTGCGCGGTCTTGTCCTCGGCACGCTGGATCGCCATGCCGACGTCGCCCATCTCCTCGGAGATGCCGGAGAACGCCTCGCCGATCTGCGTCTGCGCCTGGGCGGCGGTGTAGGTCGCCTTGATCGTCTCCTTCTTGGTGCGGAAGGCGTCGACCTTGGCCTGGAGCCGCTGGGCGGCCAGGGTCAGCTTCTCCTCCTCGCCCTGGAGGGTCTGGTGCTGGGTCTGGAGGTCGGTGATCTGCTGCTGGAGCGCGGCGCGGCGGGTCAGCGCCTCACGCGCCAGGTCCTCCCGGCCCAGCGCGAGCGCCTTCTTGCTCTGCTCCTCCAACTTGCTCGACTGCCCGTTGAGCTGGTTGAGCTGGAGTTCGAGCCGCTTGCGGGAGGTGGCCACGTCGGCGACTCCGCGGCGGACCTTCTGCAACAGCTCAAGCTGCTTCTGGTACGAGTAGTCCAGCGTCTCGCGCGGGTCCTCGGCCCGGTCCAGGGCCTTGTTGGCCTTCGCGCGGAAAATCATTCCCATCCGCTTCATGACACCGCTCATGGGCCTCGCGCGCCCCCTTCTTGTGGACTGTCGAGCCTTGGGCTTCTACAGACCCAGCCTACGGGTCCGGCTTCCATTACCGCACCGCCCGGGGCCCGGCGCTCTCCTTCTCCAGGACGATCGTCGACCCGCCGTCTCCAGCCTGAGTCGTAGTGGACGACGCACACCGTTGTGGGATCGTTCCCACGCGGGGTGGGTCCACGCCTCGCCGCCACGTACTCTTGGGACCGTGTTCCGAAGCCGTTCCAAGGATGAGCAGGCCGCGCCCGCCCCGACGAGTCCGGACCTGACCAAGCAGCAGCGAGACCCGCAGGCGCCCAAGGGCCGCCCCACTCCCAAGCGGAGCGAGGCCCAGGCGCAGCGCCGCAGTGTCGTGAAGGCGCCGACCGACCGTAAGGCGGCGGCCCGGCGGGCCCGGGAGGAGCGCCGCACCGCGCTGGCCAAGCAGCGGCAGGCGCTGGCGACGGGCGACGAGCGCTATCTGCCGTACCGCGACAAGGGGCCCGTGCGCCGCTTCGCCCGCGACTACATCGACAGCCGCTGGCACATCGCGGAGTACTTCCTGCCGATCGCGCTGTTCATCCTGGTGCTCAGCATCGTCCCGAACGCGCAGGCGAAGAGCCTCTCGCTCGTCCTCTGGATGGGTGTCATCGTGATGATCGTCATCGACTCGGTGTTCACCGTGCGGCGGCTGAAGAAGGCACTGCGCGAGCGGTTCCCGAACGAGAACCTCAAGGGCGCAGGCATGTACGGCCTGATGCGCACCATGCAGATGCGCCGGATGCGGCTGCCCAAGGCGCAGGTCAACCGAGGCGAGGCACCGCGCCGCTGATGACCGTCGTCGAGGATTTCGGTAGGGGAGCCGAACGCTGGCTCGGCAACACCGGGAAGCTGCGGGACGCCGTACGGCAGTCCCTGGTGGCACGCCAGCTGGACGAGCAGATCGCCGAGAGCTTCCCGGTGGGCCGCCGGCTGCGGGTGCTCGACGTCGGCCTCGGCCAGGGCACGCAGGCGCTGCGGCTGGCCCGGCTCGGCCACCAGGTCACCGGCCTGGAAACCGACGAACGCATGCTGGAGGCCGCCCGGGCGGCGCTCGCCGACGAGCCGGAGGGCATCCGCGAACGCGTCGAGCTGCGGGTCGGTGACGGCCGGGAGACCGGCGCCCAGTTCGCGCCCGGCACGTTCGACGTGGTGCTGTGCCACGGCGTGCTGATGTACATCGGCGAACCCGGCCCGATGCTCGCCGGTCTCGCCCGGGTGCTGGCCCCCGGCGGGCTGCTCTCGCTGCTCGTCCGCAACGCCGACGCGCTGGCCGTGAGGCCCGGTCTTGCCGGGGACTACGAGGCCGCGCTGGCCGCGTTCGACGACCCGTCCTACACCAACCGGGTGGGAGTTCGGGCCCGCGCCGACCGGCTCGACGCCCTCACCACCGCCCTCTCCGGCATCGGCGCCCCGCTGCGGCGCTGGTACGGCGTGCGGGTCTTCACCGACCAGGCCGCCGACGACGCCGAGGCGCCCGAGGGCGCGGCGTGGGAGCGGCTGATCGCGGCGGAGGAGCGGGCCGGCGAGACCGACCCCTACCGTTCGGTGGCCGCCCTGCTGCACCTGTGCGGCGTCCGCGGCTGAGCTCCGCCGCCCACGGAGGTGGCCGGGACTCTCACAGGTAGGCGCCGGACGGGATGTACGGCGCGGGCGGGCGCATACCGCGTACGCACACGTAGCCGCCGTTCTCCACCCGCAGCCCCGCGTCCAGCCCGACGTCCACCGCCCACTGCTGCTCGGCGGTGAGGTCGTCGACGCGCACGCGCGCGCCGGGCTCGACCGTCAGCAGCGCCGCCGTCAGCAGCCGGGAGGCCAGCCGGCGGGAGGTGGCGGCCAGGAGCTCAACCTTCACGTCCGGGCCGTCCGGCGTGACGTAGCAGTAGCCGCTGCCGGCCAGGTCGTCGCAGACCAGCAGCCGGAAGTCGCGCAGCAGTTCGCGGTGGTCCGGGCCGTGGGCGCCGCCGCGCAGCCGGCGGTCGACGGAGTCGAGCAGATCGAAGGCACCGGCGGAGCCGGGCGCGACCGGGCCGTCGGGCGGCGCGAGCCCGTCGGCGTCGACGGTGCCGCGCAGCCGCATCGCGGGGTGCAGGTCGAAGCCGGCCCGACGGTAGAGGCGGGCGGCGGCGGGGTCGCCGGAGGAGCAGAGCAGCGCGCGCAGACACGCCTTTCCGTGTTCCAGCGCGGCGTCCAGCAGGGTGCGGCCCAGGCCTCCGCCCTGCGCGTCGGGGTGCACGACCAGCAGCGAGAGCCCCCAGGTCCCCTCGCGTCGGGTGCTGAGTACGGCGCCCAGCGGCCGGCCGGAGGAGTCCTCGGCGAGCAGGCAGCCCGTCGGGTCGGTGCGGGCCAGATGGCGGGTGCGGCGGTGGTGGCGGTCGACGCGTTCGGCGGGCCAGGCGCGGCCGTCGTCGCCGAACAGCCTCGGCGAGGGCGCGGACCGCCTCGGCGTCCTTCGCGGTGTCCTGAACTGGTCGGATGATCACCCGGGCATCCTCGCAGCGGCGCCGCCGCGCGGGAACTCCCGGGTGATCATCCGTGATCATCCGTGACGGAGCGACCCGGTCAGGGCAGGGCGAGCATGCGCTCCAGCGCCACCTTCGCGAACTTCTCGGTCTCCGGGTCGACCTGGATGCGGTTGACCACCTTGCCGTCGGCCAGCGACTCCAGCGCCCACACCAGGTGCGGCAGGTCGATGCGGTTCATCGTGGAGCAGAAGCAGACCGTGCGGTCGAGGAAGACGATCTCCTTGCCCTCGGGTGCGTACCGGTTCGCCAGTCGGCGGACCAGGTTCAGCTCGGTGCCGATGGCCCACTTGGAGCCGGCCGGAGCCGCGTCGAGGGTGTTGATGATGTACTCGGTGGAGCCGACGTGGTCGGCGGCGGCGACCACCTCGTGCTTGCACTCGGGGTGCACCAGCACGTTGACGCCGGGCAGGCGCTCGCGCACCTCGTTCACCGAGTCGAGCGAGAAGCGGCCGTGCACCGAGCAGTGGCCGCGCCACAGGATCATGCGGGCGTCGCGCAGCTGCTCGGCGGTGAGGCCGCCGTTCGGCTTGTGCGGGTTGTAGACGACGCAGTCCTCCAGCGACATGCCCATGTCGCGGACGGCGGTGTTGCGGCCCAGGTGCTGGTCCGGCAGGAAGAGGATCTTGCCGTCCTCGCCGGCCTGCTCGAACGCCCAGTCCAGCGCGCGCCTGGCGTTGCTCGAGGTGCATATCGTGCCGCCGTGCCGGCCGGTGAAGGCCTTGATGTCGGCGGAGGAGTTCATGTAGGACACCGGGACCGTGCGCTCGGCGACGCCGGCCTCGGTCAGCACGTCCCAGCACTCGGCGACCTGCTCGGCGGTGGCCATGTCGGCCATCGAGCAGCCGGCGGCCAGGTCGGGCAGCACGACCTGCTGGCGGTCGGAGGTGAGGATGTCCGCCGACTCGGCCATGAAGTGCACACCGCAGAAGACGATGTACTCGGCGTCGGGCCGCGCCGCGGCCTCCCGGGCGAGCTTGAAGGAGTCGCCGGTGACGTCCGCGAACTCGATGACCTCGTCGCGCTGGTAGTGGTGACCGAGCACGAAGACCCGGTCGCCGAGCCTGGCCTTGGCGGCGCGGGCGCGCTCCACAAGGTCGGGGTCGGAGGGGGAGGGCAGGTCGCCCGGGCACTCCACACCGCGCTCGCTCCTGGGGTCGGCCTCCCGGCCGAGCAGCAGCAGCGCGAGCGGCGTGGGCTGGACGTCCAGGGGCTCGGCTGCGTTCGACACGGCGGTCACGGCACGCACCCTTTCTGATGACACGGCTCAACGCTTTTCGTCGATTTGACGCTATCTATCATAACCGGTTCGCGTCAGTGTGACGATGGCCGTCCTGTCCGGTGTGACGCATCTGGCTGCGACGCCGGGGACGATGACCGTCTCCCGTCGGGTGTGCGAGCATGGCAGTGGTGCCCGCTCGCGCGGGGCGCGGAGTAGGCGCCGCAGCGGCGTGAACCACCGCGGCGGCGTGAATCACCGAGAAGGCACCGCCAGACCGGAATCAATCCGGGAGGCCGTCTGTTGCAGCAGTCGGCAGAGCAGTCCGAACAACCCGGGAGAGAAGCAGATGTCCGTATCGGACGAGACCGCTACGACGACTGACGGCATCATCCTGTCCGACGCCGCCGCGGCGAAGGTCAAGGGCCTGCTGGAGCAGGAAGGCCGGGAGGACCTGGCGCTGCGCGTCGCAGTCCAGCCCGGTGGTTGCTCGGGCCTGCGCTACCAGCTGTTCTTCGACGAGCGCTCGCTCGACGGGGACGTCGTGAAGGACTTCGACGGCGTCAAGGTCGTCACCGACCGGATGAGCGCCCCCTACCTGGGCGGCGCCTCCATCGACTTCGTCGACACGATCGAGAAGCAGGGCTTCACGATCGACAACCCCAACGCCACCGGCTCCTGCGCCTGCGGCGACAGCTTCAGCTGACCTGACACACCGCCGCCCTCCTCCAGTCCGACCAGGACCGGAGGAGGGCGGCGCTGTGTTCGCGCGATCTCGCCGGGGTTTCGCGGGGCTTCCGCGCGCCTCAGCGGCGGGACTCGCGCTGCGGCAGCGGCTCGCCGCGGCCGTCCACCACCTCGCGCTCGCCGACCGGCTTCGCCAGCTCGACCTCCAGCCTCATCTCCTTGGCGATCTTGATGCAGACGCCGCCGGGCTGGTGCTCCCGCTCCTTGATCACGATCCGCACCCGGTCGGCGCTCTCCACCGCCTTCGCGGAGTAGTCGCTGCACGCGCCGCCCCAGAAGTGCACGGTCAGCCGCCGGTCACCGGGCCGGTAGGGCTCCACGAACTCACCGGCGTGCGGCAGCGCGGGGTCGGCGGGGTCGACGGAACCCGGCCGGCCGGGCTCCGCACCCGACGGTCCGCGAGAGGCGTCCTTCGCGGGGGCCAGGTACTTCGGGTCGACAGCCGGGTGGATCACCGCGCCGCCGTCCGCCAGCTCGAACCGCCACGACGGCACCAGTACCGGGCGCCCCTCCGACGAGTGCGAGGCCAGACCGAAGACCGCCCGGCGCACCTCGCCGTCCGCGCGCTTCTCCGCCGGCGCCTCGCAGGGCTCCCGCACGCAGTGCGGTCCGGTGGCGCCCGAGGAGCGGGTCCGGTTCAGCTCGGCCAGGGTGCGCTTCGCGTCCAGCACCGGATAGGAGGGGCCCGCCTCCAGCGGGGCGAGCGAGCCGTTGCCGGCCACCACCGCGCCGGTGGCGTCCACGGTCAGGGAGGTGTCCCAGCCCCGCACCGGCAGTCCGTCCAGCTTCGGCCGGGCGATGACCGTGCGCAGTGCGCCGGTGGTCGCCGAGGCGTCCAGCGCCGCCTTCTCCAGGTCGAGCGCGCGCAGCACGGGCGCGGCCGCCTTCTTCGCCCGCTCCTCGGAGACGGGCTCACCGCCGTCCGCGCCGGGGGCCGGCCGGGCCGGGGCGTCGACCGGCGCGTCGCCGTCCGAGCTGACGGCGTCGTCGGGGGAGCCGGGCCGGGAGTCCGGTGCCACGGGCGCTTCCGGCAGGACACCGCCGTCGTGCAGCATCGGGCAGCGCGGCGGCTTGCCCGGGCCCGGCGCGATGCCCGGCTCTCCGCCGGGCTCGGCGCCCGGCAGCTTTCCGCAGCCCGGGCCGACCGCCGGGCCGGTCGCGGTGAAGGTCCACTGCCCGCGCTCGCCCGCGCCGGTGCCGCGAACGCGCAGGCTGGGCCCGGTGCCGTCCCGGCCCTCGGTGACCAGCCAGCCGTCGTCCTGCCGCCGGGGCTCGGCACTGACGCCCAGCGCGTCCGCGAGCCGTTCGACCGCCGCCCGCTGCACCGCGCCCGCGCGGTAGACCGGCGCACGCTCCGGAGCCCGAGGGGCGGGACCGGTGAACCGCAGGTCGGCCCGGTCCCCGGCGTCGCCGTTCGTCCGGGCGGCCTCCTCGGCCTGGCCGTGGCCGTCCAGCACGAGCGGGTCCGGCGTCCGCTGCCCCTCGTCGGAGGCGGCTCCCGTCCGGGGCCCGTCGAACGCCGACTGCAGGAGATAGGTGCCGCCGCCGGCCAGTACCACGGCGGCCGCCACCGAGACGGCCGTCAGCCGCCGTCGGCGCGGCCCGGCCGACGTCTCCTCGGCAGGTGTTCCGGTACTCACCACATCGCTCCTTCGGCTCCCCGAACGCCTTGACGACCCTGGGACGGAGCAGGAGCGCGATCGGTTCCGGGGCCCGGGCCCCGGAACCGATCGGGAGGAGCGTCAGGGGCGATCCGCCGGACCGCCCCTAGTCGCC
This sequence comes from Streptomyces alkaliterrae, assembly GCF_007097205.2. Classification (GTDB taxonomy): domain Bacteria; phylum Actinomycetota; class Actinomycetes; order Streptomycetales; family Streptomycetaceae; genus Streptomyces; species Streptomyces alkaliterrae. The sequence continues at coordinate 7,611 of NZ_VJYK02000060.1, forward strand.
GTAGTCGGACATGCCGTCCAGCAGCCGGGCGGAACGCGCCGGTACCCGTACGCCGGTCGGGCCGGTCGGCGCCGGCCGCCGCTGGGCGCGGCGCTGGTCGAGTGAGCTCCCCCAGCGGGCGGACATGTGCGAGCAGTCCTGCCGCAGCTGTGCAAGTGATTCCGGCTCGGGGGCGTGGCCGTCGGTGGAGGACGCCTTCGCGGGCGTGCGCTTTGTCATGAAGCTGACGCTACGCATCGTGAGGCGCCCTGGTAAGAGCTACTTTCGGGTAGTTTAGGGGGCTCGTTGACGGTACCCCGAACGGGTAGCGTGGATCTCCACACTTCCGCCACCCCAGGAGCAGACAGCCGTGCGAATCGCCGTTTCCGGCTCCATCGCCACCGACCACCTGATGACGTTCCCCGGTCGCTTCGCCGACCAGCTCGTCGCCGACCAGCTGCACACGGTGTCGCTGTCGTTCCTGGTCGACGGCCTCGACGTCCGTCGTGGCGGCGTCGGCCCCAACATCTGCTTCGGCATGGGGCAGCTCGGCGCCCGGCCGATCCTCGTCGGCGCCGCCGGCTCGGACTTCGCCGAGTACCGCGCCTGGCTCGACCGGCACGGGGTGGACACCGAGTCCGTCCGCATCTCCGAGGTGCTGCACACCGCGCGTTTCATCTGCACCACCGACACCGACCACAACCAGATCGGCTCCTTCTACACCGGGGCCATGAGCGAGGCCCGGCTCATCGAGCTGCACTCGGTGGCCGAACGCGTCGGTGGCCTGGACCTGGTGCACATCGGCGCCGACGACCCGGAGGCGATGATGCGGCACACCGAGGAGTGCCGCGCCCGGGGCATCCCGTTCGCCGCCGACTACTCGCAGCAGCTGGCCAGGATGGGCGGCGAGGAGATCCGCGCCCTCACCGACGGTGCGGCCTACCTCTTCTCCAACGAGTACGAGGTGGCGCTGATCGAGAACAAGACCGGCTGGTCCAGCGAGCAGGTGCTGGAGAAGGTCGGCACGCAGGTCACCACGCTCGGCGCGCGCGGCGTGCGGATCGTGCGGGCCGGGCAGCCCACCATCGAGGTCGGCACCCCGGAGGAGGAGGCCAAGGTCGACCCGACGGGTGTCGGCGACGCCTTCCGCGCCGGCTTCCTGTCCGGGCTCGCCTGGGGCGTCAGCCTGGAGCGCGCCGCCCAGATCGGCTGCATGCTGGCCACCCTGGTCATCGAGACCGTCGGCACGCAGGAGTACGAGCTGCGCCGCGGCCACTTCATCGAGCGCTTCACCAAGGCGTACGGCTCGGACGCCGCCGCCGAGGTGCAGAGCTTCCTGCGCTGAGTCTCCCGCGCCGAGCCGCGGGGCGGTGGGGCGGTCTCGCACCGCCCCACCGGCGGGCCCGGTCGTCTCAGGAGGTGCGGCGGACGCGGTACGCCGTGCCGTCGGCGCCCAGGTACTCCTGGCCGCGCATCGCGCACCAGGCCGGGATGTCCAGCCGCGCCGCCTCGTCGTCCGCGAGCACGGTGACGACCCCGCCCACCGGCACCCGCCCGATCACCTTGGCGAGTTCGATGACCGGAAGCGGACAGCGCTTCCCGAGCGCGTCGACCGTCAGCCCCTCGTCCTCCGCCCGGTCCGCGACTTCGGTGGCCGGGGCAGCGGCCGAGGTGCCGGCCTTCGGGGTGCCGGCCCCGGGCGCGTCGAGTTGGGCGCGGACCGAGGACACCACCTCGGGCAGCACCCGCAGGAACTCCTCGACGTCCGCCCCCGTCGTGCCCGGCGGCAGGGACACCCGTACGTTCCCCTCCGACAGCACGCCCATCGCCCGCAGCACGTGACTGGGCGTCAGCGTGCTGGAGGTGCAGGAGGAGCCCGAGGAGACGGAGAAGCCCGCCCGGTCCAGGCCCAGCAGCAGCGACTCGCCGTCGGCGTACAGGCAGGAGAACGTCACCAGGTGCGGCAGTCGGCGCACCGGGTCGCCGACCACCTCGCAGTCCGGCACCAGGCGGGGCACCGCCTCCCGCAGCCGGTCCACCAGCGCCCGCAGCCGGGCGCCCTCGGCGGCGGCCGCCGCCCGCACCGCGCGCAGCGAGGCCGCCGCGGCGACGATCGCCGGCAGGTCGGGGAAGCCCGGCATCCGGCCGTACTCCCGCTCGTCCAACGGGGGAGCGGGCGCGAACCGCACGCCCTTGCGGACCGCGAGCAGCCCGACGCCGCCGGGGCCGCCCCACTTGTGCGCGCTGGCCGCCAACAGCGACCAGCCCGCCGGCGGGGCCTCCCAGGGCGCCGACTGCGCCGCGTCCACCAGCAGCGGCACCCCGGCGGCCCGGCAGATCTCGGCGACCTCGGCCACCGGCTGGAGGGTGCCCACCTCGTGGTTGGCGGACTGCAGGCACAGCAGCGCGGCCGTTCCCTCCTCACCGGGCCCGTCCTCGCTCGCCCCCGGCCCGCCGGACAGCAGTTCGGCGACCTGCGCGGGGTCGACGCGCCCGAGGCGGTCGACGCCCAGTTCGGCGACCGTGCCGCCGTCGGCCCGGTGGGCGTCGGCGGCGTGCAGCACGGCGGAGTGCTCGACGGCGGAGACGACCAGACGGCGGCTCACCCGTCGACGTCCGGCCAGCGCGCCGGCCACCGCCGCGTGCAGCGCCCGGGTGCCCGAAGGGGTGAAGACCAACTCGTCCGGACGGCAGCCCAGGGACTCCGCCGCGCTCTCCCGCGCGGCGTCCAGCAGCAGGCGGGCCCGGCGGCCCTCCCGGTGCAGTCGTGCCGGGTCGGCCCACCCCTCGTCCAGGGCGGCGAGCAGCGCCTGACGGGCGACCGGATGCGGGGGCAGCGCGGAGGCTGCGTCGAAGTAGACCACGCCAAGACGCTAACTCCCCGCCGTCGGCGCGCCGTCGACACGCCGACGTGTCGCAGCCCGCACGCCACCGGCTCCGACGCGCCGGTCGCGGCGTCGGCCGACGGGTCGAATCCATCGGCGTGTCGGCCTTCTCCCGGGGTGTCGGCGGGCGGCGGAGGAAGGCCGCGGAACAGGGCGTTCCACTCCTTCGGAGGGACCCGCGGCGCGTTAACCACCCTCCCCGCGCGACCCCAAATAGCGTCCAGTAGGGTTTGGTCCGCATAAACATCCAAACCCTGCCCGCGCCAGGGTCGGCGCCCGGCCACCAAGGGCCGCGTCCGGCCGAGCGGGCGAGACTCTCGGGAAGGCGCTACGTGAGTCCCAACGGCTCCGACCGCTCGTCGCGGCGCCCGATGCGGCGGATCCTGCCGCAGGCGCTTGCCGCGGGCCTGGTCCTGGCGACCGCTACCGGTTGCACATCAGAAGACCTCCCCCGCCTCGGTATGCCGACTCCGGTCACTGAGGAGGCGCCGCGGATCCTCTCCCTGTGGCAGGGCTCCTGGGTCGCCGCCATCGCAGTCGGCGTGCTGACCTGGGGCCTGATCATGTGGAGCGTGTATTTCCACCGGCGCTCCAGGACCAAGGTCGAGGTCCCCCCGCAGACCCGGTACAACATGCCGATCGAGGCGCTGTACACGGTCGTCCCGCTGATCATCGTGTCGGTGTTCTTCTACTTCACCGCGCGGGACCAGGCGAAGCTGCTGGAGACCACAGACAAGCCCGACCACGTGATCAACGTCGTCGGCTTCCAGTGGAGCTGGGCCTTCAACTACATCGCCGACGTCGACGGCGACGCCTCCACGGGCGACGCGGCGAAGTCCAAGGAACTCGACGCCATCCCCGACCGGATGCGCATGGCGTTCCCTGAGGGCGCCGAGGGCGTGTACGACTACGGCACCCCCGGCACCCGCAACCCGCAGAACAACAACCCGGGTCCGACCCTGTGGCTGCCCAAGGGTGAGAAGGTCCAGTTCATCCTGACCTCGCGGGACGTCATCCACTCCTTCTGGGTGGTGCCGTTCCTGATGAAGCAGGACGTCATTCCGGGCCACACCAACCGCTTCGAGGTGACCGCCACCAAGGAGGGCACCTTCATGGGCAAGTGCGCCGAGCTGTGCGGCACCGACCACTCCCGCATGCTCTTCAACGTCAAGGTCGTCTCTCCCGAGCGTTACCAGGAGCACCTGAAGGAACTTGAGCGCAAGGGCCAGACCGGCTATCTCCCGGCGGGCATCGCGCAGGCGGAATCGGCCAAGAATGCGGAGACGAACAACCCGTGAGCATCGTCAACGAATCCCAGGGCGTCCCTGAGACGCCCGACGCGCCACAGGGCGCGGCGCCGGTGCGGCGCAAAGCGCCGGGCAGCAAGGTGGTCGGTTGGCTGACGACCACCGACCACAAGACGATCGGCACGATGTACCTGGTCACATCGTTCGCCTTCTTTGTCATCGGCGGCGTGATGGCGCTCGTGATGCGCGCCGAACTAGCCCGGCCGGGCAGCCAGATCGTCTCCAACGAGCAGTTCAACCAGCTCTTCACCATGCACGGCACGGTGATGCTGCTGATGTTCGCGACGCCGTTGTTCGCCGGCTTCGCGAACTGGATCATGCCGCTCCAGATCGGTGCCCCCGATGTGGCGTTCCCGCGGCTGAACATGCTCGCCTACTGGCTCTACCTCTTCGGTTCGACGATCGCCGTGGCGGGCTTCCTGACCCCCAACGGCGCCGCGAACTTCGGATGGTTCGCCTACGCCCCGCTGAACGACGCGGTCCGCTCGCCGGGTGTCGGCGCGGACATGTGGATCATGGGTCTGGCGCTCTCGGGCTTCGGCACGATCCTGGGTGCGGTCAACTTCATCACCACGATCATCTGCATGCGCGCTCCGGGCATGACGATGTTCCGGATGCCGATCTTCACCTGGAACGTGCTGCTCACCGGTCTGCTGGTGCTGCTCGCCTTCCCGGTCCTGGCCGCCGCGCTCTTCGCACTGGAAGCAGACAGACAGTTCGGGTCCCATATCTTCGACGCCGCGAACGGCGGCGCCCTGCTGTGGCAGCACCTGTTCTGGTTCTTCGGCCATCCAGAGGTGTACATCATCGCGCTGCCGTTCTTCGGCATCGTCTCCGAGATCGTCCCGGTCTTCTCCCGCAAGCCGATCTTCGGTTACATCAGCCTCATCGCCGCGACGATCGCCATCGCCGGTCTGTCGGTGACGGTGTGGGCGCACCACATGTACGTGACGGGCGGCGTGCTCCTGCCGTTCTTCTCCTTCATGACCTTCCTGATCGCGGTCCCGACCGGTGTGAAGATCTTCAACTGGATCGGCACCATGTGGAAGGGCTCGCTGAGCTTCGAGACCCCGATGCTCTGGACGATCGGCTTCCTGGTCACGTTCACCTTCGGTGGTCTGACCGGCGTCATCCTGGCCTCGCCGCCGCTGGACTTCCACGTCTCCGACTCCTACTTCGTGGTGGCCCACTTCCACTACGTGGTGTTCGGCACCGTGGTGTTCGCGATGTTCGCCGGCTTCCACTTCTGGTGGCCGAAGTTCACCGGCAAGATGCTCGACGAGCGGCTCGGCAAGATCACCTTCTGGACGCTGTTCGTGGGCTTCCACGGCACGTTCCTGGTGCAGCACTGGCTCGGCGCCGAGGGCATGCCGCGTCGTTACGCGGACTACCTGAACGCCGACGGCTTCACCGCGCTGAACACGATCTCCACGATCAGCTCGTTCCTGCTCGGCATGTCGCTGCTGCCGTTCTTCTACAACGTCTGGAAGACGGCCAAGTACGGCAAGAAGATCGAGGTCGACGACCCGTGGGGCTACGGCCGCTCGCTCGAGTGGGCGACCGCCTGCCCGCCGCCGAGGCACAACTTCGTCACCCTGCCGCGCATCCGGTCGGAATCCCCGGCGTTTGATCTCCACCACCCCGAGATCGCCGCGCTCGACCAGGCGGAGAACCAGACGCAGGCGGAGCTGGCCGGCGCCACGAACGGCAAGGAGGCCGGCAAGTGAAGATCCAGGGAAAGATGTTCCTGTGGCTGAGCGTCTTCCTGCTGGCCATGGCCATCGTCTACGGCGTGTGGTCCAAGGAGCCCGTCGGCACCACGGCCCTGTTCCTGTCCTTCGGCCTGGCGATCATGCTCGGCTACTACCTGGTGTTCACCGCGCGCCGCGTGGACACCGGTGCCGGTGACAACAAGGACGCGGACGTCGCCGACGACGCCGGCGAGCTGGGCTTCTTCAGCCCGCACAGCTGGCAGCCGCTGGCGCTGGGCGCGGGCAGCGCCCTGGCGTTCATGGGCGTGGTGTTCGGCTGGTGGCTGCTGCTGGTCGCGCTGCCGGTGATCCTCGTCGGCCTCTTCGGCTGGACGTTCGAGTACTACCACGGCGAGAACCAGAACCAGTGATCCGTTGATCATCTGATTCGGCATCAGTCAAGGGTCACCCCCGGAGTGTCTTCCGGGGGTGACCCTTTTGCAGCAGTACAGCGCGCCGCCTTGACTTCCCGTCCATAGCGTTGACCCCATGAGGAACGGGACAAACGGAACGCGTCGGGCCGCCCTGGGATGCGCCCTGCTGGTGCCAGTCATGTCGCTGACCGCGTGCGGCGGCGGCTCCTCCCACCCCTTGGCCGCCGATCCGTACGACGCTGCGGGACACGTCGGCGTCAGCGCCGGCGGCGCCCCCGCCGACAGCCGCCCGGTCGACCCGGAGAAGGCCGTCGAGATCACCGCCGAGGGCGACAACGGCCAGCTCACGGACGTGACCGTCACCGACCAGCGGGGGCGCTACCTCGCCGGTGAACTCGCCGCCGACGGCAGCCGCTGGCGCAGCACCGGCCCGCTGGCGGCCGGCGCCACGTACACCGTCCGGGTGAGCACCGAGAACCGCTCCGGACGTCCCGGCCGCGGCACCCTCACCTTCGACACCGCGACCGCCGCGAAGGCCAGGAAGCTCCGCGTGGAGTTCGGCCCGGAGAGCGGCACCTACGGCGTCGGGCAGCCCGTCACGGCCGAGCTGAGCCGTGCCGTGAAGCGCCCGGAGGAACGCCGCCTCGTGGAGGCCGCGCTGCACGTGCGGTCGACCCCTAAGGTGCGCGGCGCCTGGCACTGGGTGGACGACAAGAAGCTGCACTACCGCCCGAAGGACTACTGGCCCACCGGCGCCGCCATCACGGTCGAGTCCACCCTGGCCGGCATCAAGGTGCGCGACGGCCTCTACGGGGCGCGCAGCCAGAAGCTGCGGCTGCGCACCGGCGACCGGGTGGAGGCGGTGGCCGACGCGAGCTCGCTCCAGATGACCGTGAGCCGCAACGGCGAGGTGGTGCGCACCATGCCCATCACCACCGGCAAGGCCGGCTTCCGCACCCGCAACGGCACCAAGGTCGTGCTCGGGCGGGAGTCGTTCGTCCGGATGCGCAGCACCAGCATCGGCATCGGCGAGGGCAGCCCCGACTTCTACGACCTGCCGGTCTACTGGGCCACCCGGCTGACCTGGAGCGGCGAGTACGTGCACGGCGCGCCGTGGTCGTCCGGTTCACACGGTTGGGCGAACGTCAGCCACGGCTGCACGGGGATGAGCACCGAGAACGCCCGCTGGTTCTACAACGCCGTCCGCCCGGGCGACCTGGTCACCCACACCAACACCGAGGGCACCGACATGGCGCCGTTCGGCAACGGCTTCGGTGACTGGAACCTCAGCTGGGAGAAGTGGCTGGAGGGCAGCGCCCTGCACGCTCCCGCGAAGAACGGCGGCGAGCACCCCGAGGCGACCAGGGCCCGGCTGCGGCCCACCCTGTGAGCCGCGCCTCCGGACTGCCGCACGAGGGCCCTCAGGGCCCGCCGGGGAAGATCTCACGGCCCGCCGGGCAGATCTCAGGGCCCGCCGGGCGGACTCAGGCGGCCCTGCGCTGCTCGACCCCGCGCAGCAGCCCGGCCAGCGCCTCGGAGACGGCCACCGGGTCCAGCGGGTGCGGGACGACCGCCTCGGCGCGGCTCCAGGTCGCCAGCCAGGCGTCGGTGGCCCGGCCGATGAGCAGCAGCACCGGCGGGCTGTCGAAGATCTCGTCCTTGATCTGCCGGGCGACGCCCATGCCGCCGGCCGGCGTCGCCTCCCCGTCCAGCACGCACACGTCGACGCCGCCGGCCTCCAGGGCGCTGAGCACGGCCGGCATCGTGGCGCACTCCAGGTACTCCACCGTCGGCACGTCGGCTGCCGGGCGGCGGCCGGCGGCCAGCCGCACCTGCTCGCGGGTGTTGGCGTCGTCGCTGTAGACCAGCACCGTGGCCGTCGGCTGCATCGTTCCTCCGCGTTGTGTGGTCGGATCGTGTTCGGAACGTCCCGGGGACCTTCGTGCGCACCACGGGCACCGGCTCGGATGCTACTCCCTCTCACGCCCCGTCAACACCGCTTGGAACCACCCGGTCGGCGGCCGTTCGACCAGCCGTTCCCGCAGCGCACACCGGCCCAACACACCGAACGGGACCCCCCGAAGTGAGGACGGAATAAGCGACCGACATAATGTCGGCGTGGCGACAGCAACAGCAGTAGAAACCGGGCACGCGCACCCGTCGGTCAACCGACCGAACCTCACCAGCGTCGGAACCATCATCTGGCTGAGTTCCGAGCTGATGTTCTTCGCGGCCCTCTTCGCGATGTACTTCACCCTGCGATCCGTGATGGGAGCCGAGTACTGGGCCGAGAAGTCAGAGGCGCTCAACCTCCCCTTCGCGCTCACGAACACCACGATCCTGGTGCTCTCCTCGCTCACCTGCCAGCTCGGCGTCTTCGCCGCCGAGCGCGGTGACGTGAAGAAGCTCCGCTCCTGGTTCGTGGTCACGTTCGTGATGGGCGCGGTCTTCATCGGTGGACAGGTCTACGAGTACGCCGAGCTGGTCAAGCACGAGGGGCTCTCCCTCTCGTCCGACCCCTACGGCTCGGTCTTCTACCTGACGACCGGCTTCCACGGCCTCCACGTGACCGGTGGCCTGATCGCGTTCCTGTTCGTCCTGGGACGGACGTACATGGCGCGGCGGTTCACCCATCACCAGGCGACCGCGGCCATCGTCGTGTCCTACTACTGGCACTTCGTCGATGTCGTCTGGATCGGCCTCTTCGCCACGATCTACTTGATCAAGTAGCACCGGCGGACGCCGGACCACCACAGACACTGCCAGAAGCATCGACGCAGAAGATCCTGACACCGGGGTAATCCGTGAAAAAGCTCTCCGCACGACGGCGCCATCCGCTGGCGGCGATCGTCGTTCTACTCTTCGCGCTGGCGGCCACCGGGGGGCTGTACGCCGCGTTCGCTCCTGCCGGCCAGGCCAAGGCCGAGCAGTCGAACCTCTCCCTCGACATCGAGGAGGGCAAGAAGCTCTTCGCCGTCGGCTGCTCCAGCTGCCACGGCACCGGCGGCCAGGGAACCTCCGACGGGCCGAGCCTGGTCGGCGTGGGTGCCGCCTCGGTCGACTTCCAGGTCGGCACCGGCCGCATGCCCATGCAGGCGCCTGGCGCCCAGGCGCCCAAGAAGCCCAAGGTCTACAACGAGGAGGAGACCCGGCAGCTCGCCGCGTTCGTCGCCTCGCTCGGCGCCGGCCCCGAGATCCCCAAGCCGGAGCAGTACAGCATCAAGGGCCTGACGGGCGAGGAGATCGCCGCCGGCGGTGACCTGTTCCGCCAGAACTGCGCCCAGTGCCACAACTTCACCGGTGAGGGCGGCGCCCTCACCAAGGGCAAGTACGCCCCCAACCTGGCCGACGTGGATCCGAAGCACATCTACGAGGTCATGGAGACCGGCTCCCAGGCGATGCCGTCCTTCCCCGAGGGCATCATGCCGGAGAAGGAGAAGCGGCAGATCATCGCCTACCTGGACCAGGTCAACACCTCCAAGACGGAGAACCCGGGCGGCTACGGGCTGGGCGGCTTCGGCCCGGTCAGTGAAGGCCTCTTCGCCTGGACCATCGTCCTGGCCCTCCTCATCGGCATCACCGTCTGGGTCGCGGCCCGGAACGCCAAGGCCAGGAAGTCATGAGTAGCGAACACGGATCCGAGAAGAACGTGTCTGACGACGACAAGAGCCTGCCCGAGAAGCAGGACACCGCGGCCGGCGGCGAACTGGAGAAGAACCCGTTCGCCGACCCCGGACTCCCGCACCACGAGCCGCGCATCCAGGACATCGACGAGCGGGCCGCCAAGCGGTCCGAGCGCGTCGTCGCCCTGTTCTTCACCATCTCGATGCTGGCCACGGTCGCCTTCATCGTGTCGTTCGTGGTCTTCCCGATCGACAAGATCTTCTACCTGTGGCCGCTCGGCCACATCAGCGCGCTGAACTTCTCCCTCGGACTGAGCCTGGGTGTCGCGCTGTTCGCCATCGGCGTCGGCGCGGTCCACTGGTCCCGCACGCTGATGGACGGCACGGAGATCGTCCAGGAGCGGCATCCGATCGACAGCACCCCGGACGAGAAGGCCGCCGCGCTGGCGACCTTCTCCAAGGGCGCGGAGGACTCCGGCCTCGGCCGGCGCAAGCTGATCCGCAACACCATGTTCGGTGCGCTGGCCCTGGTGCCGCTGTCCGGTGTGGTGCTGCTGCGCGACCTCGGCCCGCTGCCCGAGGACAAGCTCCGCCACACCATGTGGCGCAAGGGCCTGAAGCTGATCAACATGAACACCGGTCAGCCGCTGCGGCCGGAGGACATCTCGGTCGGCTCGCTCTCCTTCGCCAAGCCCGAGGGCCTGGAGGAGGGCAGCCACGACTTCCACCGGGAGATCGCCAAGGCGGCCCTGATGCTCGTCCGGCTCGAGCCGGGTGACATCAAGGACAAGCAGGAGCTCGACTGGTCCCACGAGGGCATCGTGGCCTACTCGAAGATCTGCACGCACGTGGGCTGCCCGGTCAGCCTCTACGAGCAGCAGACCCACCACGTCCTGTGCCCCTGCCACCAGTCGACGTTCGACCTCTCCGACGGCGCGCGCGTGATCTTCGGCCCGGCCGGCCACCCGCTGCCGCAGCTGGCGATCACGGTGAACGACGAGGGTGAACTGGTGGCGCGAGGCGACTTCGCCGAGCCCGTCGGCCCGAGCTTCTGGGAGCGCGGATGAGCAAGACAAACGCGAGCGGCCGGAGCAAGGCGCCGGGCGGCGAGCGGATCGCCGACTGGGCCGACGGACGCCTGGGCATCTACAAGGGTGCCAAGAAGAACCTGAGAAAGGTCTTCCCGGACCACTGGTCCTTCCTGCTGGGCGAGATCGCGCTCTACTCGTTCATCATCATCATCCTGACCGGTGTCTACCTCACCATGTTCTTCAAGCCGAGCATGGCCGAGGTGCACTACCACGGCAGTTACGTCCCCATGCAGGGCGTGATCATGTCGGAGGCGTACGCCTCGACGCTGGACATCAGCTTCGACGTGCGCGGCGGTCTGCTCATGCGGCAGATCCACCACTGGGCGGCGCTGATCTTCCTGGTCGCGATGTTCGTCCACATGATGCGGGTGTTCTTCACCGGCGCGTTCCGCAAGCCGCGCGAGCTGAACTGGCTCTTCGGCTTCCTGCTGCTCGTGCTCGGCATGTTCACCGGCTTCACCGGCTACTCGCTGCCGGACGACCTGCTCTCCGGTACCGGTGTCCGCTTCATGGAAGGCGCGATCCTCGCCGTCCCGCTGGTCGGCACCTACCTGGCGATGTTCCTGTACGGCGGCGAGTTCCCCGGCACGGACATCATCCCGAGGTTCTTCACCTTCCACGTGCTGCTCCTGCCGGGCATCATGCTGGGCCTGGTGGTGGCGCACCTGATCCTGGTCTTCTACCACAAGCACACCCAGTACCCGGGTGCCGGCCGCACCAACAACAACGTCGTCGGCTTCCCGCTGATGCCGGTGTACATGGCCAAGGCGGGCGGCTTCTTCTTCCTGGTCTTCGGCCTCATCGCGATCATCTCGGCGACGTTCACCATCAACGCCGTCTGGGTGCTCGGCCCCTACCGCCCCGACCTGGTGTCGACCAACGCGCAGCCCGACTGGTACATGGGCTTCTCCGAGGGTCTGATCCGCGTCATGCCGGGCTGGGAGTGGGTCATCCCGACCGGGCACACCCTGAACTTCGGTGTGCTGGTGCCGCTGATGATCTTCCCGCTGGTGCTCGCCTCGATCGCGGTCTACCCGTTCTTCGAGGCCTGGGTCACCAAGGACAAGCGGGAGCACCACCTGCTGGACCGCCCGCGCAACGCCCCGACGCGCACCGCGTTCGGCGCCGCGTGGATCAGCTGGTACTTCGTGATGCTGGTCGGCGGTGGAAACGACCTCTGGGCGATCCACTTCGACCTGTCGATCAACGCGATCACCTGGTTCGTGCGCATCGGCTTCTTCGTGGTGCCGGTCCTCGTCTTCATCGTCACCCGCCGCATCTGCCTGGGCCTCCAGCGCAGGGACCGGGAGAAGGTGCTGCACGGCCGCGAGACGGGCATCATCAAGCGCCTGCCGCACGGTGAGTTCGTCGAGGTCCACGAGCCGCTCTCGCGGGAGCAGCTGCACTACCTCACGCAGCACGACCAGCCGAAGCCGGCCGAGCTGCCGGCGGCCGTCGACGAGAACGGCGTCGAGCGGAAGGTCGGCCGCCTGGAGAAGCTCCGGGTGAAGATCAGCCAGGGCTACTTCGGCCCGAGCGGTCAGATCGAGAAGCCGACGGCCGAGGAGTACAAGGCGATCCAGAGCGGCCACGGCCACCACTGACCGCCCACCGGGCAGCGCCCGGTACTCCGTAGCAGTCGCCACAGCGCTGGGCCCCGTCCGACACCCGGACGGGGCCCAGCGCCGTACCGGCGACCTCGATAGGGTGGTCGTCGTCGGCACCGGCACGTGGCCGGGCCGCCACCCCACAGAACGATCACCAGGAGCGTGAGCGATGAGCGCCGTTACCCCCGCAGGAGGCGACACCGTGGCGGACCGCTCCTGGCCCGAGATCCTGAGCACCCTGCTCGCCGGTGAGAACCTGAGCGCCGAGGCGACCGGCTGGGCGATGGACCGCATCATGCGCGGCGAGGCCACCGACGCGCAGATCGCCGGCTTCGCGATGGCGCTGCGTGCCAAGGGCGAGACGGTCGAGGAGGTCACCGGCCTGGTGCGGGCGATGTACGCGCACGCCAACACCATCGAGGTACCGGGCCCGACCGTGGACATCGTCGGGACCGGCGGCGACCGGGCGAAGACGGTCAACATCTCCACCATGTCGGCGATCGTCGTCGCCGGCACCGGGGCCACCGTCGTCAAGCACGGCAACCGGGCGTCCTCCTCCGCCAGCGGCGCCTCCGACGTGCTGGAGAAGCTGGGCGTCAACCTGGAGCTTTCACCCGAACGAGTGGCCGAGGTCGCGGTCGAGGCGGGCATCAGTTTCTGCTTCGCCGTCAAGTTCCACCCCGCGCTGCGGCACGTCGCCGGCGCCCGCCGGGAGCTGGGCGTGCCCACCACGTTCAACTTCCTCGGCCCGCTGACCAACCCGGCCCGGGTGCGGGCCCAGGCCACCGGCGTCGCCGACGCCCGGATGGCGCCGATCCTCGCCGGGGTACTCGCCGAACGCGGCACCTCCGCCCTGGTGTTCCGAGGCGACGACGGACTGGACGAGCTGACCACCACCGGCACGTCCACCGTCTGGATCGTGCGGGACGGCCAGGTGCGCCGGGAGTCCTTCGACCCCCGGGACGTCGGCCTCGAACTCGTCCCGATCGAGGCGCTGCGCGGCGCGGACGCCGCCCACAACGCCGACGTCGCCCGCCGCCTGCTGGACGGCGAGCAGGGCCCCGTACGGGACGCCGTGCTCCTCAACTCCGCCGCCGCACTGGTGGCCCTGGAGGAGGACGACCACGGGCGCGGCCTCGCCGAGCGGTTGGCCGCCGGGATGGCCAAGGCGGCCCAGTCGGTGGACTCCGGCGCCGCCCGCGCTGCCCTGGAGCGATGGGTCGCCGCCAGCCACGCGTAGGGCTTCCGACGCGCCGGTGGGGCCCCGAGGTACGTACCTCGGGGCCCCACCTCTTCGCGGTCGCACCCTCCGCGCGGGATGTGGCATACTCGCGGCCAGGTCACGAGTGACAGCGAATTCGGCCCCGGCCCGCTGTCCGGCAACCCTCCTTCCGTGGCGGGGTGCCCCGGGTGATGACCGGGCCGCACGACAGCAGGGTCTGCGGCAAGCGCGGTCGAGGGAGTCCATCTCGTGTTTCGGCGAATGTCCTAGGGCGTCACGCCCCGCCTCCGGTTCCAGCCCTTCCCGGCGAGCCCCCCTTTTCCCGTCGCGGCGCACCCCGCCGACGGTTGCGCCGGTGCCGTCCGGCCGACGTGCCCGGCCCGCTCGTCGTGGACCCCTCCGCCCTGAGTTCTCGGGAGAGTCCGTCATGTCCACTTCCTCCGCCACCCTCTGTCCGACCC
>NZ_VJYK02000600.1 GCF_007097205.2 Streptomyces alkaliterrae
CCGGCGTACCAGTGAACCCAGGAGCAGCGGTGTCACACACCACAACCGTCCCCAGGACCGACGGTTTCCAACTCCCCCTCTTCCCCCGCAGCCTCCCCGTCGTCTACCACCCGCACGCGGCGCAGACCGAGTTCCGTTCGAACGCCTGGGTGCGACGGCACCTGGAGAGCTGCTGCACCTCGCAGACGCAGCTCATGCGCCTGCTGCGGCAACGCGTCGGTCTCTACGGCCCGTTGGTGGCGCCGCTCACCGACCGGGACCGGGTGCTGGCGCTCGCCGACTTCTACCACTTCGTCGGGCTGATCGACGACCTCGCGGCCGACCACACCGCCGGGCTCGGCGCGAGCCCCGGCGGCGCGCGTGCCGCGTTCGACCGAATCACCGCCGAGTTCGGCAACCCGGACACCGCCACCTCGCCTTTCGGCCGGGCCGCCGCCGACCTGTGGCAGCGCATGAGCCCCGACCTCAGCGGCCGCCAACAGCACCGCTTCCAGGAGTCGTTGGCGACCTTCCTCCAGGGCATCGCGGCCGAACTCCCCTACCAGCTCACCGGTACCGTGCCCGACTACTCCGCGTACATCGACATCCGACTGGCCAGCTTCGGCTGCGACTTCATCTGCCTGCTCAACGAGTACGCCGCCGCCGTCGACCTCACCGACCTGCTGCGCACGCCCGAACTGCGGGCCGTCCACGACCACGCCATGCGGCAGATGATCCTGGTCAACGACGTGCTCTCACTGCGCAAGGAGCACGGCGACCCGATGAACGCCGTCCGGGTGCTCGAGTACCACGACCGGCTGCCCCTGCAGCAGGCCGTCGACGAGGTCGCCGCCCGTGCCGCCGCCCACGAACACGGCTACATCCAGGCCCGCGACGCCGCCCGCGGGCACCTCGGCGGCCAGGTAGGCGTCGACGCCTACCTCCGCGCGATGGACCATCTGCTGGCCGGAGCCCAGGAGTTCGAGTACCTCACGCCGCGCTATCTGGGCGACGGCGCGGTCTGGGACGGCAGTACCACCGGTTGGATATCCCTGGAGCCGGCGGACCCCGCCGCGACGAACGGACTGCCGTCATGAGCGCCCCGACGAACCCGCCGCACCCGACGAACCCGCCGACGCAACCGCCCCCGCGCGTCGGCGCCGCGCCCGGCGCCCTGCCGCTGCTCGGTCACGCACTGCCGCTGCGGCTGCGCCCGCTCGCCTTCCTGGCC
>NZ_VJYK02000601.1 GCF_007097205.2 Streptomyces alkaliterrae
GGTACCCGATGAGCACCGCGTCCCCCAGCGCCGCGCCCCTCGCGCCGCCCGCCGGCCGCGCCGACGAGACCCCGCGCCGCATCATGGTCCTGGGCGCCGGAGACCTCGGCCGCCGCGCCTTCCACGAACTCGCCCACAGCCACCGACCACGCGACCTCCAACTCGTCGGACGCGACGAGGACACCGTCGTCCGCGCCACCAACCTCACCCGCTTCTGCGCCGCGCAACGCGGCTACACCCCCACCGTCGGCCACGCACTCACCGACCTGACCGACGTCGCCAGAACCGCCGAACGGATCGCCGCCTTCCGACCGGACATCCTCTTCCTCGCGGCGAGCTACCAGTCCTGGTGGGTGATCTCCACCCTGGAGCAGGCCGCGTTCAGACGGCTCTACGCCGCCAACTACGGGCCCTGGCTGCCGATGCACCTCGTGCCCGTGATGAAGGCGATGGAGGCGGTACGGTTCTCCGGCGTCGAACCGCTGGTCGTCAACGCCGCCTACCCCGACGCCGTGCACCCCGTGCTCCACACCGTCGGGCTCTCCCCGCACCTGGGCATCGGCAACGTCGCGAACAACGTCCCCGGCATCACCGCAGCCGTCGCCGACGAACTCCGGCGTCCCACGCGGGAGGTGGAGGTGCGACTCGTCGCCCACCACTACGTCTCACACCGGCTGTCCCGACACGGGGACAGCGGACCCGCAGAGATGGGCCTGGGCGTCCGGGTCGACGGCCGCGACGTCACCGACGAACTCGACCTGCCGGCGCTCCTCGCCCGCCTGCCCGAACGCTACCGCCGTACCGGCGGCCTGCCCGGCCAGGCCATGACGGCGGCGTCCGCGCTCAGCGTCCTGGAACCGCTGGCCGACGGCCGGGACGCACTCGTCCACGCGCCCGGCACACTCGGCGCCACCGGCGGCCACCCGGTCGCCCTCCGCTCCGGCGAGCCGCGCATCGACCTGCCCGACGGCATGACCGCCGAACAGGCCCACGCCATCAACCTCTCCGGCCAGGTCCAGGACGGCATCACCGAGATCCGACCGGACGGGACCGTCGTGTTCGAACCCGCGTCGATGGCCGTGATGACCGCCGAACTCGGCTACGAATGCGCCGAGATGAAGCTCTCCGACGCCGAGGACCGGGCCCGCGAGATCAGCGACCGCTTCGCCGCCCACCGCACCCGTACCACCCCCACCCCCGTCT
>NZ_VJYK02000602.1 GCF_007097205.2 Streptomyces alkaliterrae
CTGCCCCGCCCCACCGCCGCTCCCGAACAACCCACCGCCAAGCCCGTTTCCTGACCGCGCCACGGCGTGACCCGACACCGCGTACCCGCGCGGCGGATGGCAGGCTGGTGCCACATCGTCCGTCGTCAGGACACGTATCGGGAAGGTCGGGTCACGCCATGGTGGAACCGTTCCGGGTCGACATCACCGTCCGGGGCTACGAGCTGGACACCCAGGGCCACCTCAACCAGGCCGTCTACCTCCAGTACTGCGAACACGCCCGCTGGGAGTGCCTGCGGGCCGCCGGCATCACCCAGGAGTCCCTGCTGGCCAGCGGCGTCGGCCCGGCGGCACTGGAGAACACCATCAGGTTCCACCGCGAGCTGCGCGGGGGCGACGAGGTGACGGTGAGCTGCGCCTGGCAGTGGGGCGGCGGCAAGACGTTCCGGCTGCGCCAGGAGATCACTCGCGTCGACGGCGCCCTCGCCGCCGAACTAACCGGCGTCGCAGGCCTGTTGGACCTCGCCGACCGCCGGCTCGTCCCCGACCCCGCCGCCCGCCTCCGCGCCCTGGCGACCGACCCCGACCTGCTGGGCCTCTGAGCCCTCTTGCCGTGGGCCGTCACACCTCCGGCGCCGTCGCCCACCGCGACGCCCGCCACTCCGTGGCCAGCAACGCGTAGTGCAGTTCGCTGCCCCACTCGCCCTTGAAGATCTCCGACTCCACGAAGTACGCCTCGCGCCGCATCCCCAGACGTTCCATCAGCCGCCACGAGCCCTCGTTGCGCGGATCACAGCGCCCGATCACCCGGTGCAGGCCCAACTCCTCGAACCCGATCCGCAGCATCTCGACGGCAGCCTCGCTCGCGTACCCCTGCCCGTGGTACCCGGGGTGGAAGACAAACCCGAACTCCCCCTGCCGGTGCCGCTCGCTCAGCCACTCCAGCAGCACGTAGCCGATCACCCGCCCGTCCGCCTCGACGGCCAGCACCAACGCGTCGCCCTCGTCCCGCAGGACGGTCAGCTTCTGCCGCCGCGCCAGTTCGGCCGCGTTCTCCGCCCGGCTCCTCGGGCCGTTGTACAGATACCGGGCCACCTCGGGCAGGGACTCGAACGCGTACATGTCGTCCTCGTCCGCCGCCTCGAACGGCCGCAGCACCAACCGCCGCGTCCTGATCGCGTCCCGAATCTCGATCACCGTGCCACCCCCGCAGTCCAAGGC
>NZ_VJYK02000603.1 GCF_007097205.2 Streptomyces alkaliterrae
CTCCCCCGCCTCCGCCCCGCACCGCCTCTGCTGCCCTTCCGCTCGCCGAGGTAGACGACCTGCCTCTTGAAGGCGATCTCTCACCTGCGATCAGCGACCCCGAACCCGCCTCTGCCGGCGGCACCTCTCTGGTCGAGCAAGACCTCGCCGCCGTCCTCAGCAGCCTGCAACGCGCCTCCGGCCACAGCCTGCGGGAGCTGGCCGCACGCACCCAGCTCTCCCCCAGCTTCCTGTCGCGCTTGATGACCGGCGAGCGCTTCCCGAGCTGGAGGGCCACCCTGGCCATCGCTAAGGCCTGCGGCGCTGATCCGGACGTACTCCGGATGGTCTGGGAAGACGCCCACGCGCGCCGCAGCGCAGCCAACCCCAGACCAGCGACGCTGGCAGGAGCCCTGCGCTACCTCCACGCACGCGCCGGAAGCCCCAGTCCCGACTTCCTTGTGCTCGACGAACCCGATCTCACCCCCGACCTTGTCACCGGCCTTCTGGCGGGGACACTCAACGGCACCTGGGAACAGGTCTGCTGTCTCATCCACGCGCTCGACGGCGAGAAGATGTTCTTCCGCGAGTTGTGGGAGGCCGAGGTCGAGAGGGGGACTCCCACTCCGGCAGTCCGGCCCATGCCCTCTACGGAGACGCAGAACCGAACACGCACCCGCGTGGAGGGCCTACTCGCGGTCTTCGGCGGCACCCTCTGCCAGACACTGCCCCATACGGGTGCACGGAGGCCGCTCCCTACACCGATTCAAGGGGCCACGACGTGGCCGACGGCCCTGCCGTCCCCGCCCTTGCCCCGCCCTGGAGATCCCCTTAGCCCGTAGACCACGAGACAGGGCCGTGTCAGCGAGTTCCCCGCACGGCTACCGACGGAGGTCCAGCGGTGCCCACTGCAGCACGTACTGGTTCCCGGTCCGGTACTCGTAGACATCGACCTCAAGGCGAGCGGCGACCGTCTCGGGCCCGGTGCGAGAGAGAACGAGCGTGTGAGGGCAGGCGTCCGTCATCACCATGGCGGGGTGGTCGATGTCCAGCCACGTCCCCATCCGGCGCGAGAGGTCAGGTGGAGGAGTCACCACGGTGGTGAGGAGAAGCGGGATGGTGATCCTTATGTCGCGCACTGCCCAGAGCAGCTCGTCTGCCCGTGACGGCCGTTCGCCGCCGCCGGGGTCTTCCTCGCCGGGGGCGGGTAGGGCCGCGGG
>NZ_VJYK02000604.1 GCF_007097205.2 Streptomyces alkaliterrae
GCCGTGGCGAGACGGGGGGGGGGTTGTGCATA
Organism: Streptomyces alkaliterrae; assembly: GCF_007097205.2. Lineage (GTDB taxonomy): Bacteria > Actinomycetota > Actinomycetes > Streptomycetales > Streptomycetaceae > Streptomyces > Streptomyces alkaliterrae. Next base: position 33 of record NZ_VJYK02000604.1, read on the forward strand.
CCAAGATCGCGGCACGAACGGGTGATGTTCTCGCGGATTCTTCCGAATTGCCCGTCCGGCCCCTACGAAAGTGTCCGATCGGACCCGAAAAGCCCCGGGAAAGAGAGCTTTTGCCCGAATAGCGTTCGGCCGTGCGTGTCAATACGCTCACGGAGCGCGAACCCATGACTTTTGCAGGGACGTGGGCCCGCGCTCCCCAGCGATCACGAACCAAGGAGGCTCTCGTGCCTGATTTCCCAGCTCGCGCCCGGATCAAACCCCTCTGCCTGTGGCGTCGATCCTGCCGAGACAGTAACAAGCCCTGCCCGGGGGTGCGGGGGGCGGGCAACATGCAGTCTGCCCTTGGCAACGGGGTGGTGTCGCCGAATTCGACACCGGGTGTGGCACTTCCTCCGCTTGTTGTTGTTCCCGGCGCGCAGGACTACCTGATCCTTCTCGCCGTGGTGGTGCCCGCCCTGGTATGGGCCTTTGCTCTCTACGGGCCTCGCCGACGGGGCAACCGGCAGTCCTGATGTTTGAGTGAGGGGCCCGTTCTCCAGGTCCCTCATCTGCCGTGCCGGGTGCGCCCGTTCCCTACGGAACGGGCGCACCGGCCACAATTTCCGTCACGAAAGCCGGGCCACCGGACCCTTTTCGTCGCCCGGTCGACCGATTCAAGGGAACACCTCACGGTGAGAAACACCGCCGTTTCACCACCACCGAACTGTGCATGGTGTCAGAAGCAGCTGACACCCAACCGGACGGGGCGCCCCGGCATCTACTGCGATGTCCGGTGCCGGCAGGCCGCCAGTCGCTACCGTGCCAGAGGCGTCGCCCCGGTGCTCAGTCCCTTCGACGCCCATATCGACGCCGAACTCGCTCAGGCCGTGGCCACGATCGCTCATCTGCGTCGCGCGCTTGAGGAGACGTCCACCCCCGGCGAGGCCGAAGAAGTCCTCGATCTGTTCGAGAAGCTGCTGCGGGATCTTGAACGCGTGAAGCCCACGGTGATCGGCCGCACCCGGCAGCACGGAGCGTCTTGGGACGCCGTTGGACGCAGCATCGGCATGAACAAGGACGCGGCCCGTAAGAAGTACAACACCAACAACGTGCAGCGGGCGCTCGCTCGCATCCAAGACGGGCGACCGGCTACCCCCCATCCTCAGCGGGCACCTGTCCACCCTC
>NZ_VJYK02000605.1 GCF_007097205.2 Streptomyces alkaliterrae
GGTCGGGGGTGAGGGTGCCGGGGGCGGCGGTCATACGGCCGCCACCTCCCGTTCCTCGGGGCGGCCGTCGAGTCCGGCGACGACGGCCAGCAGCCGGTCGCGGTCGACGACGCCGACCGTGCGGCCGTCCTCGACGACCCGGACGTGCTCGCCGGTCCTGGCAACGGCCTCGATGGCCTCGGCGACGACGGTGCCGGCGGGCAGTACGACACCTGTGTCGGCCTCGCCGCCGGTCGGCGGGCGCATCGCCCGGCGCACGGTGACGACCTGTTCGCGCGGCACGTCCCGGACGAAGTCGCGGACGTAGTCGTCGGCGGGTGTGGTGACGATCTCCTCGGGGGTGCCGAGCTGCACGATCCGGCCGTCGCGCATCAGGGCGATGCGGTCGCCCAGGCGCAGCGCCTCGGAGAGGTCGTGGGTGATGAAGACCATCGTGCGGCCCTCCTCGCGGTGGAGCCGGATGACCTCCTCCTGCATGTCGCGGCGGATCAGCGGGTCGAGCGCGCTGAACGGCTCGTCGAAGAGCAGGACTTCGGGGTCGGTGGCGAGCGCCCTGGCGAGGCCGACGCGCTGCTGCTGGCCGCCGGAGAGCTGCGCCGGGCGGCGTTCGCCGAGGCCGGTGAGGCCGACCTTCTCGACCATGCGGGCGGCGACCTCCCGACGGACGGCCTTCTTCACGCCCTGGATCTCCAGGCCGTAGGCGATGTTGTCGAGGACGGTGCGGTGCGGCAGCAGGCCGAAGTGCTGGAAGACCATCGCGGCGCGGTGACGGCGGAGTTCGCGGAGCCGTTCGCGGTCCATGGCGAGCACGTCCTCGCCGTCGATGCGCAGGTCGCCGCTGGTCGGCTCGATGAGCCGGGTGAGGCAGCGCACGAGGGTGGACTTGCCGGAGCCGGAGAGGCCCATGACGACAAAGACCTCACCGCGGCGGACGTCGAAGGAGACGTCCCGGACGGCGGCCGTACAGCCGGTGCGGGCGCGTAGTTCGGCGGCGTCGAGGGAGGCCAGCGACTCGTCGTCGGGTATCCGGTGGGCCTTCGGGCCGAAGACCTTCCACAGGTTCCGGACGGCGAAGACGGGCTCGGTCCCGGGCTGCTGTTCCTCTGGTGTCGGCGGGGTGCTCCGCTGCTCGGCCATCAGGCGACTCCTTCCGCCGACGGCGCCGCCGGACTCTGGTGGGTGGTGGGGGTGGGGG
>NZ_VJYK02000606.1 GCF_007097205.2 Streptomyces alkaliterrae
GTCGGGTGGGGTTCTTCGGCCGGTCATGGGACCAGGGTAACCATTTAGTTGACAACATGAAATATCAAGGTGCAGGGTGGACCGGAGAAACTTCAGCGTCTGAACTATTCGGAGGTACCCCACCGTGACCGCCCCGAACCGACCGGTACCCGCCACCGCCCGCGAGTGGCATCTGACCAGGCGCCCCGACGGCTGGCCCGTCCCCGAGGACTTCGCGCTGCGGGAGGCGCCGGTCCAGGCGCCGAACGACGGCCAGCTGCTGATCCGCAACCTCTACATGTCCGTCGACCCGTACATGCGCGGCCGGATGAACGACGTGAAGTCCTACGTGCCGCCGTTCCAGCTCGACCGGCCGATGGACGGCGGGGCGGTCGGCGTGGTCGTGGAGTCCCGCGCCGACGGCTTCAAGCCCGGCGACCACGTCCTGCACGGCGCCGGCTGGCGCGAGTACGCGACGATCGGCGCCGCCGGCGCGGTCCCGGTGTCGGCGGAGGCCGCGCCGCTCAGCGCGTATCTGGGGGTGCTCGGCATGCCGGGTCTGACCGCGTACGCGGGCCTGCTGGAGGTGGCCTCCTTCAAGGAGGGCGACGCGGTGTTCGTGTCCGGCGCGGCCGGCGCGGTCGGCAGCATGGTCGGGCAGATCGCCCGGCTGAAGGGCGCCTCCCGGGTGGTCGGCAGCGCCGGTTCGGCGGAGAAGGTGCGGCTGCTCACCGAGGAGTTCGGCTTCGACGCGGCGTTCAACTACAAGGACGGGCCGGTCCGCGAGCAGCTGCGCGAGGCCGCGCCGGACGGCATCGACGTCTACTTCGACAACGTCGGCGGCGAGCACCTGGAGGCCGCCATCAGCGCGCTCAACACCCACGGGCGGATCACCGTCTGCGGCATGATCGCCCAGTACAACAGCACCGAGCCGCCGGCCGCGCCCCGCAACCTGGCGATGGTCATCGGCAAGCGGCTGCGCATCACCGGAATGCTGGTCAACGACCACAAGGACCTGCGGCCGGCCTTCCAGCAGGACGTCGCCGGCTGGCTGGCCGGCGGCGAGCTGAAGTACCAGGAGACGGTCGTCGAAGGCGTCGACAACGCCGTCGACGCCTTCATCGGCATGTTGCGCGGCAGCAACACCGGGAAGATGGTCGTCGCCCTCGACGGCTGAGCCCCCCCAAGAGCCCCCCACCCGCAGTACTCCAA
>NZ_VJYK02000607.1 GCF_007097205.2 Streptomyces alkaliterrae
CAGGCGAAGGGGATGCACCTCGTGGCACGCATCGGTGATGGTGGCGATCTGCTGAAGTGTTCTTTCTGCGGGAAGAGTCAGAAGCAGGTGAAGAAGCTTATCGCAGGTCCTGGTGTGTATATCTGTGACGAGTGCATCGACTTGTGTAACGAGATTATCGAGGAGGAGTTGGCGGAGTCTTCTGATCTTCGGTGGGGTGAGTTGCCGAAGCCTCGGGAGATTTTCGAGTTCCTTGAGGGTTATGTGGTGGGGCAGGAAGCGGCGAAGAAGGCTTTGTCGGTTGCTGTTTACAATCATTACAAGCGGGTGCAGGCGGGTGAGTCGTCGTCCGGTGGGGTGAAGGACGATGGTATCGAGTTGGCGAAGTCGAATATTTTGTTGTTGGGGCCGACGGGGTCGGGTAAGACGTTGTTGGCGCAGACGTTGGCGCGGATGTTGAATGTTCCGTTCGCGATTGCTGATGCGACTGCGTTGACGGAGGCGGGGTATGTGGGTGAGGATGTCGAGAACATTCTTCTGAAGTTGATCCAGGCGGCTGACTATGATGTGAAGAAGGCCGAGACCGGGATCATCTATATTGATGAGATTGACAAGGTCGCGCGGAAGAGTGAGAATCCGTCGATTACGCGGGATGTGTCGGGTGAGGGTGTTCAGCAGGCGTTGTTGAAGATTTTGGAGGGGACGACTGCGTCGGTGCCGCCGCAGGGTGGGCGGAAGCATCCGCATCAGGAGTTCATTCAGATCGACACGACGAATGTGTTGTTTATTGTGGGTGGGGCGTTCGCGGGGTTGGAGAAGATTATCGAGTCGCGGGCGGGTGCGAAGGGTATTGGGTTTGGTGCGACGATCAGGTCGAAGCGGGAGTTGGAGGCTTCGAATCTGTTCGAGGAGGTGATGCCGGAGGATCTGGTGAAGTTCGGGATGATTCCGGAGTTCATCGGCCGTCTGCCGGTGATCACGTCGGTGCATAATTTGGATCGTGCGGCGTTGTTGCAGATTCTGGTGGAGCCGCGGAACGCGTTGGTGAAGCAGTACCAGAAGTTGTTCGAGCTTGATGGTGTGGAGTTGGAGTTCGAGCGGGGTGCGTTGGAGGCGATCGCGGACCAGGCGATCCTGCGCCGCACGGGCGCGCGCGGCCTCCGCGCGATCATGGAAGAAGTCCTGATGTCGGTGATGTACGA
>NZ_VJYK02000608.1 GCF_007097205.2 Streptomyces alkaliterrae
CCCCTCCCCGTTCCGGGGCCGGCGCCACGTCGCCCGCCCCGCCGGACGGGCCCGTCGGCCCGCCGCGTCGATGATCGTCGTCCATGAGCGGACGAGGCGTCAATCGCCGCCCTCTCCGGTCACCCGCCGCCCAGTGTGTCCGCTCGCGCGGGCGGCCCGGTCGGGTTGAATGAGCGGGAGGCGGTGCGGCGCGAGGAGGCAGCATGCTGGTGATCGGTGAGTGCGTCGCCGACATCGTCCAGGGGGCGGACGGCCGGGAGCACGTCCACCCCGGCGGCAGCCCGGCCAACGTCGCCTACGGGCTCGCCCGGCTCGGGCACCCGACCGATCTGCTGACCCAGCTCGGCGACGACCGGCTCGGCGCCCTCCTCTCGGCGCATCTGCGCTCCGCCGGCGTCCGCGTCCACACGGACGGCGCCGAAGACGTCCGCACCCCCTCCGCCACTGTCCGGCTGGGCGGCGACGGCGGCGCCCGCTACGACTTCGACATCAGCTGGACGCTGCGCCCCGTACCGCTTCCGGCCACCGACCATCTGCACCTCGGCTCCATAGGCGCCGTACTGGAGCCCGGCGCGACCACCGTGCTGGCCGCCGCCCGGGAGCTCAGGTCAGACGCGACCGTCAGCTACGACCCGAACGTGCGGCCCGCGCTCATGGGCCGACGCGCCGACGCGCTGGCCCACGTGGAGCACTGCGTGGCCCTCAGCGACGTCGTGAAGGCCAGCGACGAGGACCTGGCCTGGCTCTGCCCGGACGAGTCCGCGGAGGAGGTCGCCCGGCGGTGGGCCGCGCGGGGCCCTTCCCTGGTCCTGGTGACCCGCGGCGCGCGCGGCTCGTTCGCGGTCGCCGCGCGCGGGGACGTCCGACTCGACCGGCGGCCCCGACCGGTGCCGGTAGCGGACACGGTCGGCGCGGGAGACGCCTTCATGTCCGGCGCGCTGCACGCGCTCGCCACCTCGGGACTGCTGGGCGCCGACCGCCGGGCCGCGCTCGCCGCACTCACCGAACACCGGCTCGACGAGGTCCTCCGTGTCGCGTCGGCCGCCGCCGCGGTCACCGTCACCCGCGCAGGAGCCAGCCCGCCGGACGACGCGGAACTCGCCGCCGCCCTCGCCGAGGAGTAGCGGGTGCCGCCCGCCCCTGCCGCCCGCCCCTCC
>NZ_VJYK02000609.1 GCF_007097205.2 Streptomyces alkaliterrae
ATACAGGCTAGTTCGGGGTGGATGAGGATGCCCGAGCTGGCCCGTGGTCCGGACCCGCGGTCGGCGGCGGCGCGGGTGGTGGTGCGGGGATGGGCTGCGCTGTGGCCGTTGGCGGCGTTGACCGGGGTTGTCGTGCTGTTGGCGCTGGTCGGGGCGCTGCCGCGCTGGCCGGGGCTGGTGCACGCGGTGGCGCTGCCGCCGGTCGACATGTACACGGACCTGCGGGTACTACTGGCTCGTTCGCACTCGGAGATCGAGTTCTTCACGGCGCTTGCGGTGGTGCTGGCCGTGCGGGTGGTGGTGCTGTGCCTGCTGACCGGGGGGCTGACATGGGCCCGCGTACGGTTCGTGTTGCTGTTCTACCTGGTCGTCGGGGTGCCGCTGGCGTTGGCGGCGCAGATGGGGTTCATGGCGCAGTCGCTGCTGTACTCGCGGCTGTTCTGGGCGGCGGTGTCGCTGCTCGCGCTGGTGTGGTTCGGCATGGCGGCGCTGCCGTGGCAGGGCACGACGCGGCTGCGGACCGCATTCCGGGAGGCGTGGGGCAGCGGACTGCGGATCGCCGTGCTGCTGCCGTACGCGGTGGCGCTGCTGCTGCTCGGCGCGGTGGCGGACCTGCGCCCGGGCTGGTCGCTCCTGCTGGTCCCGGTGTCGGCGGTGCTGACGGGGGCGGCGGTGCTGGCGCTGCGCCGTCCACCGCGCGGCCGGCCCGGGCTGCGGCTGGCGGCGGCGGCCGTGGCGTTCGCGGTGGCGGCGACGGTCTTCGTGGCGACGCGCGGCGGGGAGGGGTACGGGCCGCAGCCGCCGGAGCGGCCCGGATCGCTGCTGCTGATGTCCGGCATCAACTCGGGCTCCGGACGTGGCGCGATCTTCGAGACCGAAGTGGAACGGCTCGGCTACGGCTGCGAACAGACGTACTACTTCTCGTACGCGGGCGAGGGGGACGGGCAGCCTCGCGGGGTGGCGGCCTGCCCGATCCGCACCGGCGCGCCCTACGTCCCCCGGGACACCCAGCGGCCGTTGGCCGAGCAGGTGCGGGCGTTCGCCGAGCAGGTGGAGGACCTGCCGCGCCCGCTGGTGGTGGCCGGGCACTCGCACGCGGTGTGGGTCGCCTGGCGGGCGGTGGCGGAGGGGAGGCACCGGGTGGGG
>NZ_VJYK02000061.1 GCF_007097205.2 Streptomyces alkaliterrae
CGGGTGGGGCGGGGTGGTGTCAGCCCATGGCCTTGTGGCCGTCGATGGTTTCGCGGATGACGTCGGCGTGGCCGGCGTGGCGCGCGGCCTCCTCGATGAGGTGCAGCAGCGCCCAGCGCCAGGAGCGCGGCCCGCCCTCGCCCCAGGGAGCGTCGGGAAGCATGAACGTGTCGTTCAGGGAGGGCAGATCGTGGACGGCCTTCTCGGTCTCCGCCGCCGCCTGGTCGTAGCGGTCGAGCAGGACGGCGACGGTCTCGTCCTCCGTCGGGACGAAGCTCGCGGCGTGCGTCTCGAACGTCGCCGGGTCCGTGTAGTCGGGCCTGACGCCGTCGCGCATCGTCGCCAGCCACCCGGTCTCCACGGCCGTGACGTGCTTGATCACGCCGGCGAGGGAGAGTTCGCTGGCGCTGGGTGTGCTGCGGGCCTGTTCCTCGGTCAGTCCCTCCACTGCCTGGCGGAACGCCGCGCGCTGGCTGGCCAGGGCGGCGAGCAGGGCGCCGCGCTCGTCGCCGTGGGCCTCGGGGGGAGTGGTCATGTCCTCAACCTTTCGCCGCGTGCGTGAGTCTGTCGCGGAAGGGGCTTGGCGCCCGGCAGGGGCGCGCCTCCCTTCCGACGAACACCAAGCTACGGACCCTTCCGGTCAGCTTCTGTCCGCATCGCGCGGCGTGTATCACGCGTATCACCGGTCCGCTGATCAACTTTGACGTGCCGCTCCTAGACTGGCGTCGCGACCCACCGGGCCGGACGACGAGGAGCCGGCAACCGGGGGACAGGGAGGGAGAGGACGTGTCGGCGATCCGACTGCTCGTGCTCGGCGCCGTCCGGCAGCACGGCCGCGCCCACGGCTACATGATCCGCAACGACCTGGAGTTCTGGGGCGCCCACGAGTGGTCCAACGCCAAGCCGGGGTCGATCTACCACGCGCTGAAGCAGCTCAACAAGCAGGGACTGCTGCACGCCCACGAGACGGCCCCCAGCCCGGCCGGCGGCCCGCCCCGCACCGAGTACGAGCTGACCGACACCGGCGAGGTCGAGTACCTACGCCTGCTGCGCCACTCGCTCACCGCCATCGACGAGAAGCCGGACGTACTGACCTCCGCCGTCGGCTTCATCGTCGACCTGCCCCGCCGGGAGGCCATCGAACTGCTGCGCAAGCGCGTCGCGGACCTGGAGGCGTGGCGTAAGGAGGTCACCGAGTACTGGACGCCGGAGGGCACCCCGCAGGAGTGGGGACACATCGGCGAGATCATGCGGCTGTGGGTGCACAACTCCGACGCGGGCGCCGAGTGGACGCGCGGCCTGATCTCCCGCCTGGAGGCGGGCGCGTACGTGATGGCCGGCGAGGGCGAACGGGACGTCCAGGTCCTTGCGGAGGGCGCGGAGAACCCGTACGCCGCCGACTGAGTCCCCGCGACGCGCCGGCCCGGCGCGCTACGCGCTGCTGGTCGACAGCTTCGCGGCGAACGCCAGGAACGCCGCGCCGGCCGCCGCCGAGGCGCCCGCCTGGAGTCGGCGCCGACGGCGGAACGCGGCCGCCAGCCGGCTGCCGCTGAAGATCAGCAGCGACAGGTAGGACAGGCTGAACAACTGCGCCCACAGGCCCAGCGCCAGGAACGTCAGCGCGGGGTAGGGGTAGGCCGGGTCGACGAACTGCACGAAGAACGAGACGAAGAACAGGATCGCCTTCGGGTTCAGCAACGACGCAAGCAGCGCCCGCCGGAACGGCCGCTCACTGATGGCCCGCTCCGGCGCGCCGTCCGCGCCCACCGTCTGCTGCCTCGCCTCCACCCGCTGGTGGCGGCGGCGCCACAGCGTCCACGCGCCGCGCAGCATGCCGATCGCCAGCCAGGTCAGATAGCCGGCGCCGACGAACTTGATCACGGCGAACGCCGCAGGGCTCGCCTGGAGCAGCGACGCGACGCCACCGGCGGACAGCGCCATCAGCACGGCGTCCCCGCAGAACACCCCGCCGGCGGCCTGATAGCCCGCGCGCACACCACGACGGGCGGCGACGGAGACGACGTAGAGCGAGTTCGGCCCCGGCAGCAGAACGATCAGCGCCAGGCCCACCAGATAGGTGGGGAGATCGGTGATTCCCAGCATGGGGGAGAGCTTCGCACACCGCGATGTAAGGACCGTAACCCGTTTTGCCATCCGGACACCGGCTGGCCTCGAACCGACCATCGGGGGAAGACAGAAGGCAGGGGAGCGATGACAGTAGTGGTGTTCGCGGTCGGGACCATGTTCCTGGCACTGGCCGTCGGGGCGCGGGCAGGGCGGCGGCGTGACGGCCTCACCCCGTTCCAGCGATGGATCAGCGATCACCGCACCACGTGCTGCGCCGCCTACGGGGCGCTCCTCGGCACGCTTGCCGCGACGACCACCGGCAACGTCTGGTACCTGTTCGCCGGAGCGGGCGCGGCGGCGGCGACGTGGAGGGTCGTCCCATGGGCCGCCGCGAGGCTGCGGCGCCGGCACGGCTGAGCGCCCGACCCGGCCCGCGCGGCAGCGCTTGCACCTGACGCGGCGTGAGGGGGGAGCGTGGGTGTCGACACCCGAGAAGGGACGGAAGCGGGCATGAGTTACACGGTCGGCCAGGTGGCCGCGCTGTCCGGCACCACCGTGCGCACGCTGCACCACTACGACCAGATCGGTCTCCTGGCGCCCAGCGAGCGCAGTCACGCCGGGCACCGCCGCTACGACGACGGAGACCTCGACCGGCTCCAGCAGATCCTCTTCTACCGGGAGCTCGGCTTCCCGCTGGACGAGGTGCGGACGCTGCTCGACGACCCGGACGTCGACCCGCGCGAGGCGCTGCGCCGCCAGCACCGCGTGCTGACCGAGCGGATCGAGAAGCTGACGAAGATGGCCGCCGCCGTCCAACGCAACCTGGAGGCGAAGAGGATGGGGATCAACCTGACCCCGGAGGAGAAGTTCGAGGTCTTCGGCGACCACGACCCCGAGCAGTACGCGGAGGAGGTCGAGCAGCGCTGGGGGAACACCGAGGCGTACCGGGAGAGCCGGCGGCGCGCCGCCTCCTACACCAAGGAGGACTGGAAGCGGATCGCGGCAGAGGGCGACCGGATCAACGAGGGCTTCGCCGCGCTGCTGGCGGCCGGCACCCCGGCCGACTCCGCCGAGGCCCGGGACCTCGCCGAGCAGCACCGCGGCTGGATCTCGCGGAACCACTACGAGTGCGGCTACGAGATGCAGCGCTGCCTGGGCGAGATGTACGTGAGCGACGAGCGCTTCACGGCAACCTACGACGCGATCGCCCCCGGCCTCGCCGTCTACATCCGCGACGCGATCACCGCCAACGCCGACCGGCGACAGGAGGGGCCCGGCGCCTGAGCCCGGCGATCAGCGGTAGCCCCGGGGGATGCGATGCACAGCCATACGCGGCGGCGCACCCGTCCCCCGGGACAGGTGACCCCGGCCGCCGGGGCCAGTGAGGGCTGGCGCCCGGTCGAGCAAGCGGACGGGCCCCCTCCGGCGCCGTCTGGGGCAAAACCGGCACGGGCCCTCACCAGTGAGTGAGGTCCATCCGGCGCGAGCAGTGCGGGTCGGAGTCGTCTCGCGTGAGCCGGTTGTCCTCGTCCAACAGCGCGGGCAGGGCGGCGAGCAACGCGGTGAGAGCGCCGGACGGCCGTACGTCGGCGGCGATGACGTCCGCGTCCCCGTCACGGTCGAAATAGAGGCGCAGCCGGTCGGGACGGTGGAGCAGGTAGCCGCGCAGGCGCGGCGAGGGTTGTTCTTCGACCCACGGACACGTGAGGGTTCTCAGAAGAGTGAACGCTCTCTCCCGTTCGTCCGGAGGCAGGTAATCGTGGTCGAGCGCTGTCGGATCAACCCGAACGAGGGTCATCTCCATCGTCGAGCCGATCCGGCTGCTGGTGAGAACGTGGGTTCCGGTGTGGAGTCGGCGCAGAACACTCAGAATCTCGTCTCCGCCGAACAGGTCCTCTCCGCCAGGGGTCACCCGCAGCGGGATCTCCCAGACAGTGGACTGCTCCGGCGTGCCGCTGGGCAGGGGGGAGGTGACCACGCGGACCGCCTCCGTGTCGCCCGGCGAAGGCAGGACTCCCCGGACGAACCGGCCATCGGGCAGCGGGGCGTGGAAGTACTGAATCAGAAGGCGGGTGATCTCAGCCTGCTGATCCGCGATCTCCTCAGGAACTGTGGTCACTCGCGGATAGTCTCACGTCGTTCAGCCAGTCAGGGCATTTGTTCATGCCCTTGCAGTAAGCGGTGATCACGCCGATCTTCTTGCCCTTTCCGGCGTCGTAGCGTCCGTCAGCGGTTTTGCGGGCGTACTGGACGATCACCGTGACCTGTACGCGGCGGTTGCCGCTCCATGCATAGGCCCAGTACTCGAGGCGGGCGCCGTTCTTCTTGTCCGGCTTTCCGTTGATCGCCGCATTGACGATCTTGCACTTTCTGATTTTGTGCCTGCTGGAGAAGTGGTTCCAACCCAGTTCGCTGTTGCCGATGCGGGTGGGGACGACTCTGCCGTCCCAATCCTCCTGCTTGCACTTCACGGTCTTGTCCCAGGCGGGTCCGGCATGGGCCTGACCGGCCAGGTTGGTGGTGAGAAGGGTCGTGACGGCGATGGCGATCGTCGCGCTTGTGGCGATCCTTTTCATCAATCGATGATGTCAAGGCCAACCGGCGGAGGGCAGGGCACTTCCGGACAAGCCGGCCGGTCCATCGGAAGCCGGACCGGCCGCCCGGACTACCGCGCGGCCGGCATGTTGCCGTCGCGCCGGTCGTTCACGCCCTTGCGGATGCTAGGGACCATCGGCAGCGTGTCGATCTCCTGCGGCTCGAACCAGCGGACGTCCGTGGACTCGTCCGACACCGCCAGGTTCCCGGCGATCGGCCGGGCGAGGAAGCAGACGGAGAACTCCTGCCGCACCTCGCCGTCGTCATAGGCGAAGACGTGCCGAGGGTTCGAGTACGTACCGACGATCCCCACCGCCTCCACTTCGATGCCGGTCTCCTCACGGGTCTCCCGGACGGCGCACTCCGGCAGCGACTCGCCGAGGTGCATCACGCCGCCGGGCAACGCCCACATTCCGTTGTCGCGGCGTCGCTGGAGCGCTGTACCGCGCGCCGACGCCGGGCTGATGCCCGATCTTCTCCAGCTCGGCGAGGGTCACCCGGATACGGGTGGAGAGGGCCAGGGGCACGTCCTCGTCCCGCTCGCGTGACCGCGTCAGCTCGCTGCCGGGATCGCCGACCAGGCAGCGCACCCGGCACCCCTGTGCGGCCTTGCGGCGCAGGGCGGTACCGAACCGGGCCTGCTCGAACCAGAGGAAGTAGTCGGTGTATCCGGCGAAGGCCAGTTCCCGTTCCGCGGTCTTCGTCGCCTCTCCGCACGACGGCGCGGCGAAGAAGTGATCGAAGAAGTGATCATCGCCTGGGCGTGTCCCCCACCCCGACGGGTCGAGTGCCTGTCGACGGGCGGTATTCTGATCGGCTCTGGTCGGTGTGCCCACTGCCGGGCGCCGCGCGCTGAGGCTTCACCGGATCGTGTGACGTTGGTCTCGAACCCCCGCCCCGTCGGGGCGGAACGGCGACGTGGCTGGTCCGGGGGGTCGGGGCGGGGCTGGGCCGATTGGCAGGGGCTGTGCCCCATATGGCACACTAGCCAGGTTGCTCGGTTGAGTGCCGATGCCGTGCGCCTCCCGCCGGGAGGACCGGAAGCGAGTCCCGATGTACTCGTCGCCCCTGATCAGGGGCGGAAGTACGGGAATCTTCCGGGAAGTGCGGGAGGGGCTTCCAGCCAGGCATCCGGTGGGTTTCCTTCCCCCTTCTTCCCCTTCCAGGGACGCTTCCATGCGGATCCGTGTCGGATACGTCTGGGCGCGGTACGGGAAGGGTTGCGACACGCCCGACCGCGTGGGTCGGGGAGTCGGAAGACGGAGTGTCGGTGCCACCGGGTACCGGAGCGTTTACGAGAGACAGGACTACGAAGTAGCCATGGCGGGACAGAAGATCCGCATCCGGCTCAAGGCCTACGACCACGAGGTCATCGACAACTCGGCGAAGAAGATCGTCGAGACGGTGACCCGTACTGGTGCGTCGGTCGCGGGCCCGGTGCCGCTGCCCACAGAGAAGAACGTGTACTGCGTCATCAAGTCGCCGCACAAGTACAAGGACTCGCGCGAGCACTTCGAGATGCGCACCCACAAGCGCCTCATCGACATCCTCGACCCGACTCCCAAGACCGTTGACTCGTTGATGCGCCTGGACCTGCCGGCCGGCGTCGACATCGAGATCAAGCTCTGAGGGGTGTCGGAAGATGGCTAAGCAGATCAAGGGCCTCCTGGGCGAGAAGCTCGGCATGACGCAGGTCTGGGACGAGAACAACCGTGTCGTCCCGGTGACCGTCGTCAAGGCCGGCCCCTGTGTCGTTACCCAGGTGCGCACCGCAGACCGCGACGGCTACGAGGCCGTCCAGATCGCCTTCGGCGAGATCGACCCGCGCAAGGTGAACAAGCCCCTCAAGGGCCACTTCGCCAAGGCCGACGTCACTCCCCGCCGTCACCTGGTGGAGATCCGTACCAACGACGCCGCCGAGTACACCCTGGGCCAGGAGCTCACCGCCGAGGTGTTCGAGTCCGGCCTCAAGGTCGACGTGACCGGCAAGTCCAAGGGCAAGGGCACCGCCGGTGTCATGAAGCGTCACGGCTTCCACGGCGGCAAGGCCTCGCACGGTGCGCACCGCGTGCACCGCAAGCCGGGCTCCATCGGTGGCTGCGCCACCCCGGGCCGTGTCTTCAAGGGCATGCGCATGGCGGGCCGCGCGGGCAACGAGCGGGTCACCACCCAGAACCTGACCGTCCACGCCGTTGACGCGGAGAAGGGACTGCTGCTCATCAAGGGCGCGGTTCCGGGTCCGAACGGCGGCCTCGTCCTGGTCCGTACCGCGGCCAAGGGGGCCTGAGGTAACCCATGAGCAGCATTGACATCCTTTCGCCGGCAGGCGACAAGACCGGGACCGTCGACCTCCCCGCGGAGCTCTTCGACGCGCAGGTCAGCGTTCCGCTGATCCACCAGGTCGTCGTCGCGCAGCTGGCCGCCGCCCGTCAGGGCACGCACAAGACGAAGTCCCGTGGCGAGGTCCGCGGCGGTGGCAGGAAGCCGTACCGCCAGAAGGGCACCGGTCGCGCCCGTCAGGGTTCGACCCGCGCGCCGCAGTTCGCCGGCGGTGGCGTGGTCCACGGCCCCGTGCCGCGTGACTACTCGCAGCGCACCCCGAAGAAGATGAAGGCCGCCGCCCTGCGCGGTGCCCTCTCGGACCGGGCGCGCCACAACCGCATCCACGTCGTGACCGGCGTGGTCGAGGGCGACATCTCCACGAAGGCCGCCAAGAACCTGTTCGGCAAGATCAGCGAGCGCAAGCACGTGCTCCTCGTCGCCGAGCGTTCGGACGAGGCCGCGTGGCTGTCCACCCGCAACCTGCCCCAGGTGCACATCCTGGAGCCGGGCCAGCTGAACACGTACGACGTGCTCGTCTCCGACGACGTGGTCTTCACGAAGGCCGCCTTCGAGTCCTTCGTGGCCAGCCGTACCGGGGCTGAGCTCGAAGGGAGCGACGCCTGATGAGCGAGACGACGCAGGCCGCCGAGAACACGGTCACCAGCAAGACGTTCACCGACCCGCGTGACGTGCTGCTGAAGCCCGTGGTCTCCGAGAAGAGCTACGCGCTGCTCGACGAGAACAAGTACACGTTCATCGTGGACCCGCGCGCCAACAAGACCCAGATCAAGCAGGCCGTCGAGGCGGTCTTCTCGGTCAAGGTCAATGGGGTCAACACGATCAACCGGCAGGGCAAGCGCAAGCGCACCCGCACCGGTTTCGGCAAGCGCGCCAACACCAAGCGCGCCATCGTGACCCTCGCCGAGGGCGACCGTATCGACATCTTCGGCGGGCCGGTCTCCTAACGGGGCTGGTTCGTCCGATATCGGACGAGGACTGAGAAATGGGTATCCGCAAGTACAAGCCGACGACCCCGGGCCGTCGTGGCTCCAGCGTCGCCGACTTCGTCGAGATCACGCGGTCCACGCCGGAGAAGTCGCTGGTCCGCCCGCTGCACAGCAAGGGCGGCCGTAACAACGCCGGTCGTGTGACCGTTCGCCACCAGGGCGGTGGCCACAAGCGCGCCTACCGAGTGATCGACTTCCGTCGTCACGACAAGGACGGCGTGCCGGCCAAGGTCGCGCACATCGAGTACGACCCGAACCGCACCGCGCGCATCGCGCTGCTGCACTACGCCGACGGCGAGAAGCGCTACATCATCGCGCCGGCCGGCCTGAAGCAGGGCGACCGCGTCGAGAACGGCCCGGGCGCCGACATCAAGCCCGGCAACAACCTGCCGCTGCGCAACATCCCGGTCGGTACGGTCATCCACGCCATCGAGCTGCGGCCCGGCGGCGGTGCGAAGTTCGCCCGCTCCGCCGGTGCCTCCGTGCAGCTGCTGGCGAGGGAGGGCCGCATGGCCCACCTGCGTATGCCGTCCGGTGAGATCCGCCTGGTCGACGTCCGCTGCCGCGCCACTGTGGGCGAGGTCGGCAACGCCGAGCAGTCGAACATCAACTGGGGCAAGGCCGGCCGTATGCGCTGGAAGGGCGTCCGCCCGACCGTCCGCGGTGTGGTCATGAACCCGATCGACCACCCGCACGGTGGTGGTGAGGGTCGTACCTCCGGTGGTCGCCACCCGGTGTCGCCGTGGGGCAAGAAGGAAGGACGTACTCGCTCGCCGAAGAAGGCCAGCAACAAGTACATCGTCCGCCGCCGCAAGACGAACAAGAAGCGCTAGGAGCGGGTTTAGATGCCGCGCAGTCTCAAGAAGGGGCCCTTCGTCGACGACCACCTGATCAAGAAGGTGGATGTCCAGAACGAAGCCGGCACCAAGAACGTCATCAAGACCTGGTCCCGCCGCTCGATGATCGTCCCGGCCATGCTCGGCCACACGATCGCGGTGCACGACGGCCGCAAGCACGTCCCGGTGTTCGTCACCGAGTCGATGGTCGGCCACAAGCTCGGCGAGTTCGCGCCGACCCGCACCTTCCGCGGCCACGTGAAGGACGACCGCAAGTCGCGTCGTCGCTGATCGGCGGAGTGCGAAGACTATGACTGACACCGAAGGGACAACCATGGAAGCCAGGGCCCAGGCGCGCTACGTGCGTGTCACGCCCATGAAGGCCCGCCGCGTGGTGGACCTTGTCCGTGGCATGAGCGCCACGGAGGCTCAGGCGGTCCTGCGTTTCGCCCCGCAGGCCGCGAGCGTGCCGGTGGGCAAGGTGCTTGACAGCGCCATCGCCAACGCCGCGCACAACTACGACCACACCGACGTCGACAGCCTCTTCATCTCCGAGGCCTACGTCGACGAGGGCCCGACCCTCAAGCGGTTCCGGCCGCGCGCGCAGGGTCGCGCGTACCGGATCCGTAAGCGGACCAGCCACATCACCGTGGTCGTCAGCAGCAAGGAAGGAACCCGGTAATGGGCCAGAAGGTTAACCCGCACGGGTTCCGGCTCGGCATCACCACGGACTTCAAGTCCCGCTGGTACGCCGACAAGCTGTACAAGGACTACATCAAGGAAGACGTCGAGATCCGCCGCCTGCTCACGCAGGGCATGGAGCGGGCCGGCATCTCCAAGGTCGAGATCGAGCGCACCCGCGACCGCGTCCGCGTCGACGTTCACACCGCCCGCCCGGGCATCGTGATCGGCCGCCGCGGTGCGGAGGCGGAGCGGATCCGCGGCCAGCTCGAGAAGCTGACCGGCAAGCAGATCCAGTTCAACATCCTCGAGGTGAAGAACCCGGAGCTGGACGCTCAGCTGGTGGCCCAGGCCGTCGCCGAGCAGCTGTCCTCCCGCGTCTCCTTCCGTCGCGCCATGCGCAAGAGCATGCAGTCGACGATGAAGGCCGGCGCCAAGGGCATCAAGATCCAGTGCGGCGGTCGTCTCGGCGGCGCCGAGATGTCCCGCTCGGAGTTCTACCGCGAGGGCCGTGTGCCCCTGCACACCCTCCGCGCGAACGTCGACTACGGCTTCTTCGAGGCCAAGACCACCTTCGGCCGCATCGGCGTCAAGGTGTGGATCTACAAGGGCGACGTGAAGAACATCGCCGAGGTCCGCGCCGAGAACGCCGCCGCCCGCGCCGGCAACCGCCCGTCGCGTGGTGGCAGCGACCGCCCCCGCCGTGGTGGTGGCGGCGGCGAGCGCCGTGGCCGCAAGCCGCAGCAGCAGGCCCAGCAGGCCCAGGCCGAGGCCCCCAAGGCCGAGGCTCCCGCCGCTCCCGCTGCCGCTGAGAGCACCGGAACGGAGGCCTGACCGTCATGCTGATCCCGCGCAGGGTCAAGCACCGCAAGCAGCACCACCCGAAGCGGTCGGGTATGGCCAAGGGCGGCACGGAGGTCGCGTTCGGCGAGTACGGCATCCAGGCCGTCACCGCCGCCTACGTGACCAACCGGCAGATCGAGGCCGCTCGTATCGCCATGACCCGCCACATCAAGCGTGGCGGCAAGGTCTGGATCAACATCTACCCGGACCGTCCGCTCACGAAGAAGCCGGCCGAGACCCGCATGGGTTCCGGTAAGGGTTCGCCGGAGTGGTGGATCGCGAACGTCAAGCCCGGTCGGGTGATGTTCGAGCTGTCCTACCCGAACGAGAAGATTGCTCGTGAGGCGCTCACCCGCGCTGCTCACAAGCTTCCGATGAAGTGCCGGATCGTGCGGCGCGAGGCAGGTGAGGCGTGATGGCGGCCGTTACCAAGGCCAACGAGCTGCGTGAGCTCAACGACGAGGAGCTCGTCGTCAAGCTTCGCGAGGCCAAGGAGGAGCTGTTCAAGCTCCGCTTCCAGGCGGCGACCGGACAGCTGGAGAACAACGGCCGGCTCAAGGCCGTCCGCAAGGACATCGCCCGGATCTACACCCTGATGCGCGAGCGCGAGCTGGGCATCGAGACGGTGGAGAGCGCCTGATGAGCGAGACGAATGTGACTGAGAACAGCAACGAGCGCGGTTTCCGCAAGACCCGCGAGGGTCTGGTCGTCAGCGACAAGATGGACAAGACCGTCGTCGTCGCCGTCGAGGACCGCGTCAAGCACGCCCTGTACGGCAAGGTCATCCGCCGTACGAACAAGCTCAAGGCGCACGACGAGCAGAACGCCGCCGGCATCGGCGACCGCGTCCTCATCATGGAGACCCGGCCGCTGTCCGCGACGAAGCGCTGGCGCATCGTCGAGATCCTCGAGAAGGCCAAGTAATTCCTGAAGGCAATCGCCTTCTGGACAGTTCCGCCAGGCTCGGCAGGGGCGCATCCGTGACGGACGCCCCTGCCGGGAACCGGCAGACGATCAGGAGATAGACGTGATCCAGCAGGAGTCGCGACTTCGGGTCGCCGACAACACGGGCGCGAAGGAGATCCTTTGCATCCGTGTTCTCGGTGGCTCGGGTCGCCGCTACGCGGGCATCGGCGATGTCATCGTCGCCACCGTCAAGGACGCGATCCCCGGTGGCAACGTGAAGAAGGGTGACGTCGTCAAGGCCGTCATCGTGCGCACCGTCAAGGAGCGTCGTCGCCCGGACGGCTCGTACATCCGTTTTGACGAGAACGCCGCCGTCATCCTTAAGAACGACGGCGACCCCCGCGGCACCCGTATCTTCGGCCCCGTGGGCCGTGAACTGCGCGAGAAGAAGTTCATGAAGATCATCTCGCTCGCGCCGGAGGTGCTGTGAGCATGAAGATCAAGAAGGGCGACCTGGTCCAGGTCATCACCGGTAAGGACAAGGGCAAGCAGGGCAAGGTCATCCAGGCCTTCCCGCGCGAGGACCGCGTCCTGGTCGAGGGTGTCAACCGGGTCAAGAAGCACACCAAGGCCGGCCAGACCGCTCGCGGTTCCAAGACCGGCGGCATCGTGACGACCGAGGCCCCGATCCACGTGAGCAACGTTCAGCTCGTCGTGGAGAAGGACGGCAACAAGGTCGTCACTCGTGTCGGCTACCGCTTCGACGAGGACGGCAACAAGATCCGCGTTGCCAAGCGGACCGGTGAGGACATCTGATGACTGCCACCACCAACGCACCGCGCCTGAAGCAGCGCTACCGGGACGAGATCAAGGACAAGATGCGTGAGGAGTTCTCTTACGAGAACGTCATGCAGATCCCTGGTCTCACCAAGATCGTGGTCAACATGGGTGTGGGCGACGCCGCCCGCGACTCCAAGCTGATCGAGGGCGCCATCCGCGACCTCACCACGATCACCGGTCAGAAGCCGGCCGTGACCAAGGCCCGCAAGTCCATCGCGCAGTTCAAGCTGCGTGAGGGTCAGCCGATCGGCGCCCACGTCACCCTCCGCGGTGACCGCATGTGGGAGTTCCTGGACCGGCTGCTCTCCCTCGCTCTGCCGCGCATCCGCGACTTCCGCGGTCTGTCGCCGAAGCAGTTCGACGGTCGGGGCAACTACACCTTCGGTCTCACCGAGCAGGTCATGTTCCACGAGATCGACCAGGACAAGATCGACCGGGTTCGGGGCATGGACATCACCGTGGTCACCACGGCGACCAACGACGACGAGGGCCGCGCCCTGCTGCGTCACCTCGGCTTCCCGTTCAAGGAGAACTGACCATGGCGAAGAAGGCGATGATCGCCAAGGCCGCCCGCAAGCCGAAGTTCGCCGTGCGTGCCTACACGCGCTGCCAGCGTTGCGGCCGTCCGCACTCCGTCTACCGCAAGTTCGGCCTGTGCCGTGTGTGCCTTCGTGAGATGGCCCACCGCGGCGAGCTGCCGGGCGTGACCAAGAGCAGCTGGTAAGTCCCCACTCGGGGCTCGACCAGCGCTCTCGGTAAGCATCTGGTCGGTGGGGCCCGATCCGACATGCCGTAGGCTTGTCGGGTTGGGCGCCCGCCGACCGTGACCGCACGCGGGCAGCGCGCCCGCAAGAAGTCGCTTACTACGCCGTAGGTCCCCGCGCCGCACCCGTCCCGCCCCTGAGCGGGGAGAGGGATGGCGCATACAGGAAACCCCGGCGAGAGAGGCCGAAGGCCATCACATGACCATGACCGATCCGATCGCAGACATGCTGACGCGTCTGCGAAACGCGAACTCGGCGTATCACGACGATGTCGTGATGCCGCACAGCAAGATCAAGTCGCACATCGCGGAGATCCTCAAGCAGGAGGGCTACATCACCGGCTGGAAGGTCGAGGACGCCCCCGTGGGCAAGAACCTCGTCCTCGAGCTGAAGTACGGCCCGAACCGCGAGCGCTCGATCGCCGGCATCAAGCGCATCTCGAAGCCGGGTCTGCGGGTCTACGCAAAGTCCACCAACCTGCCCCGCGTGCTGGGCGGCCTGGGCGTGGCGATCATCTCCACGTCGCACGGTCTGCTCACCGGTCAGCAGGCGCAGAAGAAGGGCGTGGGTGGGGAAGTCCTCGCCTACGTCTGGTAACGGAAGGGAACGGAGGAAAAGCCATGTCGCGAATCGGCAAGCTCCCCATCCAGGTTCCCGCCGGTGTGGACGTCACCATCGATGGCCGTACGGTCGCGGTGAAGGGCCCCAAGGGCAACCTTTCGCACGCCGTCGCAGCGCCCATCGAGGTCGCCAAGGGTGAGGACGGCGCCGTCGTCGTCTCGCGCCCGAACGACGAGAGCCGGAACAAGGCCCTGCACGGCCTGTCCCGCACGCTGGTGGCGAACATGATCACTGGCGTGACCCAGGGCTACGTCAAGAAGCTCGAGATCAGCGGTGTCGGTTACCGCGTCCAGGCGAAGGGCTCCAACCTGGAGTTCGCGCTGGGCTACAGCCACCCGATCCTGATCGAGGCGCCCGAGGGCATCTCCTTCAAGGTCGAGTCGCCCACCCGCTTCTCGGTCGAGGGGATCGACAAGCAGAAGGTCGGCGAGGTCGCCGCGAAGATCCGCAAGCTGCGGAAGCCCGACCCGTACAAGGCCAAGGGCATCAAGTACGAGGGCGAAGTCATCCGCCGCAAGGTCGGAAAGGCTGGTAAGTAAGCCATGGCATACGGCGTGAAGATCGCCAAGGGCGACGCGTACAAGCGCGCTGCTGCCAAGCGCCGTCACATCCGCATCCGCAAGAGGATCTCGGGCACGCCCGAGCGCCCGCGGCTGGTCGTGACGCGTTCCAACCGGCACATGGTGGCGCAGGTCATCGACGACATCAAGGGCCACACCGTGGCCTCGGCGTCCTCGATGGACAGCTCCATCCGCGGTGCGGAGGGTGACAAGAGCGCCCTCGCTCAGAAGGTCGGCGCCCTGGTCGCCGAGCGTGCCAAGGCCGCCGGCGTGGAGACTGTTGTCTTCGACCGCGGTGGCAACCAGTACGCCGGGCGCATCGCCGCGCTGGCGGACGCCGCCCGCGAGGCCGGGCTCAAGTTCTGAGCCGGTTCCGTAGCTAGCGGACAGACGAGAGAGGTATTTCCAATGGCTGGACCCCAGCGCCGCGGTGGCGGCGCCGGTGGCGGCGAGCGACGGGACCGTAAGGACCGGCGGGACGGTGGCGCTGCCGCCGAGAAGACCGCGTACGTCGAGCGGGTCGTCGCGATCAACCGCGTCGCCAAGGTTGTGAAGGGTGGTCGCCGCTTCAGCTTCACCGCGCTTGTCGTGGTGGGCGACGGCGAGGGCACCGTCGGTGTCGGCTATGGCAAGGCCAAGGAAGTTCCGGCCGCCATCGCCAAGGGTGTCGAGGAGGCCAAGAAGAACTTCTTCAAGGTCCCCCGCATCCAGGGCACCATTCCGCACCCGTTCCAGGGTGAGGACGCGGCCGGTGTCGTGCTGCTCAAGCCGGCTTCCCCCGGTACCGGTGTGATCGCCGGTGGCCCGGTGCGCGCCGTGCTGGAGTGCGCGGGCATCCACGACGTGCTGAGCAAGTCGCTCGGCTCGTCCAACCCGATCAACATCGTGCACGCCACGGTGGCCGCTCTGAAGGGCCTGCAGCGCCCCGAGGAGATCGCCGCCCGTCGTGGCCTGCCGCTCGAGGACGTCGCGCCCGCCGCGCTGCTGCGGGCTCGGGCTGGGGTGAGTGCGTGATGGCGCAGCTCAAGATCACCCAGGCGCGTTCCGTGATCGGTACGAAGCAGAACCACCGTGAGACGCTGCGGACCCTCGGTCTGAAGCGGATCAACGACGTGGTCGTCAAGGAGGACCGCCCCGAGGTCCGCGGCATGGTTCACACCGTGCGGCACCTCGTGACGGTCGAGGAGGTGAACTGAGATGGCTGAAGAGAAGCCGCTCAAGCTCCACAACCTCCGTCCGGCCCCGGGCGCCAAGACCGCCAAGACCCGTGTCGGTCGTGGTGAGGCGTCGAAGGGTAAGACGGCCGGTCGTGGCACCAAGGGCACCAAGGCCCGCTACCAGGTTCCCGAGCGCTTCGAGGGTGGGCAGATGCCGCTGCACATGCGGCTGCCCAAGCTCAAGGGCTTCAAGAACCCGTTCCGCACCGAGTACCAGGTCGTGAACCTGGACAAGCTCGCCTCCCTCTACCCCGAGGGCGGCGAGGTCACGGTGGCCGACCTGGTCGCCAAGGGCGCGGTGCGCAGGAACAGCCTCGTCAAGGTGCTCGGCACCGGCGAGATCTCCGTGGCGCTGCAGGTGACGGTCGACGCCGTCTCCGGCTCCGCCAAGGAGAAGATCACCGCCGCCGGCGGCAGCGTCACCGAGCTCGTCTGAGCCCATGGCGTAGCAACCACCGGGGATGCCCAGGAACGGGCATCCCCGGTTGGTCGTTCCACGGGCGGGCCAGTCGCCGGTAAGGTGGCTGACACTGCCCGGTCCGCGTGCGCGTGGCCGGGTCGTGGGGGGACCGATCCACCACTGTCATATCCGTCGTTTTTAGACCGTCACCTCTCGCGTAGGACGCGGAGGCCGCAGGAGGTACCGTGCTCAGCGCGTTCACCCGGGCGTTCAAGACGCCCGACCTGCGCAAGAAGCTGCTGTTCACGCTGGGCATCATCGTGCTCTTCCGGCTCGGATCCCAGATCCCGACCCCCGGCGTCAGCTACGAAGCCGTCCAGATGTGCAAGGACGAGGCGAAGAGCGGCCAGTCGGGTCTGTTCGATCTGGTGAACATGTTCAGTGGTGGCGCACTGATGCAGATCACGATCTTCGCGCTCGGCATCATGCCGTACATCACGGCCAGCATCATCTTGCAGCTCCTCGTCGTGGTGATCCCACGACTCGAGGCGCTGAAGAAGGAGGGCCAGGCCGGCCAGGCGAAGATCACCCAGTACACGCGCTACCTGACCATCGCGCTCGCCGTGCTGCAGGCGACCGGTCTGGTCGCCGCCGCGCGAAGCGGCACTCTCTTCTCCGGCTGTTCCGTCGCCGCCCAGGTGGTGCCGGACGGCTCGATGTTCGTCGTCATCTCCATGGTCATCGTGATGACCTCCGGCACCGCGCTGATCATGTGGCTCGGTGAGCTGATCACCGACCGCGGCATCGGCAACGGCATGTCGATGCTGATGTTCGTCTCCATCGCCGCCGGCTTCCCCGGCGCCCTGTGGGCGATCAAGATCCAGGGCGACCTGGCCGACGGCTGGATCGAGTTCGGCACGGTCATCGTCTGCGGCCTCGCCATGGTCGGACTCGTGGTCTTCGTCGAGCAGGCGCAGCGCCGCATTCCGGTCCAGTACGCCAAGCGCATGATCGGCAGGCGTTCATATGGTGGGACGTCGACCTACATTCCGCTGAAGGTCAACCAGGCGGGTGTGATTCCCGTCATCTTCGCCTCGTCGCTGCTCTACATTCCGGCCCTGGTCGTCCAGTTCAGCGACTCCCAGGCGGGCTGGGCCGACTGGGTTCGCAACAACCTCCAGGCGCAGGATGCCCCGCTTTACGTGCTTACGTACTTCCTGCTGATCGTCTTCTTCGCCTTCTTCTACGTGGCCATCTCCTTCAACCCCGAAGAAGTTGCCGACAACATGAAGAAGTATGGTGGGTTCATCCCGGGCATCCGGGCCGGACGCCCCACGGCGGAGTACCTGAGCTACGTGCTGAACCGCATCACGTGGCCCGGAGCCATCTACCTCGGGCTGATCGCCCTGGTGCCCACCGTCGCGCTGATCGCGTTCAACGCGCAGGGTGAATTCCCGTTCGGCGGGACATCCATCCTGATCATCGTCGGTGTTGGACTCGAAACTGTTCGGCAGATCGAGAGCCAGCTCCAGCAGCGCAACTACGAAGGGTTCCTCCGCTGATGCGTATCGTCCTCGTCGGACCGCCGGGCGCGGGCAAGGGCACGCAGGCTGCGCTGCTCGCCCAGACCCTGTCCATCCCACACATCTCCACAGGCGACCTGTTCCGCGCCAACATCAGCCAGGGCACAGAGCTCGGGCAGAAGGCACAGGAGTACATGCGCGCCGGCCGGCTGGTACCCGACGAGGTCACCATCGGCATGGCGAAGGACCGGATGGACCAGGCGGACGCCGAGGGCGGCTTCCTCCTCGACGGATTCCCCCGCAACCTCGCCCAGGCCGAGGCGCTCGACGGGATCCTGAAGGACGAGAAGCTCTCGCTGGACGCCGTCCTCGACCTGGAGGTCGAGGAGGACGAGGTCGTCAAGCGCATCGCCGGACGGCGCATGTGCCGCAAGGACAGCAGCCACATCTTCCACGTCGAGTACAGCCCCTCCAAGGAGTCGGGTGTCTGCGACGTGTGCGGTGGGGAGCTGTACCAGCGCGAGGACGACCGCGAGGACACGGTGCGCAAGCGGCTCGAGGTCTACCACAACGAGACCGAGCCGATCATCGACTACTACAAGGCGCAGGGGCTCGTCACGACGCTCTCCGCGCTCGGCGCGGTGGCCGACGTCACCAAGCGCGCGCTCGCGGCCCTCGGCCGCGAGGACGCCGCGGCGTAACGGCGCGTCCGGCGCCGTGTGGCGCCGTGTGCTTCGGCGGTACGGCCGCGTTCCCCTTCCCGGGGGACGCGGCCGTCCGTCGTTTCCGGCTCCGGGCCGCTCGGGCCTCGGAGGTCAGTTCTCCTCGCCCCGCACCGGTCGGCGGTGGGTGGCGGCCAGCACGACGACGGCCGGCACGGCACCCGCCAGAACGTAGTCGAAGACCCCGAGGGTGACGGTGACACGGAAGAGGCGTTCCGAATACCGTGAGACGAGAACAAAGAGCAACCACAGTCCCGTCGGCACCAGAACCGTGGCAAGGGCGATCAGCGCGCCGCGCCGCGCCCACCGCCGCCCGGCAGCGACGGCGCCACGTGCCATCCGCAGCCCTCCGAAGGTGAGGAGCGCACCCACGGCGGCCGAGACGAAGGCCGTGGGCGCGAGCACGGCGTAGCCGGGCGCCACTATGAGCGCCGCCGCGACGAGATACCACGCCCCCGCGAGGAGGACCAAAGCGGCGGCCATCGCGTCTCCTTCGCCGAGCACGGGCTTGGAGTGTAGAGCGGCGAGTGCGTGCGGCGGCAGTGCCCGCGGCGGGGCGTGTGG
Source organism: Streptomyces alkaliterrae (assembly GCF_007097205.2). Classification (GTDB taxonomy): domain Bacteria; phylum Actinomycetota; class Actinomycetes; order Streptomycetales; family Streptomycetaceae; genus Streptomyces; species Streptomyces alkaliterrae. The sequence continues at coordinate 18,469 of NZ_VJYK02000061.1, forward strand.
TCGAGTCCCGGGCGCCTGTGACGCGCCCCACGCGCCGGTTCGCGGGTGCCTCCGCTCGCGTACGCTGCTCACGTCCAACCGCGACGGGAGCCAGGAAGCCGGTGTGAGTCCGGCACGGTCCCGCCACTGTGACCCGGGTGTCCGCGCGTGCGCGTCGAGCGCGCACCGCCGCCCGGGAAGTCAGGAGACTGACCCGTCGCGGACCTTTCCGAGGAGCGCGGACTCCGCAGGAGGAACAGCAACGTGAAAAGCGGCCGACGCGGCATATCGTCCACCAGCCCCCGAGGCGACCGACCCCGCCGGGCGAGCGGCGACCGGCACCGGGCCATCGGTCTGGCCCTCGCACCCGTCATGGCGGTGGGCCTGCTCACCGCCTGCGGAACCCAGGAGCGCGCCGACTCCGGCAAGGCAGCAAAGGCCGAGGGCTTCCCGGTCACCGTCACCAACTGCGGCGTGAAGACCACGTACGAGCAGCCGCCCGAGCGCGTGGTCACCATCCACCAGCACCCCGCCGAGCTGCTGCTCGCGCTCGGCCTGGAGAAGCGGATGGTCGGCACCGCCTTCCCCGACTCGGCCGTACTGCCCGAGTACCGGGAGAAGTTCGAGGCCATCCCGGAACTGTCGAAGAAGGAGCCCTCCTTCGAGAACGTGCTGGAGGCCGAGCCCGACCTGGTCTACGGCGGCTACTCCAGCGCGTTCGCCGAGAAGACCGGCCGCTCGCGGGCCGCGTTCGAGAAGGCGGGCATCAACACCCACCTCAACCGCGAGTACTGCGAGGGCGCCAAGAGCGCCACCATGAAGGACGTCCACACCGAGATCCGCACGCTGGGCGAGATGTTCGGCGTGTCCGATCGGGCCGAGAAGCTCAACGCCGAACTCCGCGCCAAGGTCGACGCGGTCGCGAAGAAGGTCGAGAACGAGAAGCCCGTCCCGGTCTTCGTCTACGACAGCGGCGACAAGTCCGCCTTCACCGCCGGCGGCCGCGGCCTCGGCACCGAGATCATCCGACTCGCCGGCGGCAAGAACATCTTCGCCGACGTCGACGAGGTCTTCGCCGACGTGTCCTGGGAACAGGTCATCGACCGCAAGCCCGAGGTCATCGCGATCTACCACTACGCGGGCTCGGGCAGCGTCGAGAGCAAGAAGAAGTTCCTGCTCTCCCAGCCGGCCCTCGCCGACGTACCGGCGATCAAGAACAAGCGCTTCGTGGTCGTCCCGCTGACCGCGACGCTGGTCGGCGTACGGCCCCCGTACGCCGTCGAGGACCTGGCGAAGGCGCTGCACCCCGAGCGGTTCGAGTGACCGGGCGAGCGCCGCGGACCGAGACCGGGTCCGTGGCGACCGCGCCGCCGCACGAGGTGACACCCGCCGCCGAGACGTCCGCCGGTCCGGCGGCACCGTCCGCCTTGCGGCGGCTGCGCTACCCCGCGCTGCTCCTCGTGCTCACCGCCGCGCTGCTCGCCTCGATGACGGTGGCGGTGGCCATCGGCTCGGTGTCGGTGCCGCCCGGCCAGGTGTGGGGCATCCTCAGCCACCAGCTCGGACTGCCCTGGCCCGACCCGGACTGGACCCGGGCGCGGGAGACGATCATCGTCGACGTGCGCGCGCCCCGTGTGCTGCTCGGCGCGGTCGTCGGCGCCGGGCTCGCGGTCGTCGGCACCGCCATGCAGGCCCTCGTCCGCAACCCGCTCGCCGACCCCTACCTGCTCGGCATCTCCTCCGGCGCCTCGCTGGGCGCCGTCGTGGTCATCGTCACCGGAGCGACCTGGCTCGGCACGATGTCGCTCTCGGCGGCCGCGTTCGCGGGCTCCCTGGCGACGATGTTCCTCGTGTACGGCGCCGCGCGGACGGCAGGCCGCATCACCTCGCTGCGGCTGATCCTCTCCGGCGTCGCGGTCGCCGCCGTGCTGTCGGCGGCGACCCACCTGATCCTGCTCACCAGTGAGCGCGGCAACCAGGCCCGCGAGGTGCTGTCCTGGACCCTCGGTGGTCTGGGCGGCGTCGGCTGGTCGGTGCTGTGGCTTCCGGTGCTCGTACTGCTCGCCGCGATCGGCGTCCTCCTGCTCCGGGCCCGCTCGCTGAACCTCCTCCTCGCCGGGGAGGAGACAGCCACCACCATGGGCCTGGACGTGGGGCGCTTCCGGATGCGGATGTTCGTCCTGCTGTCCCTGGTCACGGGTGTGCTGGTGGCCGCCGCCGGACCGGTCGGCTTCGTGGGGCTGATGATGCCGCACATCATGCGGATGGTCGTCGGCGGCGACCACCGCAGGCTGCTGCCCGCCACCGCGCTGGCCGGAGCGATCTTCCTCGTCTGGGCCGACGTCGCGGCCCGGACCGTGGCCGCACCCCAGGAGATCCCGGTCGGCGTGCTGACGGCGCTGTGCGGCGGGCCCTTCTTCCTGTGGCTGATGCGCCGCGACGCCCGCCGCGCCGGCGCCGGAGGTGCCCGATGAGCAAGCCGGCGCCGAACCGAGCCGCGCCCGAATCGCTCGACGCCCTCACCGCCGGCGCGCCGGTCGAGCTCGCGGTGGACGGCGTGTCCGTCACGGCGGGCGTCCACCGCCTCGTCCAGGACGTGTCGCTGCACGCCCGCCCGGGCGAGGTGATCGGCCTCGTCGGCCCCAACGGCAGCGGCAAGTCCTCACTCCTCCGGGCGGTTTACCGCGTACTGAAACCGGAGAGCGGCACGGTCCGCGTCGACGGCGACGACGTCTGGCGGCTTCCCGTCCGGGACGTGTCCCGCACCCTCGCCGCCGTCGTCCAGGAACCGGGCGCCGACTTCGACCTGACGGTACGTGACGTGGTCGCCATGGGCCGGACCCCGCACAAACGCCTCCTCGACGGCGACAACAGACACGACGCCGCACTCGTCCACCGCGCCCTCCGCATCACCGACGCGACGGACCTGGTGGACCGCGCCTTCGCCGAACTCTCCGGCGGCGAGCGCCAGCGCGTCCTCATCGCCCGGGCGCTCACCCAGCAACCCCGCGTGCTCGTCCTCGACGAGCCGACCAACCACCTCGACATCCGCCACCAGCTCGACGTGCTCGGCGTCCTGCGCCGCCTCCCGGCGACCGCGCTCGTCGCGCTCCACGACCTCAACCTCGCCGCCTACTTCTGCGACCGCCTGTACGTCCTGCGCTCCGGCACGGTCGCGGCCCACGGCACCCCGGCCGAGGTACTGACGGAGTCACTGCTCGCCGACGTATACGGCGTCCGCGCCACCGTCACCGCCCACCCGCAAACCGCCACCC
>NZ_VJYK02000610.1 GCF_007097205.2 Streptomyces alkaliterrae
GCTTCGTCGGCCTGGCCCCCAAGGCCACCATCATCCCCATCCGCCAGAACGACGGCGAAGGCGGCGGCAACGCCGAAAACCTCGCCCAGTCCGTCGACCATGCCGTGCGCCAGGGCGCCGACGTCATCAACATCAGCCAGGACGCCGACCGCCCCCTCGGCCCCGACTCCCTCCTCTACCAGGCCGTACGGCGTGCGATCGACGCCGGCGTTGTTGTCGTCGCCTCAGCCGGCAACGACGGCGCCGACGGCAAACTCAAGGAGACCTACCCGGCCGCCATACCCGGCGTACTCGCCGTCGCCGCCTCCGACCGCAACAACGAGCGGGCCGTCTTCTCCCAACGCGGCCACTTCGTCGGCATCGCCGCACCCGGCGTCGACATCGTCTCCACCGTCCCCCGCGGCGGCCACTGCGCCGACAACGGCACCAGCTTCGCCGCGCCCTACGTCGCCGCCGTCGCCGCACTGCTGCGCGCCAAACACCGCCGCTGGACACCGCAGCAGATCGTCGCGCAACTCCAGCAGACGGCGGAACGCCCCGTCAGCGGCCGCGACCACCACATCGGCTGGGGCGTCGTCGACCCCCTCCGCGCGCTCACCGAGGACGAGCGCCCCATCACCCGCCCGGTCGGCCGCGAAGGCGTCGAGAACGCGCCCGCCCCCGAACCCGCCGAACTCACCCTCACCGAGACCTACGCCCAACGCAACGAACGCCTCGGCACCTACGCCCTCCTCGTCTCCCTCACCCTCACCGCCCTCGTCGCCTGCGTCGCCCGCATCCTCCGCGACCGCCGCCGCCACCGCTCGGCTGCCGACAGGTAGCGTCGCACCGCTCTCACGACCACCTCCCCATCAACCGCTCCAGATACTGCTCGGCGTCCACCGGCACCGACCAGTGCGCGTCGTCGAAGTCGTCACCCCGGGCGTGATCCACCAACCACTCCAACGCCGCCCGCCGCTCACCCAACTCGGCCAACAGCCGCACAAACGCGTCGACCTCCGCACACTCCATCGCCGTCGCCAATTCCCGCGCCGCCCAGGGCCGCGAGAACGCCTCCGCGAACAACCGCATTGCCCGCCGACTCACCCCCTCACCCACCACAAACC
>NZ_VJYK02000611.1 GCF_007097205.2 Streptomyces alkaliterrae
CCGCTCCCGACCGCCCGGCGCCCGCCGATCCGCTCGACCCCGGCAACGCTCCGGGCGACGCCGCCGGAACCGCCGCACCGGACGACACGGCCGCGACCGCCCCGGCCGGCGGGCACCTGCGGCGGGTCCGCGAGGAGGGACTGGCCCGCCGTGGCCGGCTGCTGCTGGCCGGGACGCTCGGCGTGCTCGCGCTCGCGAGCGCCGTCGGGTTGATGGCCGTCTCCGGCTGGCTCATCTCCCGGGCGTCCGAACAGCCCCCGATCCTCTACCTGATGGTCGCCGTCACCGCGACGCGGGCGTTCGGCATCGGCCGGGCCGTGTTCCGGTACGCCGAGCGGCTGGTCTCCCACGATGCCGTGCTGCGGATTCTGGAGGACGTACGGGTGCGGGTGTTCCGCCGGTTGGAGCGGTTGGCGCCGGGCGGGCTGCGGCACCGCCGGCGCGGCGACCTGCTCAGCCGCCTGGTCTCGGACGTCGACGCCTACCAGGACTACTTCCTGCGCTGGCTGCTCCCGGCGGCGGCCGCGGGCGCGGTCTCGCTCCTCGCGGTCGGCTTCACCGGCTGGCTGCTGCCCGAGGCGGGCCTGGCGCTGGCCGTCGGACTGGCGGTCGCGGGCCTGGCCGTCCCTCTGCTGACCGCTCTCGTCGCCCGCCGGACCGAACGCGAACTGGCGCCCGAGCGAGGCGCGTTGACCACACACGCCGTCGACCTGCTCACCGGTACCGGCGAGCTGACCGTCGCCGGTGCGCTGCCCGCGGCCACCGAGCGGGTCCGCCGGGCCGACGCCCGGCTGACCGGCATCGCCGGACGTTCCGCCGCCGTCGTCGCGCTCGCCGGGGCGCTCACCACGCTGGCCGCCGGACTCACCGTCACGGCGGCGGCCTTCCTCGGCGCCCAGGCCGTGCACACCGGCCGGCTGGAGGGCGTGTGGCTCGCGGTCGTGGTACTCACCCCGCTGGCCGCCTTCGAGGCCGTCACCGACCTGCCGCAGGCCGTCCGCCACCGGCAGCGGGTCCGCCGCGCCGCCGAGCGGGTCCACGAAGTGCTGGACGCCCCCGAACCGGTCGCCGAACCGGACCTCCCGGTGGACCCGCTCGGC
>NZ_VJYK02000612.1 GCF_007097205.2 Streptomyces alkaliterrae
GGGGTGGGGCTGGCGCTACGGTGGGGAGTATGGAGATCTGGATCAACCCCGCGTGCTCGAAGTGCCGGAGCGCGGTGCGGCTGCTGGACGAGGAGGGCGCCGAGTACACCGTGCGGCGCTATCTGGAGGACCCGCCGAGCGCGGACGAACTGCGGCAGGTGCTGGACCGGTTGGGTCTGGAGCCGTGGGACATCACGCGTACCGGAGAGCAGGTGGCGAAGGAGCTGGGCATCGGCCGGTGGCCGAAGGAACCCGCCGAGCGGGAGCGCTGGATCGCCGCGCTGGCCGAGCATCCGCGGCTGATCCAGCGTCCCCTCATCACCGCCGACGACGGCACCGCCGTGGTCGGTCGGAGCGACGAGGCCGTGCGGGAGGCGCTGGCCAGGAGCGCCGGCTGACCGGCTGTCAGGGCTGTCAGGGCTGTCAGGCGGGCGCGGGGTCGGCCAGCGGGACCGGTGTGTAGCCGCGGTCGATGAGCCGCGGCAGGTAGAAGGCGAGGGCGTCGACCGTCTGGGAGCGGTCGCCGCCGCCGTCGTGGGCGAGTACGACGGCCCCGGGGCGGGCGCCGTCCAGGACCCGTGAGCGGATGGTGCGGCTGCCCGGTTCCTTCCAGTCGAGGGTGTCGATCGACCAGCCCATCGGTTCCATGCCCAGCTCCGCGCAGACCCGCAGCGAGGGCCCGTGCCAGGCGCCGTAGGGCGCCCGGGCGAAGCGCGGTGGCCGGCCGAGGGCCCGTTCGATCAGGTCGCAGGTCCGGCCGAGCTCGCGGCGGACCCGCCAGGTGGGGATGAGGTCGAGCTGGGGGTGGCTCCATGAGTGGTTGGCGATCAGGTGTCCGTCGGCGTTGATGGCCTTGATCAGGTCCGGGTTCCAGGCGGCGTTCTCGCCGATGACAAAAAACGTGGCGGGGGCGTTGTAGCGGCGGAGGACGCGGAGCACGGCGGGGGTGTGCACGGGGTGCGGACCGTCGTCGAAGGTGAGGGCGATGTGGCGCGCGGAGCCCGGCAGGGTCAGGTGCGCGGCGGATCGGACGGTCGGCGAGCGGCGGGACGAACCGTTTGAGT
>NZ_VJYK02000613.1 GCF_007097205.2 Streptomyces alkaliterrae
GTTACGGGCCTCGGCCCGTAACGGCGGTGCCCCCGCCTTCCGGGGAGGAACGCGGGGGCACCGGGGGAGACCGTGGGCCTTACAGGCCCAGTTCGCCCTCGAACTCGCCGGCTTCGAGGCGGGCCTTGACGTCGCCCAGGTAGCGGGCGGCGTCCGCGCCGTCGACCAGTTGGTGGTCGTACGACAGCGTCAGGTACACCATGTCGCGGATGGCGATCGTCTCACCGAGCTCCGGGTGGTCGATGACCATCGGACGGCGGACGGTGGCGCCGATGCCCAGCTCGGCGACCTGCGGGTAGTTCACGATGATCGTGTCGAACAGCGCACCGCGCGAGCCGGTGTTGCTGATCGTGAACGTGCCGCCGGACATGTCGTCGGGGCTCAGACCGCCCTGACGCACCTTGCCGGCCAGCTCCGCGGTCTTCTTGGCGATACCGGCGATGCTGAGGTCGCCGGCGCCCTTGATGACCGGGACCATCAGGCCCTTCTCCGAGTCCACCGCGATGCCGACGTTCTCGACGTCGTGGTAGGTGACGGTGCCGTCGTCGTTGATGCGGGCGTTGATGGCCGGGTGGGCCTTCAGCGCCTCGGCGGCGGCCTTCACGAAGAACGGCATCGGTGAGAGCTTGACGCCCTCACGGGCGGCGAAGGACTCCTTGGCCCGGGCCCGCAGCTTCATGACGCGGGTGACGTCGACCTCGACGACGGTGGACAGCTGCGCCTGCTTCTGCAGCGCCTCCACCATCTTCTCGGCGATGACCTTCCGGATCCGCGACATCTTCACGGTCTGGCCACGCAGCGGCGAGGTCTCCAGCTTCGGAGACTTCGGCGCGGCGGCGGCCGGGGCCGGCTGGGCGGCGGCGGCCTTGGCGGCCTCCGCTGCGGCGAGCACGTCCTGCTTGCGGATGCGCCCGCCGACGCCGGTGCCCTTGACCGCGGCGAGGTCGACGTTGTTCTCGGCGGCGAGCTTGCGCACCAGCGGGGTGACGTAGGCGCCCTCGGCGCCGGCCGTGGCGGCCGGAACCGGCTTGTGGGCCGGGGCGGACGGCTGCGCCGGGGC
>NZ_VJYK02000614.1 GCF_007097205.2 Streptomyces alkaliterrae
CACCCCGGCTGCGCCTTCGCCCCCCGCTGTCCGCGCGCCGTCGACGACTGCCGCAGCCGCCGGCCCGAACCCGTCCGCGACGGCGAGCGGCTGGTCGCCTGCCACCTCCCCCTGGCACCCGCCGACGCATCCGCGGGAGCCGCCCGATGACCACCGGAAGCAGCACCACCGGAAGCACCACCGAGAGCACCACCGGAAGCACCACCGAGAGCACCACCGGCAGCAGCGCCGACACCACGGCCGACCAGCCGCTGCTCAGCGTCCGCGATCTGACCATGCACTACCCGGCCCGGCGCGGCGCCCCGGTACGGGCCGTCGACGGCGTCAGCTTCGACCTGCCCGCGGGTCGCACCCTCGGCCTCGTCGGAGAGTCCGGCTGCGGCAAGTCCACCACCGGACGCCTGGTCGTCCGGCTGCTCGAACCCACCGCCGGAACGATCACCTTCGACGGACACGACCTCGCCCACCTCGACCGGCGCGGGCTGCGCCCCTTCCGCGGCGACCTCCAGATGGTCTTCCAGGACCCGCACTCCTCGCTCAACCCGCGCCAGAGCGTCGCCCGCAGCATCGCAGAACCGCTCCTGGTACGCGGCACCACCGCCGCCGACGCCCGCAGGCGGGCCGCCGAACTGATGGAACTCGTCGGACTGCGCCCCGAACACCTCGACCGCCGCCCCCACCAGTTCTCCGGCGGACAGGCCCAACGCATCGGCATCGCCCGCGCCCTCGCCACCGGGCCGCGGGTGGTCGTCGCCGACGAACCCGTCTCCGCTCTCGACGTGTCCGTCCAGGCCCAGATCGTCAACCTCCTCGAACGGCTGCAACGCGAACTGGGCCTCGCCTACCTCTTCATCGCCCACGACCTGTCCGTGGTGAAACGTGTCTGCGACCGTGTCGCGGTCATGTACCTCGGACGCATCGTGGAGACCGGCGACAAAGCGCAGGTGTACGGCGACCCGGCGCACCCCTACACCCGCGCGCTGCTCTCCGCCGTCCCCCTGCCGGAACCGGCGGCCGAACGGGCCCGCGAACGCGTCACCCTGCTCGGCGACCCACCCA
>NZ_VJYK02000615.1 GCF_007097205.2 Streptomyces alkaliterrae
GTGCGGGGCCGGGGCCCGGCGTACGTCGGGGAAGGCAGCCGTGTGCCGGTGTCCGTGGGCGAGCGGGAGCAGGTGAGCCCACCGTGCCCGGTGCCTCGGGTCCCGCTGCGGGGACCGGCGACCGGTCGGCGACCACGGCTCGCCGGTACGGCGGTCACATGAGGAAGCGGACCATGTCGATTCTTCCGTCGGTGACGCGGTAGGCGACGAGTAGACGGATCGGCTCGTCCGCGAGGCCGTGGGCGGCCTCCTGGTCGACCACCCATCTGCCTTCCGTCAGCCGGTTCTCGACCACCGCGTGACAGCGGGCAGCCGCGAACTGCTCGGCGTACGCAGCCCGTAGCGCGTCGGCGCCCTCCAACGTGGTGCCGTCGGGGCGGTCCACGCGGACGTCGGGTGAGTAGGTGGCGACAAACGCGTCCAGGTCGTGTGCGTTGTACGCGTCGAGCTGGCGGCGCACCACGGTGATCGGATCGCTCATGCTGCCGATTCTGCCAGCCGGGCGGCGGTTTCGAGGCCGCCAGGAGGCCATGCTCAGGGCGTGGCGGCGGCCGGGCAGGTGGCGCGATCCCGCCGCTCAATCGGTGGACGGAAACGAGAGACCGTACTCAGGCCGAAGCCCTCACGCTTTGGTGTCGTGACGGACCTTCCGAGCCGGAATTCCCGGAATGCTCGGACATCACCGCAGTCCCGGCGACGGAGTCCGTGGTCCTGCGTGCGAGTGAACCGGTAGCGTGAGCCGACGATTTAGGCCAGGCGAACGAGGAGTCCCGGTGACAGCGCACAGCGGACAGGGAGAGGAACCGCGCGAGGGTGCCGTGCCACCCGGCGGTGACCGGTGGACCACCGGCCCCTCCCGGCCCGGGGACGGCATGACGCCGCCCGCCGGTACGCCCTGGGGCAGTCCGTGGGGACCGCAGGCCTCGAATCCCGCCGGCCCGCCGAACACCGGCGCCGCGCCCTCACCCGCCACCGCCGGGGCCGGACTGCCGCCCGTGCCGCCGCAGGGGCCGCCCGGCACGCCTCCCCCGCCTGCCG
>NZ_VJYK02000616.1 GCF_007097205.2 Streptomyces alkaliterrae
ACCCTCCCCCAACTACACCCAAGCCCTCAGAAGCATGCCCCTACCCAGGCTGATCTTCCCCATCAACGTGCGTTCCCTGCGCACGCCGGAAGCGGGTAGTACGAGATTGAGAGCCAAGTGACTGGACGCGACGAGGTGTTGACCACACAGGAAAGCGCATTGCGACTCGGGCCCGACCTAGCATCGCCCGAGAAGATGATGCACGAGAATAGACACACCTACCCGATCAAGCTTTCTCATCTTCCGGAAATCCCGAAACGAAACATCAAGTCGATAGAATCTGAGCTTATTCGAAGACCTTACAGCCTTGGCCGGGTCTTCCGGAATTTCCAACACTCTACACAACCATGCCTCCTCTGGAGTGCTCTCCAGAAGCACCGGAACGACCGCATACCAATAGCCTTCACCTCGAATATCGAGACCCCCACAGCGACCACTGTAGCCACGGTTTTCCGCTGTCGCTACAAGACTCAGGAGGGCCGGAGAATCCACTTTTCCAATCTTACGCGGAACTGGCCACCCATAAGCAGACAGAACACCCCTGGAGCGAACCTTGGACAGCACCAACTGAATCCTCCTTAGAATCACCAGAGAACCAGGATCTCAGTACTCGGCGTGATGCCCGGGTGACTGGCGTCCCTCATGCGCCTCAACGCTTCCGCGATTCGATGATTCCCTTGAGCAACGGCAGGACCATCTCCATCATCAACGATGGTCACTACAGCGCCCAGTTCGTCTGGATCGTTGATAGCACGCAAGAGAGTATCATCATCCAACCCCTGCAACATTCCAGTCTTCAACACATCTCCATAATCCGGCAGTCGCACTCCATCCAAATCGCCCAACCTAACAGGACGCCGCCTCGATCGCATATCAGCATCAGCTATTTCCGCCGCACTCGGAGGGAAGAGCTTCTCTCTGAGTCGGGCAACGATGCCGCGTTTCGGCCCCTCCTCGCAAGGAGAAAGCCCCAGCGGGTCGATCAGAGCGCAGGGATTGACTACGTAAGTGAGAGGGTTGGGGGCGGGGGTCAGGCC
>NZ_VJYK02000617.1 GCF_007097205.2 Streptomyces alkaliterrae
CCTCCCGCGCCACACGCCCCGCCACCCGGCCGCCGCGACCCCGCCGCCGAGTAGCTTGCTCCGTCGCCGGGCCGCCCCTCGGCAGTCCGGCGGTCGGCGGTCGGTGGTCGGCGGCGGGCTCGCCGTCGGGTGCCTCTGCCCCGGCGGCGCGCCGGTGGGGGTGGGGGCCACTCTTTTGAGTGAGTCGACAACGGCTTTGTCGGGCGTTGAACTCCGACTCTCGCCGCGGGCCGGTTGAACACCCGGACGCCAACTCGCTTTTAGAGGTAGAAATGTGCACTCGTGGGGTCAGCGCGACGTGCGCAACTGTGTCCTGTGGTTGGGAGTGGGCAGGTGAGTCAGCCGGAAACGCAGCCCGAGGGTGCCGGCCGCGACCGTCGGGGGGAGGTGCTCGGCCATGCTTTCCCCCTGGGCGACTGGGGGGAACCGGCGGAGCGGCTGGACGAGCTCTACCAGTGGGTCGAGCAACGGGCGTTGGCGATGGTCGACTGGTACCTGGCCGACCGTACCCGCAAGCGCCGCGCCGCCCGGGTGCTGCGCGCCGGCACCGCGCTCGGGGTCGTCGGGGGCGCGGTGCTGCCCCTGTTGGAGCTGACCGGCGTGCTCGGTGGTGTGCTCGCCCCGCTGGCCTGGGGCTACCTCTCGTTGTCGGGCGCCGTGCTGTGCGCCGGTTGTGATCGTTGGTTCGGGCTCACCTCCGGTTGGATGCGTGATGTGGCCACCGCCCAGGCCATCCAGCGGCGGCTGGAGGCCCTGCAGTACGAGTGGGCGGCGGAGTCGGTGCGCGAAGTGCTCGGCCCCGCCGAGGGGACGGCGGCCGAGGCGGCCGAGCGCTGCCTCGGTGTACTGCGGCGGTTCAGCGAGGACGTGTCCGAGCTCGTGCGGGCGGAGACCGGGGACTGGATGGTCGAGTTCCGCACCGGACCCGTGCCCGGCCTGTCCCACAACCCGCCGCAGCCCGGCTGGCCGCGCCGGCCTTCGGAGCCGAGCTGGGCGGGCGCCCCTCGCTTCACCCTGCCCCCGGG
>NZ_VJYK02000618.1 GCF_007097205.2 Streptomyces alkaliterrae
GGGGTGCGGTGTGCGCGCAGGTTCCGGTGCGGCAGTCGGGGGTGCCGGTGGTGGACCGGCGGTTCGTGGCGGCGGCCCACCGGGCGGGCCTGCAGGTGCATGTGTGGACGGTCAACGACCGGCGTCGGATGATCGACCTCCTGCGGCTGGGAGTCGATGGCATCATGACCGACAAAATCGAGACGCTGCGTGAGGTGCTCGAGGAACGGGGCGCCTGGCGTGGCTGACGTTCCTCCCGCCGCCGGCGCGTCGCACGGCACCATGGGGGCGTGAGTGGGCACCGGGCAGATCAGCGGGCCGGCCGCGGAGGCGGATCCGACGGCGCGTCGCCGTGAACAGCGCGGCTGGTACTTCTACGACTGGGCGAACTCGGTGTTCGCCACGAGTGTGCTGACGGTCTTCCTGGGGCCGTACCTGACGGAGGTCGCGAAGGCGGCGGCGGACGCTGACGGCTATGTGTACCCGCTGGGCATCCCGGTCCGGGACGGGTCCTTCTTCGCCTACGCGGTGTCGGCGTCGGTGCTGCTGTCGGTGCTGGTGATGCCGTGGGCGGCGGCGGTGGCCGACCGCAGCGGGCGCAAGAAGCCGATCCTGGCGGTGTCGGCGTACATCGGGGCGGCGGCCACGGCGGGCATGTTCTTCCTGGACGGCGACCGCTATCTGCTGGGCGGTCTGCTGCTGGTCGTGGCGAACGTGGCGTACGCGGTGAGTGTGGTGGTGTACAACGCCTTCCTGCCGCAGATCGCACTGCCGCACGAGCGGGACGCGGTCTCCTCGCGGGGCTGGGCGTTCGGGTACGCGGCCGGGTCGCTGGTGCTGGTGGCGAACCTGGCACTGTTCCTCGGCCACGAGGCGCTGGGCGTCTCCGAGGGCGAGGCGGTGCGCATCTGCCTGGCGTCGGCGGGTGTGTGGTGGGCGGTGTTCACGATCGTCCCGTTGCGGCGGCTGCTGGAGCGGCCGGTGGCACGGGAGGCGGGGGCCGCCGGTGGGCCGCCGGAGCAGGAGGGGGTG
>NZ_VJYK02000619.1 GCF_007097205.2 Streptomyces alkaliterrae
GCCCCACCCCCGGGAACCCGTCGGCGCGCCACCCCCGAGGTGACGCGCCGACAGCCGTTTCCCGGCCGGTCCTCGGGTTCACCGGAGGCTCCGTCAGGCGGGAGCCTCCACGTGGCCGTCCCGGTGGCGTCGGTTGCTCCGGTCGGCGTAGGCGGGCGCGGCTTGGCGACTCACAGGGCCCGCACGTCGGACGATCAGCGGGAGATCGTCGGGCCGTCGGACGGAGAACGCCGTGAACATCCGTCGCTACTCGCTCCACCTCGCCCTCGCCGTCGTCGCGGTGCTGGTGCTCGTCGCCGGTACGGTCCTGATCGCGCGCACGCTGGGCACGGGCGGCTCGAACGGGACGGAAACCGACCCCACACCCGGCCCGACCGGTCAGGCGGACGGCGGAGGCGGAAACGGCGGCGGGAACGGTACGCCGGCGCCCCGGGCGGCGGTGGTGCGCCTGCCCGGCGTCTCGCTGGACGGCTCCTTCGAGTTCACCGACGGCACCACCGGTTGCGCGGTCATCAGGAACGACGGAGGCGTCCCGGTGACGCTGACCCGGGTGTCGGTCGTCAACGCCGGGGCCCTCGGCGCCTGCCGGACCGAGAACGTCGCGGTGTGCACGGCCACGCCGGTGACCCTGGCGCCCTCCGGACGCTGCGCGGTCGCGGTCCGGATCCTGCCGAGCACCGGTGCCACGGTCCGCATCACCGCCGATCTGCGCGCTGTCTGCCACTCGCTGGAGACCTGGCCGTGCAGCGAGGCGAAAGGCAGGGCCCCGGCCACGCGTCCGTTTGTCGTCGTAGCCTCCGGTCTCTGGGAGGCCGCCACGGGGCGTACACCCGGGGACGGCGACGGCGGCACTCCCGACGAGCCGGACGGCGGTCGGGACGGCGACCAGCGGGGCGGCGAGAACGGCGGCGGCGACCCGGGCGGAACGCAGAACGGCGGCCGGAACGGCGGCAACGGGGACGGGGACGGTGGCGACGGCGGGGA
>NZ_VJYK02000062.1 GCF_007097205.2 Streptomyces alkaliterrae
GGCCGGTGCGGGGACGGCTGCGGCGGCCGGGCTCAGAGACTGCACGAGGGCGACCTCCAGGGTGATCGCTGCCGGACACGGGCGACGTGCAAGTACCGGGAACCAGTGTGAGGCAAGGAACAGCCCGGCCCCTAGGGTCGTGCGTCCGGTTTCTGAGACGGGCTTGTCGCCCGGTGCGGGAGTGTGCTCGGCGGCGGCGCCGGGCGCATAGGCTGGCGGCATGGCCATACGTGCGTCCGTCGTACCGCTTGACGAGGTGTTCCGGCTGCGCTGGGAGGTGCTGCGGCCGGGGCTGCCGGCGGAGTCGGCCCGGTTCGCCGAGGACGGGTCGCCGGGCGCGTTCCACATCGCCGCGTACGGGGAGGACGCGACCGGCGTCGCCGAGGTCCTGGGCTGTGGGAGCTTCTATCCCGAGCCGTTCCCGGGCGAGGTCCGGGGCGAGGCCCCGGGTGAGGACAGCGGTGCCGCCTACCGGATCCGGGGCATGGCGAGCGCGTCGCGGGCGCGCGGGCAGGGGTACGGTGCCGCCGTGCTGGCCGCCGGGGAGGCGGAGGCGCGGCGCCGGGGCGCCGACGTGATGTGGTGCAACGGGCGGACGGAGGCGCGGGCCTTCTACGAGCGGCACGGCTACCGCACGGTCGGCGAGGAGTTCCAGATCGAGGGCGTCGGCCCGCACTACGTCTTCCGCCGCGAGTTCCGCCGCGAGCTGGGCTGAGCACCGGGCCGCTCCGGGCCCGCCGGACGGGCCCGGAGCCGAGCGCGGCGCCGGGAGCTTCGGCGTGAGCCGTAGACTTGCCGCGTGGCGGGAAGGATCAACGACGAGGACGTGCGGGCGGTGCGGGAGGCCATCCCGGTGGACGCCGTCGTCTCGGAGTACCTTCAGCTGCGGCCGGGCGGCGGGGGGAACCTGAAGGGGCTGTGCCCCTTCCACGACGAGAAGTCGCCCTCCTTCTACGTGAGCCCGGCCAAGGGCCTCTTCCACTGCTTCGGCTGCCAGGAGGGCGGCGACATCATCGCGTTCGTGATGAAGGTCGACCACCTCAGCTTCGCGGAGGCGGTGGAGCGCCTGGCCGCGCAGGCCGGCGTCACGCTGCGCTACGAGGAGGGCGGCTACGGCCGGGCGAGCCAGCAGGGCGAGCGGACCAGGCTGGTCGAGGCGCACAAGGCGGCGGCGCAGTACTACGCGGAGCAGTTGGACTCGCCGGAGGCGCAGATCGGCAGGGTGTTCCTGGCGGAGCGCGGCTTCGAGCAGGAGGCGGCGCGGCACTTCGGCGTCGGCTACGCGCCCGCCGGCTGGGACCATCTGACCCGCTTCCTGCGCGGCCGCGGGTTCACCGACCGGGAGCTGGTGCTGTCGGGGCTCTCGCAGGACGGGCGGCGCGGCCCGATCGACCGCTTCCGGGGCCGGCTGATGTGGCCGATCCGCGACATCACCGGCGAGGTGGTCGGCTTCGGCGCGCGCAAGCTGCGGGACGACGACAACGGGCCCAAGTACCTCAACACCCCCGAGACGCCGATCTACCGCAAGTCCCAGGTGCTGTACGGCATCGACCTGGCGAAGAAGGACATCGCCAAGGAGGGCCGGGCGGTGGTCGTCGAGGGCTACACCGACGTCATGGCCTGCCACCTGGCCGGGGTGACGACGGCCATCGCCACGTCGGGTACGGCGTTCGGCGAGGGCCACATCAAGATCCTCCGGCGGCTGCTGATGGACAACTCCCGGACCGAGGTGATCTTCACCTTCGACGGCGACGCGGCCGGTCAGAAGGCTGCGCTGCGGGCGTTCGAGGACGACCAGAAGTTCGCCGCCCGCACCTCGATCGCGATCAGTCCCGGCGGCATGGACCCCTGTGAGCTGCGGCTCTCCAAGGGGGACGCGGCGGTCAGGGAACTCGTGGACGGCAGGTCGCGGCTGTTCGAGTTCGCGCTGCGGCAGGTCGTGGACCAGCACGACCTGGACAGCGCGGAGGGCCGCTCGGCGGCGCTGGAGGCCGCCGCGCCGATCGTGGCGCGGATCAAGGACGGCTCGCTCCAGCACGAGTACGCGGTGCGGCTGGCCGGTCTGCTCGGCATCCTGGACACCCAGTTCGTGGTGCGGCGGGTCGGCCAACTGGCCCGCTGGAAGCGGGAGAACGGGCGGGGCGGCCCACCTGGCGCGGGGCCCGCGAGGGGCGCGGCGTCCGCCGGTCCGCCGACTCCCGCCGCGCCCCGGATCAGCGGACCGCCGCTGCATCTGCGCCGCCCGGGCCAGCTCGTCGAACGCGAGCTGCTGAAGGTGGCGCTGCAGTACCCGGAGCTGGTGTCGCCGGTGTTCGACGCGTACGGCGCCGACGAGTTCACCGCCGAGCCGTACGCGGTGGTGCGCACCACGATCGAGGCGGCCGGCGGCACGGAGGCGGCGGGCCCGGACTTCCTGTCCCGGGTGATGGACGCCGCCCCGGACGACACGGTCCGCAAGCTGGTCACCGAACTCGCCGTGGAGTCGCTGCGGTGCCCCGGCGGCGGGGAGCCCGACGAGGCGTACGCCGGGCAGCAGTTGGTGGCCGTACGCCTGGCGGCGGTCCGGTCCCGCTCGGCGGAGATCGAGGGCACGGCCCGGCGGCTGGACGCGCAGGGCGCGAGCGAGCAGTCGGCCCCGCTGTGGCAGGAGCTGTGGGTACTCCAGCGCTACGCGACAGCGCTGCGCGAACGAGGCGCGGCAGCCCTCTGAGGTGCACCTCCGGTGCCATCCCGGCGCGCCGACCGGGCTGCGATCGACCGCGGTGACCGCGCCCCGCGGGCTCTCGCCGCGCGGATCTGCGGCGTTGATCCCCGCGTCCGGACTCTTGTCGCGCGGGACGTGCGGTGCGGACCCGCCCTGCGGCTCTCCCGGGCAGACTCCCGCGCGGATCCCGCCGTGTGGGCCCCGGGCCTGTGGACGCTGGACGCGGTCGGTTCGGCGTATCGGGCGGGCCTCGACGCGGGCTCCGCGCGGAGGCCCGCCCGGGGGTGTCAGGGCCTGCGGCCGGGCGGCGGTGGGCTGTTCGGGAGGCCCCCGGGCCGTAGGCCCGCCGGAAGGAAGAGGACGGAGTTCACGTAGCGGGGGCGTGGGCGTAGGGCCCTGCGCAGCAGGCCGTGTTCGGCGACGTGTCCGGTGAGCCGCTGGTGGCGGGCCAGGTCGAAGTCCCGCAGCGGCACCCAGTCGCGGTCCGGCAGCACCCAGCCGGTGTAGCCCCAGTCCGCGAGCAGCTCGACCACGGGCCCGGGCGGCTGGATGCGCACCTCCAGTTCGACGAGGAGCGACGGCCGGCAGCGGGCGATGGTGTCCCGCGCCCCGCGAAGTACCGCCTCCTCGCTGCCGTCCACGTCGATTTTGATCAGCCGGACGTCCGACAGCTCCAGGGTGTCCACCCGCACGCTCGCGACGTCGATCCGCGTCCCGTGCAGGTCGCCCCGGCGTACCAGGGAGGAGACGCCCCGGTCGCCCCGGCCGCCGGGCGGCAGCCAGAGCGTGGCGCCGTCGGTGTGGTCGGTGGCGGCGGCCTGCACGACGCGGACGTTGTCCCCGGTGGTGGCCCGCAGCAGCCGGGCCAGGTGCGGGACGGGCTCGATGGTCACCACCCGCTGGGCGCGGCGCGCCATCCGACGGGTCCACGGCCCGTACCAGCCCCCGATGTCGACGGCTGTGCCGCCGGGTGGGCAGAAGTCGGCGATGCGCCGCAGCTCGGGTTCGAAGCGCGGGTACACCGCTGCGGCCGCCCGTGCGACGAGCGCCGGGGGCAGCCGTGGTCCGATCCGGGCTGCGAGGGTCACGGGGCGCCGACTCGGTCGCCGTAGCGCTTGTGCTCCTCCTCGCTCACCGGCTCGCCCGAGGAGGGGAGAAGCTGCGGGATGCCGTCGACGACGGGGTAGCGGCGGCGCAGCCGCGCGTTGTAGAGGGCGTCGCCGTCCTCCACCAGCAGGAGCTCGCCCTTGTCGAGCGGGCAGACCAGGATCTTCAGCAGCGGGTCGTCAGGTGACATGGCGGGTGCCTTCCTCGTGGGGGTGACGAACGGGTCGGGTGACGTCGACCGCCCGGCCGACGGGCCGCTCGTCGGCGGGCCCTCGGGCGGGACGGTCGACACTCGGACGCGGCACGGATCTTCGAAGCCCGACGGACGACGGCGCCCCGAGAGGCGACGCCGGCCCGGCGGGCGGCGGCGGTCCGACGGAGCGCGGCGGGTCCGGCGGCGCCGGGGCCGGGGGCACCGGCGCGACGGCGGCGGCCGCCGCCGGACCCGGCGGCGCCTCGGGGCCGGGCTCGTCCTGCCCCGTCTCGTGGCGGGGCAGCGCGAGCAGCACGGTCACGGCGAGCGCCGAACCGCCGAGCCGCAGAGCCAGCCGCAGCGGGTCGTCGGGAAGCGGCTCGGCGAACACCAACGTGCCGGCGGCGACGGTGAACAGGAACGTGACGGTGGTGCACACCGGGACGATCAGAGAGGCCCGGCAGCGCTGCAGCGCGGTCTGCGAAAGCACCAGCCCGGACGACCCGGTGACCAGCAGCAGGTACGGGTACGGGGAGGTCAGTACGGCCAGCGCGCTGCCGCCGAGGTCGCCGGTGTCCAGATGCCCGGCCACGCCCTTGATCGCGAGCGAGCTGACGCCGTACAGGAAGCCGACGGCCACGCCGTACGGCACGCCGCTTGTCGGCAGCCGGTGGCGGCGCCGCGAGCGTCGCTCGGCGGTCGCGAACAGCGCCAGCCCGGCGAGGATCGCCGGGACGCACACCAGCAGCAGCGGCGCCGTCGGCGCGTGCCGGCTGATCGGCTCCTCCTCGCCGCGCAGCGAGACGACGATCATCACGAGCGCGAGCAGGATCAGCACCATCGACCGGCGCTCGCCGCCGCTGGACTCCTCGCCTAGGAAGATCGACGACAGCAGCAGCAACATCACCAGGCCGGTGACGAAGAGCCCCTGCGCGGCGATCAGCGGCAGCGTCCGGTAGACGGCGAGCTGGGCGACGAAGCCGAGGCCGAGCGCGCCGGCGCCGACGATCCACAACGGGCTGCGCAGCAGATGCAGCACCACCTGCGTGGGACGGGCGGCGGACAGCGGCGGCAGCGCGGACAGCGCCCGCTTCTCCACCACAAAACCGATGCTGAAGAGCAGGTTGGCCAGCAGTGCCGCGACCACACCCCACCACACCGCTAGTCGCCCTCCCGTCGCCTGGCGTGCACCAGCAGGATCGACGCGAGTGAGGGCGCGTGGCAGGCGAGTCGGTCCAGCGGCCGCAGCGGCCTGGGCACGTCGTGGTACGGCGCCCCGGTGATCTTCACGACGTCGAAGCCGGCGGCGGGCAGCATCGAGCGCAGCGCCCGGGCCGTGTACAGCCGCAGATGGCCGACGACCTGGGAGCCGGGCCGGCCGTGGATGCCGCGCATCGACACCTCGGAGAACACCGGCTGCACACCGGCGAGCAGCAGGCCGCGGTTGTACCAGGCCGCCAGGTTCGGTGTGGACAGCAGCAGGTGGCCGCCGGGCCGCAGGACCCGCCGCAGTTCGTCGAGTGCGGCGTCCGGGTCGACGAGGTGCTCGATGACCTCGCTGAACAGGGCCGCGTCGGCCGAACCGGTGGCGAAGGGCAGCCCGGGGTCGGTGAGTCCGCCGCGTACGGCTGTCAGGTGGCGGCTGGCCCGGCGCAGCGCGTCCTGCGACCAGTCGACGCCGACCAGCCGGTGGGGGCGCAGCATCGGGGCGGCGGTGGCGGCCGCGCTGCCGTCGCCGCAGCCGATGTCGAGCACCACGCCGGGCTCGGTCCGGTCGGCGAGCGCGGCGGCGAGGATGCGGGCCTGGCGACGGGACCGGTCGGGGCCGGACGCGACGGGTGTGGCCGGGTCCTCGTAGAGCCGCTGCAGGCTGTCCCCGGCGGACCCGGTGGACCCGGTGGACCCGGTGGACCCGGTGGACCCGGTGGACCCGGTGGACCCGGTGGACCCGGTGGTCGGTTCGGTGCGGGCGGTCATGGGGCGACCTCCGGATCGCGGTGTGCGGTGGCGGCCAGCGACTCGGCGAAGACCTCGCCGAACCGGTTCCCCGCCGCGTCGTCGAGCAGTTCGCGCGACCAGCGGACCACGAGTTGGAGCTTGCCGCCGGTGGAGACGGTGGTCAGGGCGAGCCCGCGCGGCATCCGGGCGGGCGCGGAGACCCACACGGCGGTGGTTCGTCCGGCGTCGCCGAAGTCCAGGGGATAGGGGATCCGGCCGAGGTTGGAGAGCAGCGTGGTGGACGCCCAGGGCGCCGCCGCGACCCGCAGTGCGCGGGTGGCCGCCGCCCGTACCCCGACGGGTACCACGGGGGTAGTCAACAGGCCTGCTCCCATGCCGAGTTGGGAGCGGCTGCGGGTCTTGAGGGCGCGGGTCCTGGCGGCGGTGGCGCGCAGCAGGGCCGGGATGTCGTCCGGGGTCCGCTCCTCGTCGCCGAAGGTGACTTCCACCAGCCGGGTGCCGTTGCCCATCGGCATGTCGGCGGTGCGGGGCCGGTCGTCGACCGGCATCGTGATCCGCACCGGGTGGGCGCGGCGCCCGTGTTCCCGGTTCCAGCGCACGACGGTCAGGAAGGTGGCCACGAGCAGCTGGTCGTTCACCGTGTACGGCCCGCCGCGCGGGCGGGCCGGCAGCGGCAGCTCGGTGACGAGCGCGCCGTTGCCGGACACCGGGCGGCGGCCCGGCTCCCGGCGGTCGGTGGCTATCCGGGCCGGCCTGGCCCATGTGGAGCGGGCCGGTGGCACCGGCTCGCCGGCCGGTCGCGCCGCGCGGGGCGGTGCGACGGCCGGCGAGTTGTCGACGCCGCTGTACAACTCGGCGGCGGTGGCCAGCACCCGCAGGCAGGCGGGGCCGTCCAGCGCGGTGTGGTTCAGGCACACCACGATCACCGAGCCGCCGCCGTCCGCCGCCGGCGGTTCGACGACCTCGAACCGGATCGGCGGCGAGACGGCCAGCGGGGGGATCCCGGTCACGGCCCGTTCCCTGGCCTCGGCGAGCGTGCCGCCGGGCCAGGAGACCGGATCGACGTCGGGTTCGTCGGTCAGCTCCCACTCGTACGAGCGGTGCCACCAGCGTCCCGGCGCCTGTCGGACCAGCACTCTCGGGTGGCGCAGCAGCGCCTCCCGCACGGCCTTGCGCAGCCGTGCGGGGTCGAGCCGGCCCGGCAGGTGGAGTTCCAGGTGGACGTTCTCCGGCTCACCGTCGACGACGGTGTGGCGGGAGATCTCGTCCACGACCGGGAACGGGATCCGCTGAGGGGTCATCGAGTGGGTTCCTCCCCGGGGGGTCGGGCCGCGCCGGTCTCCTTGGAGAGCGGCGCCGCCGTGCTGGGCGCACTGGGTCCGTCGGCCGGGCCGTCACCGGACGCCGCGCGGGTCGGCGCGTTCACCGGAGCCGGAGCGGGTGCCGGAACCGGGGCCTGCGCCGGAGCGGGTGCCTCGCCGGCCGGGACCACCGCCGGCTGCCGCACGGTCGGTGCCTCGGCCGGGCGCGGCCGCGGCGGTACGGCCGTGGCCGGCCTGCCGTCGGCGGCCGGTTCGCCGCCGCCGACGTCCTCCCCAGTCTGACGTGCCGTCGGCGCGCTGACCAGTGCCGCCGCCAGGGCGAGCAGTGCGAGCGCCTGCGCCGGCCAGCTGAACGCGCCGCCGCCGGACAGGAATCCCTCGCCCGCGCCCGTCGCGGCCACCGCGCCCGCACCGGCCATCGCGACCAGCGCCAGCGGCGACAGCAGCTTCGGCCGCCACCAGGCCAGCACCGCGAGTGCCGGAACGATCAGTGCGTACGGGCCGGACACGACCGCCATGGCCAGTGTCAGCACCACGCCGCCCAGCACCCACGAGGGGGCCGGCGGGGTCGGCTGCGCACCGAGCGGGGCGCCCGCGCTCCGGCGGACGAACGCCAGGCCGATCAGCAGCAGCAGTCCGGCGAGGGCGCCGATCAGACCGCCGGTGTAGTAGCCCGCCGGGGTGTACTCCAGGGTGACGACGCCGCCGGCGCCGGCCGGGATGAGGAAGCCCTGCTGCCAGCCGTCCAGCCGCAGCGCGGTGAGCTTCTCGCCGTCCAACTTGGCGGTCCAGCCCTTGTTGAACGCCATGTGCGTCCGCAGGTAGGAGGCCTCGCCGGAGCCGACCTCGACCCGGCGGCTGCTGCCGGCCCAGTCACCGGCGTCGACCGAGCGGGCGGCCGCGCCGCGCGGGGTGGTGTCCCCGGCGGTGAGGGTGAGGTCGGTGATGGCCAGCGGGCCGCTGCCCGCCGTGCGGATCGTGTTCGTGCCGGACTTCAACTCCACGTTGCCGTCCTGCTCGTCGCCGGCGCACAGCTCGACGTCGACCGGGCGACGCTCCTTCAGGTCGCGGATGGTGCCGGAGACCTTGGTGGCGTGCAGCGTCCCGTTGACGGCGACGGCCGGGCCATCACCGCAGCGCAGCCGGAACTTCGCCGACGCCGGCGGCGCGGGCACCCGCAGGTCCGCCAGGGCCGGCAGATAGACCTCGTTGAGGCCGACGGGCAGCTCGAGCCGGTCGCCGGCGACCGGGTTGTGCAGGGTGACCGGCGCGGTGCCGGTGATCTCGATCTCCAGCTGGTCGGTGGTCATCGCGTCGAACCGCGCCCAGCCGTTCTTGTCGACGGAGGTGGTCACGGCACCGTCCGGCGAGGTGATGCGCACCTCGGTCGGGCGGGACGAGACCCCGCCGGCGGCGGAGAGCACCACCGAGTCCACCGCGCGCGGCACCGGCCAGGTCAGCCGGATGACGGGCTTGTCGCCGGCGATCCACGCGGTGGTGAGGTCGCCGTCCACCAGGTTGCGGGCGCTGAGCGAGACCCCGGTGGGGCTCACCGAGTCCGCGCTGGCCCGCACCCGGTCGCGGCTCCCGGGCGCCACCTCGTCCATCAGCTCGTCGAAGGCCCGGCCGGGCACGGCGGTGGCGGTCGCCTTGAAGGTGTACTTGCCGCCGCGCGCGGACTGGAACTCGCGGTGCAGCCCGTTCTCCGCGCCGGCCGGGTTGAGGCCGCCCTGGTCGGTGGCGCGGTGCAGCGAGACGATCTCGCCGTCCGTGGAGTCGCGCGG
This sequence comes from Streptomyces alkaliterrae, assembly GCF_007097205.2. Lineage (GTDB taxonomy): Bacteria > Actinomycetota > Actinomycetes > Streptomycetales > Streptomycetaceae > Streptomyces > Streptomyces alkaliterrae. The sequence continues at coordinate 9,070 of NZ_VJYK02000062.1, forward strand.
CGCGTCGTTCGGCAGGACGAGCTTCCGGCTCACCTGGACACCGGGGACGGAGATCTCGGCGAAGCCGGCGCCGGTCAGTCCGGCCCGGTGCTCCTGCACGCCGGTGATGGTGACCTTCAGCCACTTGGCCAGTCCGGCGGGCGCCTTGACCTTCTGCTGCTCGCCGTTGGTCTTGAGCACGCTTTCCTGGCTGCCCTTGTCGGTGGTGATCTTCACCGAGGTGACGTCCGGGCGGATGCCGTCGGGCTTCAGCGGGGTCAGGCGGATGGTGGAGGGGATTCGGGTCGGCTCGTCGAAGTCGATCCGGATCCACTCGTCCTTGCCGCCGTCGACGTTGGCCTCGGCCCAACCGGTGCTCGGGTCGCCGTCGAAGGCGTGCACCGGGTCGAACTGCGGCAGGTGGAACAGCCAGCTGCCGCTGCTGGAGGCGGTCACCGACTTGGCGCCGTCGAACTCGGCGACCGTCTGGTGGTTCACGTCGGTGCTCGGCAGGATCTGCTTCGGCTCCTTGCCGGCGTCCTGGAGGCTGTTCGGGTGGTTCCTCTCGTCGCGGGTGTAGGTGTAGGAGGTGTTGCTGTTCACCAGCCCGAACCGGGTGTCGTTGCGGCGCAGCCCGTCCGCCTGGACGTGCAGCGACGGCGACTTCAGACCCGGGTACTCGTCGCCGGTCAGCACCACCGGCCGGTCCCGGAACTCCGGGTCGGCGGACAGCCGCAGCAGCGACTCGGGGCCGCCGCTGACCTGCGCGGTGTCGGCGACGGGCAGCGCGGCGACGCGCGGCGGGCGCGGCGCCTCGACGGGCGCGTAGATCTCCACCGCGCGCTGGCGCGGGTAGAAGCCCTGGATGTTGATCGGGGTGTTCTCGGGGATGCGTCCGCCGGTCGTCAGCGGCCCGTACGCCTTCACCAGGCGGTAGCCGGAGGACTCCAGCGTCCGCTTGACGGTCTGCGGCGGCACGTAGCCGACCTGGTCGGGGTCGAGGTCGTTGCGCACGACGACGTTGTGCACGCCGGCGCGGCCGAGGAAGTCGGCCAGGCCCGGCACCGTGCCGCCGGTCATCAGCGCCTGCTCGACGGCGTCCATCGCGCGGCGCTCACCGGCCGGGCCGAACGGCACGTAGTCGCGCTGTGCCCAGGGGGACTTGGCGAGCACGTGCAGCGGCTGGTCGATCGGCGAACCCCAGGTGTAGACGCCGTGCGCGGTGGCCGGGACGACCAGCGCGCGCGTCTTCGGGGAGTTGTCGGCGAGCCAGTCGGCGGTGTCCTTCCAGTGCTTGGGCAGGTCCTTGAACCCGCCCGGCTGGAGCACGTCGCCGTTGGCGTACGGCAGCGCCATCGCGGGCAGCACGAGCGCGGCGGCCAGCACCGGCACCAGCCGGCGTCCCGGCACCCGGCCGGCGGCCCGGCCGCGACGCTCGGCGCTGCGGCGCGCGGCGACGTTCACCACGTGTGCGAGACCGAGCGCCAGCGCGAGCGCGAGACCGGGCTGGAACTTGTAGATGTTGCGGAACGGCTTGAGCGCGCCGTCCAGCCAGCCCTGGACCTCACCGGCGAACGGGCCGCCGAGTGAACCGGCGTAGCCCGCCAGCATGATGACGCCGACGGTGACGACGGTCAGCACCAGCCAGCGGCGCTCCGGCATGTCCCGGCGGGCGAGCCCGGCGAGCCCGAACGCGGCGGCCAGCGAGGTGCCGAGGATGGCCAGCACGCTTGTCGCGAGCAGCCAGCCGGCCGGTAGCCAGGCGTCGCCGAAGTTCAGGTAGGCGACCCAGTTGCCCGCGCCGCGCAGCATCTCCGCGGCCGACATCGTGCTGGTGGTGTTCCACGCCTGCTCGACGTACGGCATGAAGTCCACGCCGTAGGAGCCGAGCAGCAGCAGCGGGATCACCCACCACAGCGTCGCCAGGATCACGCCCGGCACCCACCAGGCCAGCAGCCGCCAGCGGCGCTCACCGGTGCGGCACAGCAGGTAGAGACCGACGGGCAGCAGCGCGGCCAGGGTGGAGGCCGCGTTCACCCCGCCCATGAAGGGGATGATCAGCGCCGAGGTCATCGCCGCCGCGCGGGCGCTGAGCTTCTCGGACGTGAGCGGCAGCAGCACCCACGGCAGCACCGCGCCGGGCAGCGCGCCGGCCGAGGTGGAGCCGACGATGATGGTGAACGTCGGCCACAGCGCGTACGCCGCGGCGCCCAGCAGCCGGGTCGACGAGGAGCCGATCCGCAGCCGCTCGGCCAGTCGCAGCGCGCCCCAGAACGCGGTGGTCACCACGAGCGCGAGCCACAGCCGCTCGGCCAGCCACACCGGTATCTGGAGCAGATCGGTGACCAGGTAGAAGGGGAGCATCGGGAAGAGGTAGCCGATGTACTGGTTGGTGATGCCGCCGAAGCCGGCCTCGTCCGACCAGATGTCGCCCAACTGCCCGAGGAACTTCCAGGGGTCGAGCGCGACCCCCAGCTTCGTCTCGAAGGTCATCAGCCCCGGAGCGGCGATGACGAAGCAGAGCAGGACGACGGCAAAGAAACCGAACAGCCATCGCCTGGAGCGCGGCCGCTCTTCCGGTGATCCCGGAGATCCCGGATCTCCCGGGCTCCGCCCACGCCCGCCGGGCGTGAGGTGGAGCGTGGCATCAGTGCTCGTCGACATGGGGACACCGCCGAAGAATGAGAAGGAGGTTCCAGGTGGCGATCTCGCGCACGCCCGGGACGCGGGTAATCGCACCGGCCAGGAAGGGCCAGTAGCGGGAGCGGGCGGTGACGACCTGCACGTCGTCACGCGACCGGACATGACGCAAGGTGGGGCCTACGTGAACGGCGAACAGGTTCTCGCCGAGAGTGTGCTTGGCCGGCCGGCCGTGCTTCCGCTCGTAGCGGGCACGGGCCCGGGCGGCGCCGAGGTAGTGCCAGGGCGCGGTCTCGTGGCCGCCCCAGGGGGAGTACCAGTTGGTGAAGGAGAGGTAGATCAGCCCGCCGGGGCGGGTGACCCGGACCATCTCGCTGATGAAGGTCTGCGGGTCGGCGACGTGCTCCAGCACGTTGGAGGAGAAGCAGACGTCGGCCGTGCCGTCGGGGACCGGCAGCAGATAGCCGTCGGCCAGCACGGCGCCGGGGGTGCGGCGGCCGTGCGCGCCGAGTTCGGCGGGGTCGGGCTCGAAGAGGTAGCAGCGCGCGCCGCGCCGCCGGAACTCCTCGGTGAAATGGCCGGAGCCGCCGCCGATGTCGAGCACGGTCCGTCCGGCCAGCGGCTCGTACCGCTCGACCTGCGAGACGGCGTCCCGGGCGAGCAGTCCGTAGCAGTGCTCGGGTTCCGACTGCTCGTTCATGAACGCCCGGAACAGCGTCAACGACCGACGGATGGAGGGGTCTTTCACGTGCGGCTCCTCACCGCCCGGCCGGGTGGCGCGCCGGGCGGGTGCCCACGGACGCGACGCCGCGTCCGGCGGTCGCCCGCCGGTACGCCTCGGCCGCCACCGAGCGGAAGGCCCGCACGGTGTGCTCCCAGCCGAAGGACTCGGCGCGCCGCGCGGCGGCCGAACCCATCAGCTCCCGCCGCTGGTTGGACAGCGCGAGCGAGCACCACGCGGCGGCGAAGGAGCTCTCGCCGCGGGCGAGCAGCCCGGTGGAGCCGTCCACGATGGAGTCCCGCAGTCCGGGGATGTCGAAGCCGACGGCGGGGGTGCCGCGCGCGGCGGCCTCCATCACCACCAGGCCCCAGCCCTCCATCGCCGAGGGGTGCAGCAGCAGCCACGCCTCGCACAGCAGCCGGTGCTTCTCGGCCTCCGAGACGTGTCCGGTGAAGGTGACGTCCGGCCCGGCGGCCGCCTCGAGGTTCGCGCGCTCGGGGCCGTCGCCGATGATGACCAGCCGGCCGCCGGTGACCGGCCGCACCCGCTCCCACAGTCGGAGCAGCAGGTCCACACGCTTGTACTCGACGAGGCGTCCGACGGCGACGAACAGCGGCTCGGGCGACTTCGGCAGCAGCGCCGCCGGCCGCTCGACACCGTTGTGCACGATGCGGATGCGTTCGCCGGGCACGCCGAGGTCGCGCAGCGCCCCGGCGGTGGAACCGGAGACGGCGACCAGCAGGTTCTCCTTGTGGGTGCCGGCCAGCGCCCAGTGTTCGAGCTTGCGGCCCAGCCGTGCGGCGGGCGCCGGGTAGCGCATCCCCCACAGCTCGGTGTGCACGTGGTTGACCAGGCACATCGTGGGACCCCGGTGCCACAGCGGGGCCAGGTACGGCAGCCCGTTGGACACCTCCACCAGCAGGTCGCAGTCGCCGACCTGGCGGTTGAGCGCGCGCTTGGCGCGGAGGAAGTGGTCGGCGTCGCCGCCGGCGGAGACGACGCGGTAGTCGCGGTAGGCGGCGGGGCCGCCGCACACCAGGGTCACCTGGTGGCCGTGGGCCACCAGACCCTGGGCGATGCGGTCGATCAGCAGCTCGGATCCGCCGGCCGCCGGGTTGTCGAGATCCCGGCGGGCGAGGAAGACGATCCTGCGCGGTGTGGGGGGCGCTTGGACGGCGGGCGCTGCGGTGGCCGCCTCCGTCGTCTGACGCGGAACGAGGGACGTGACGGAGGGGGCGACCGGCGGCACGTGCTGGGGCATGGGCGCTCCAACTCGTCTCGGGTTGCGGATGGCTGGGGATGCGGGGGTGGCTGGGTACGGCTCGGTGCTGTGTACGGATGCGGTGGGGGAGGGGCTCGAACGCCGTACCGGCGCCGGTGGCCCTTCTTCGGTGTTGCTTGGTGTGTACGAACTGGATGACCGCCGGGGGGCAGCTGGCGATCGAGTGTGCTCAGTTTTCGCGGCCCGATGGTCGGCGGCTACTCACTCAGATGACAATTTCCGATTTCGCGGGGTTCGGTTCTTGTCATCCAGGGCAGGGAATCTGGCCTGAAGTCGGCCTGACAACGCGCTCCTACCAGCTTTCTACTGGCCAGTACGCGTGAGGTCCAGTGTTACGACACCATGTCTCGATTGGGTCTCGCCGATCTCGCGGTGACGTCTCGGCGAACCGGGCGCGGGCGCGCCGCCGGCGCGGGGCGGCGGAGCCCCCTCTGGGTGTGTGGCTCCGCCGCCCCGCGTCGGTGTTCCTGGGGTTCGTGGGGCCGCTCGGCCCCGGGCTCACTCCTCGCGGCGTCCGCGGATCAGCAGCACACCGCCGGCCAGCGCCAACGCGGTACCGGCCGCGCCCGAGGCCACCGGCGCAGTCGTGCCGACCGTGCGCAGCTTCTTGCTGTCCGCCTTGGCCTGCTTGACCTGGGCTTCCTGCGTCTTGTCGTCGAAGACGATCCCGCCGCTCTCCAACAGCGTGACGGCGCCCTTCTCGGCGCCGCCCGGTGCGCGCAACGTCAGTTTGGGGGCGATCTTCGCCCGGAGGATGCGTCCGGTGGCCTCGTCGACGACCAGTTCGATCCCGCCGTTCTCGTACCACTCCTCGGCCATGACCTGCGGCCGTTCCACGCCGAGGAGCGCGCCGGGCACCTGCCGGCTTCCGGTGCGGGTCGCCTCGACCGTCGCCGTGAACCGCATGCCCTCGTAGCCCTTGACCTTGACCCTCTTGTCGTACTTCACGGTCACCGCGTCGCCGAGCGTGGAGTCCCACCAGCGGTAGTCCCGCTCCTCGACGCCGAACGGGAACTTCAGGTACGCCTCGCCCTGGATCTTCTTCGGCGTCTCACCGCAGCAGTGCACCGGCCGGTTGGTCTCCCGATCCGACACCCAGCGCTCGGTCGTCCACTGGAGCGACTTGCGCGGATCGCGGCGCTTGAGCGTGGTCTCGGTGTCGATCGTCGTCGACACGTCCCAGACCGCGACGCCGTTGCGCTCGCTCTCGGCCACGTTGCCCATCACCCGGCGGGTGATGGTCAGCGGCTCGTTGTCGCGGGTCCTGACGCTCGACTGGTCGAAGTACGTTCCGGTCCCGTTGAAGACCGTGGTCTGGTCCACGTCGATCGGAGTGCGCTTGGCGCGCGGCTCCACGTACCAGGCCAGCATCGGGCCCAGGACCAGCAGAAACACGCCGATTCCCAACAGAATCAGCGACAGAGGTGAGGCGGAACGGCGCATGGCGGGTGCTCCCAGAGGATGAAGTCGCGCGTTCGAGGATGTCTCGAGATCTTCTTCGCGATGTCTTCGAGCTGTCTTCGAGAAGTGAAGGCGGCGAGTAAGCCTGCCGTGGCCGGTGACCGTAAGCGAACCCTTGACAGCACGTCAATGCCCTTCCAGACTCAGCAGAGAACTGGTGTCGGGGGCGACCGCTGGTGACCGGGATACTCGAACCACATCCCATTGAGAGGTCCGCCGCGCCATGCACAGACTCCTCGCAGCCGCTCTGACCTGCGTCGCAGCGGCCATCCTCGCCGTCGGGGCCGCTGTCGGCGTCGTGTCGCTGCTGAGTGCGACCCCCGAGCAGCCGAACGTCCCGCTCGTGTACTTCCCCGAGCACTCGCCCGAAGAAGCCCGCTCCTCCGACGCGGCGGCGTCCGCCGAGGAGTGACCATGGAGACCGAGGTCGGCTCCGCCTGGCGCGCGGTGCCCGACGCGCAGGTACGGCGCTTCACCGAGCTGGCCCGGGGCGAGATCCCGGTGCTCGCGCAGGACATCCTGCGCGAGATCCGCCAGGAGTACCCGGGCCTGCCCGTCATCCTCGACAGCAACGGTGTGCCGATGTCCCTCATCGGCATCCGCCGCGCCCTCGAGCACTTCGTCGAACACCTCGCCACCGGGCTGGGCCACCCCCACGTGCACCCACCGGTGTTCCAGGAGTTCGGCCGCGGGGAACTCCTGGAGGGCCGCAGCCTGGACTCCCTCCAGGCGATCTACCGGCTCGGCGTCCGCCTCGCCTGGCGCCGCCTCGCCGAGATCGGCCAGGAGGTGCAGATCCCCGCTCCCGCCATGTACGAACTCGCCGAGTCCGGCTTCCAGTACCTGGACGGCCTGGTCGCCGAGTCCGTACGCGGCTACGCGGAGGCCGCCGCCCGCCGCGCCGGCGAGCGGCTGCGCCTCCAGCGCGGCCTGCTCGACCTGCTGCTGGCCGAACACGACGAGGAGCCGCCCTCCCCGGCCGCCATCGCCGAACGCGCCGCCCGGATCGGCTGGGCCCTGCCGGAGACGGTCGCCGTCGCCGTGCTGCTCCGCCCGGCCCGCGAGGCCGTCCCCCCGGCCGTCGGCCCGGACGTCCTGCTCGACATGGAGCGCGAACGGCCGATCCTGGTCGTCCCCGAACCGGACGCGGCCGGCCGCGCCGAACTGCTGCGCCGCACCGTCTCCGGCTGGCACGGCGCAGTCGGCCCACCCGTACCGCTCGAGCAGGCCGCGAAGTCACTGCGCTGGGCCCAGCAGGCCGTCTCCCTCATCGAGGACGGCCTGCTTCCCGGCGGCGGCCTCGTCGACTGCACCGAACACACCGAGGCGCTGGTCCTCCTCCCGCCCCGCGAACTCATCGACGATCTCGGCCGCCGCCTGCTCGCACCCCTCAACGACTGCGGCACCGCCCACGGCCGCCGACTCGCCGAGACCCTGCTCGCCTGGTTGGAGACCCGGGGCGGCGCCCCGGAGATCGCCACCCGGCTGGGCGTCCACCCGCAGACCGTCCGCTACCGGCTCCGCCAGATCCGCGAACTGTGGGGCGACGGCATCGACGACCCCGACCACCGCTTCCAGCTCGAACTCGTCCTCCGCGCCAAACGCCTCCGCGGCGACCTCGGCTGACCCGCCCGCCGGTCCCGGCGGCGGCTCGGCCCGGGATCAGGCGTGCTGCCGCTCGACGTCGGCGGGCTGGACAAGCAGCTCAGCCCGCACGCCCAGGCGTCGGGCCTGATCGACCTGTGTCACCCGACGCCTTTCCGTCGCGCCCACCCGTTCACGGCACCGTGTCGTAAGTGTGGAGCGCGCTCAGGTCGAGCAGGTCGCGGGGACGGGCCCGCAGCCCGAACGGGGACATCAGCGCGTCGTCGATCCGGCCGCCCAGCATGGTCTCGGGCTCGTTCGCCGACGGCAGGTACACCCGCCCGTTGCGGTTCATCCACGCCTCCCAGAGCCGGTCGACGTTCGCGTGGTGCAGATAGAACACCGGGTCGTTGGGGGAGGACGCGAGTGTCATGTCGGCGCCGACCCAGCGGTGCACCTGGTTGTGCAGACCCGGGCCGCTGTACCCCTCCAGACGGCTCCGGAAGCCCGGCGAACCCGCCAACCAGGGCCGCGAGTCGTAACGGGCCAGCGTCGGATCGCCCAACGGGGGCGCCGTGTTGAACGCCTCGCCGACATCCACGGCGTTCGGCAGCGTCGCCGCCTCCCGGCCGAAGGCCCGCCGCAACCCCCGGTCGGTCTGCCGCAGGTTGACGAACATGTCCGTCTCCAGCAACACCCGGAACGTGCCCGGGTCCTGGTCGTCGAAGGCGAAAGGCCCGTCGGCGACCGGATCGCCCTGCCCGCCCATGCACTCCGGCCGCCACAACGGCGCGTCCCCGGGTGCCGGCAGCGACCCGTCCACCGACCAGTCCCAGTACGGGATTCCGAACTCCTCGTCGTCCAGCACCCGTTGCAGCTGGAACTCCAGTACGGCCAGCATCAGCCGGTGCCACGGCAGGAACACCGGTCCGCTGTGCGCGGCGTTGCGGACCCACCACTCACCGCCCGGCGGGATCGCCGTCCGCATCGCCAGGCAGTGCCAGATCACGAACAGGTCGTAGGTCCGGACCGGCCGGCTGGCGCCAGGGATGCCGAACTGGTCCGTCGTGAAGCCGGAGACCTCGCGCTTGAGCAGCAACACACCCCGGGCGTACGCGTCCCGCGCACCCGCGTCGGTCAGCACGTTGTGCCGGACGGCGGTCATCGTCCACCACCTCCAAGCCGGTGCTCCCTGTGCGGCTCCCCGTCCCCCGGCGCGAAGTCGTCCGGATAGCTGCGGATCAGCGCCCGGATCGAGGCCAGCGCGGAGTGGAACTGGAAGTTCGGCAGCGCGTGGCAGTGCACCGTGCCGTCGTCAGCGACCATCAGATGCACCGGCAGCGGCTCGTCGTCGACGGTGATCTCGTAGGTCGTCCGCAGCACGATGCGGTGCCCTTCGAACGTGTCCTCCCGCACCGTCGTGACCGGCCCGTGCGCGTGGCCGTCGTCCGCCGGGGCCACCTCGGCGAGATACCCGCCGAGCACCGCCGGATCGGCCGCACCGGCCAGTTCCTCCGGTCCCATAGCCGCCTCCACATCCATACCGCCCCGCGGCCTGATGCTCGCCGCGTTTCGAACTCCTCGCCCCCCGGCCCGGCCCATCCGGGTGACCGGGGAGGGCGGGCCGTTCTCAACCCGTGGATGGCATCCTCTTGCGATGGCCTACATCGGACTGGTGACTGTCGTCGTACGCGACTATGACGAGGCCATCGCCTTCTACGTCGACGTGCTCGGCTTCCGGCTGCTGGAGGACACCCGGCTCGAGGAGGGAAAGCGGTGGGTGGTGGTCGCGCCACCCGGAGCCCGGGAGACCGGCGTGCTGCTGGCTCGGGCGGCGACCGACACGCAGGTGGGGCGGGTGGGAGACCAGACCGGCGGACGCGTCGGCTGGTTCCTGAACACCGACGCGTTCGAGCGGGACCACGCGCGGCTGTGCGCGGCCGGGGTGGTCTTCGAGGAGGAACCCCGACACGAGCCGTACGGCACGGTCGCCGTCTTCCGCGACCTCTACGGCAACCGCTGGGATCTCGTGCAACTCAACGACAAGGGCGGCGCGTTGGGTGGGGCGCCCGAGTAGAGCGGGCCTCAGCGGCGCGGGGTTACAGGTCGCCGCTCTTGACGCCCTTCACGAACGACGCCCAGGTGTCGGCCGGGAAGACAAAAGCGCCCCGTGCACGGTCCTTCGAGTCCCCGACCGCGACGCCTTCGCCTGGCGCTGGCTGGGTCTCCAGGCAGTTGCCGCCGTTGTCAGGGCTGTAGGACGACTTGCGCCACTCGTCCTCGGGAAGGTGATGCCGCATCATGCCCAGCCTCTGGCTATCTCTCAAGGTCCCGCGCCAGCCGCGAGATCAGTTCAATCGACTGCCGAGACGATAGGGCTGAGGCTCGCAGCTGGTCGAAGGCCATCCGGTATCGCTCGACGCTTTCATCTTCCTCCAAGTAGAGCATCCCGTCCATGTACTGCACGGACACGACGTCAAGGTCCATAGGGTCGGGGTAGGTGAAGAGGCTGAAGCCGCCGTTCAGGCCCGCGTGCCAGCCCTGGTTGAACGGCACGACCTGCACGGTCAGTTCTGGTGGGCTGGCCACCTCGGCAAGCTTCTGAAGTTGTGCGGCGAGTACACCCGGGCCTCCGATCTCTCGATGGAGCACGGCTTCGTCGAGGATGCACACGTACTGCGGACGGTTGGTGCGTTCGAAGATGGCCTGTCGTGTCATCCGCGTGGCCACGAAATCATGAACCTCGTCGCTTGTGGCGGAGCGTTCGGCGCTTCGGATCGTCGCGTGCGCGTAGGCCGGTGTCTGGAGCAGTCCGGGTACCAGCAACGGCTGGTAGCTGTGGATGCGAACAGCGTCGTCCTCCAGGTCGAGCCATTCCTGGAAGTCGGGCGTCAGGTTCTGGCCGTACTGGTGCCACCAACTTTTCCTGCGGCTCTCCTTCCCGAGGGTCACAAGGGAAGTGACGGTGCGGCGGTCGGTGACGCCGTACAGGTCGAGCAGCGCCTCGATCTCCAGTCGCCGCACGCTGATGCGGCCGTTCTCGATTCGGGAGATCTTCGGCTTGTCGCCGTCGATGCGTGCCGCTGCCTGTTCCATCTTGATGCCGGCGGCTTCGCGTAGGCGGCGCAGCTCCGAACCCAGGCGTCGACGCCGAACCGTCGGTCGGGGTTGACCTGCCATGTCTCCCACTCTCCTCGTCTCCGAGCGCCAGCTTCCCGCAAGTCTCGGGGAGAAGGGCGACGTTGAGGTGACCTCTCACTCACACGAGTGCTTCGTTGCAACATTGTTGCTGAGCATCTTGTGTCACGTGCGAAGTGTTGTCACTCTCTGTGTGTCGCACGGCACCAAACGTGCCGTCGGATCTCTTCGCATGGCGGTATGCGAACCGAGCGCTGGAGGCGCTGATGAGGGTTCTTGACCATCCCTTCGGGTGCGAGGGTGGCTACGCCTGGGAGTTGGTGGCCGAGGTGGCGGCTGTGCGGGCGTGGCGGGAGGACGTGGCGGCGGTCGTTCGCGAGTGGGGCGCTGACGACGAGGCGGTGGACGTGGTTCGGCTCGGCGTCTCCGAGTTGCTGTCCAACGTGTGTCGCCATGTGCCGGACCGGCGCTGCCGGTTGACCGCCTGCCGCGAGACGGGCGGTGTGCGGGTCGGGGTGGTCGACCGTTCCGCCCGGCCACCGGTGATCAAGTCGCCGGACTGGATGGCCGAGGCCGGGCGCGGGCTCTGGTTGCTGAGGGGGCTGGCGGCAGACGTCGGATACGAGAGCCTGCCGGGCGGTAAGTGCGTGTGGTTCCGGGTGGGTTGGGAGACCCGTGGCGCCCGTGGCAGAAGGGCGGCGTGATGGTGCCGACCGTGCGGGTGCACGTCTTGCTCAGCCATCCGGGCAGCGGGGACGTGCTGCTGGTGGCGGACGGGTTCGGCGGTTGGCGGCCGCCGGGGACTCGCCTGCGGGTGGGGGAGTGCGTCGGGTCCGCGGCGCGGCGCGCATTGCTCGCGCGGACCGGCGTACGCGCCGACGCGAGTGTGGTCGTCGGCGTGGACAGCGCGGCGGACGGGCTCCACCTGGTGTGCGACGCGGGAGCGCCGGACGGTGCGCCGGAAGCCATCGCCGCAGGCGCGGCCGCGCCGTGGGGGTGGGCGCGGCCGGGCCATCTCGGGCTGTACCTCGCGCCGGAGGTGGCGCGGCGGACGCGCGTCGCGCTGGCGGTGGCGGAGGGAGAGCGGTGCGAGGTGCGTGCGCTGCGCGCCGGAAGCGTGTGAGGGACCGGAGACCGGAGGGGCCGGTCAGTCCAGGAGGGCGTAGAGGGTGCTGGCGGTGGCGGAGGGGGTGTCGGAGCCGTCGGCGGTCATGGTGACGTCGGCGAAGGCCATGCGGCGGCCGAGTTTGTTGACGGCGGCGGACACCAGTACGTCCGTGTCGCGCAGGACGCGTTGGAAGGAGGTGGACTGCTGGACGGTGGTCATGGGGCCGTAGGCCCCTCGCGCGGCGGACACGGCGATGACGGTGGCGGTGTCGGCGGCGGCCATCAGCGCCTGACCGGAGAGTCCGCCGCCGTCGCGGGCGAGGCGGTCGGACCAGGGGAGGCGGAGGACCGCGCGGCGCTCGTCGAGGTCTTCGACGGTGAGCCCGAGGTCGACGATCCAGGGGGCGAACTGGTCGCTGAGGATGCGGTTCGCTTCGGTGAGGGAGAGGGTGAGGGGCACCCTCGGATTGTGGTCGGCGGGGCGGCCGTTGGCAACGGCGCGGTGACGGTCACTCAGCCGTCGGTGCAGGCGCGGCGTCGCCGCCGAGCATGCGGCGCAGCAGGTCGCGGAGGGTGGTGCGGTCGGCGGGGGACAGGGCGGCC
>NZ_VJYK02000620.1 GCF_007097205.2 Streptomyces alkaliterrae
AGCCGAAACCGCTCGTCCCACCAGTTCTCCCGCGGATAGAGCCACACCGGCATGCCCACCAACCCGGCCGGCTCCCACTCATACCGAGGCCACACGTGCGCATGCAGAAACCCGTCCGTGTTCCCCAGGATCTCCAGGTTCACCCGCCGGAACGCCGGATCGAGCTCGCGGCAGCCGCGCTCCACCGCCTCGCCGAGAAGATCCATGTCGGCCAGAAAGGCCGACCGCCGGGACGCCGGGAGCTCCGAAAGCCGCTCCACACCCGGCTCGTCGACCAGCAACACGGAGTAGCCGGGCAGGAACTGCACATCACCGATCGCGGCGAACCCCGCCGCAAGGCGCCGCATCACCGTCGGGTTCTCGCCCCGCAGCGCGGCACCCACCCGATCCCGGCGCCAGTCGCCCGTCACCTCGTCCACCCCTCTCCACGACCATCAAGATCATCGCTCCACCGCCCGGTCCGCGTCCACCTCCGGCGCCCGTCGCTCGATCGGGGGGAGTTGCCGCGACAGCCCTTTCCACCACGGAACGTTCACGCAAGGGTGCTGTGCGTGATCGATGACATGGAAACCGATGACATGGAAATCTCAGCGACGCCCGCGACCTCACGACTGCGGACCCCCGAGGAACACCAGCTGCCCGCCTACCTCGTCGAGCGGATCTACCACGCCGCCCGCCTCGCCGGCCTCCCCCTCGCGATCGAGACCGGCGACGCGGGCGTCTACCTCGAACGCGAGGGCCCGCTGGCAGGCCCCACCGACCACGTCGTGGTCAGCTGGCACGTCCCGGACCACCTCTTCCTCACCGCGATGGACCAGCCACTCCAGGCCCCGGCCCCCACCTTCCTCAACGCCGTCTACCAGGCCACCGACCACGTGCTCACCACCCTCCTCGACAACAGCGGGCTCGAGACCCGCCACCACCCCCGCACCGGCGCCCTCACCGTCCTCGGCATCACCGGCCCACCTCCCACCC
>NZ_VJYK02000621.1 GCF_007097205.2 Streptomyces alkaliterrae
CACCACCGCCACCGGTGAGGCCGCCGACACGCCGCCACCCCCGCCGCCGGGCCGCCGCGACCTCACCGCCTACTGGCTGCTGCTGCCCGCCGCCGTGTGGCTCGCCGTCTTCTTCGTCGCACCCCTCGTCTACCAGGCCTCCACCTCCATCCAGACCGGCTCCCTGGAGGAGGGCTACCGGGTCACCTGGAACTTCGGCGTCTACTGGGAGGCGCTGCGCGAGTACGGCGGCCACTTCCTGCGGTCCTTCGCCTACGCAGCCACCGCCACCGTGCTGTGCCTGCTCATCGGCTACCCGCTCGCCTACCTGCTCGCCTTCCGCGCCGGACGCTGGCGCAACGTGCTGCTGGTCATGGTCATCGCGCCGTTCTTCACCAGCTTCCTCATCCGCACCCTCGCCTGGAAGACGATCCTCGCCGACAGCGGACCCGTCGTCGCCGCCCTCGACGCCCTGCACATCCTCGACGTCACCGCCTGGCTCGGCCTGACCAGCGGCGACCGGGTGCTCGCCACCCCGCTCGCCGTGGTGTGCGGACTCACCTACAACTTCCTGCCGTTCATGATCCTCCCGCTCTACGCCTCGCTGGAACGCGTCGACCCGGCCCTGCACGAAGCCGCCCGCGACCTGTACGCCAGCCCCGCCACCACCTTCCGCCGCGTCACCTTCCCGCTCTCCCTGCCCGGCGTCGTCGCCGGCACCCTGCTCACCTTCATCCCCGCCTCCGGCGACTACATCAACGCCCAACTCCTCGGCTCCCCCTCGGAGCAGATGGTCGGCAACGCCATCCAGAAACAGTTCCTCAACGTGCTGGACTACCCGACCGCCGCGGCCATGTCCTTCCTGCTCATGGCCCTCATCCTCGTCATGGTCACCACCTACATGCGCAAAGCGGGAACAGAGGAGGTGGTCTGACGATGGCCGCGACGACACCCACCCCGACCAGAGAAACCGCCCACGGACCCGAGC
>NZ_VJYK02000622.1 GCF_007097205.2 Streptomyces alkaliterrae
GGCGGGGTCGGCGCCGGCGCGGAGCAGGGCGCGTACCCGCCGCGGGTCCTCGAAGCGGGCGGCGTGGACGAGTTGTCTGCTGAGCTTCTTGCGCGTGCGGTGGTTCAGTGTCCCTCCTCCCCCAACTCACCTGCTCAGCCTACGGCTTGCGGCCGATGGCGCCGTAGGCGTCGACGTGGACGGGCTCGCCGAAGCGGTTGGGTTCGGGGCGCCAGAGGGGGCAGGAGACGACGCCGGGCTCGACGAGTTCGAGGCCCTTGAAGAACGCGGCGATCTGCTCTGGGCTGCGGAGGCGGTACTGGACGGTCTCGGCGTCGCGGTTGTGCTCGCGCTGGGCGTCGTTGAGGGTCTCGTCGGTGTTGGTGCCGTCGCAGACGAGCAGGTGGCTGCCGGAGGGCAGGGCGTCGAGCAGTGTGTCGACGATCCGGTGGGCCTCGTCGTCGTCGGTCAGGTGGCCGAGGATGCCGCTGAGGATCAGCGCGACGGGCTGGTCGAGGTCGAGGGTGCGGGCGGCGTCGCGGAGGATGGGCGCGGGGTCGCGCAGATCGGCGTGGAGGTAGTCGGTGGCGCCTTCGGGGGTGCTGGTGAGCAGCGCTCGGGCGTGCGCGAGGACCAGCGGGTCGTTGTCGACGTAGACGATGCGCGACTCGGGTGCGATGCGCTGGGCGATCTCGTGGGTGTTGTCGAAGGTCGGCAGGCCGGTGCCGATGTCGAGGAACTGCCGCATGCCGGCCTCGTCGGCGAGGTAGCGGATGCCTCGGCTGAGGAAGGCGCGGAAGGCGCGGGCGGTGTCGACGATGGCCGGGAAGTTGGCCTTGAACTGGTCACCGGCGGCGCGGTCGGCCGCGTAGTTGTCCTTGCCGCCGAGCCAGTAGTTCCACATCCGGGCGGAGTGCGGCACGCTGACGTCGATCTCCGGGGCGGGGGCCGTCTCCCCCTGGCCGGACGGGCCGGGCG
>NZ_VJYK02000623.1 GCF_007097205.2 Streptomyces alkaliterrae
GGGAGGGAGTGGGCCTTCCGGAATTCGGCCTCGGCCTCGGTGTGGCGGCCCAGTGCCATGTAGGTGTGGGCGAGGCGGCTGCGGATCTCGATCTCCACGGTGGTACTGCTGTGTTCGTTGAGAGTGGCCAGGGCCTCGTGGTGGAGGGCGAGGGCGGCGCGCAGGTCGCCGCGGCCGTGTTCGGCGGCGGCGAGACGGGACAGGCTCGTCGCGCGTAGTTGGGGGTCTCCGGCTTGGCTGGCCTGTTCGGCCGCGGTGCGCAGGGCGTCGCGGGCGGAGGTGTGGTCGCCGAGGGCGAGGTGCGAGGCGGCGGCCGCGCACAGGGTCTTGCTGATCAGTCGGGGGCTGCCGAGCTTCTCGGCGAGGGGGAGTGCGGCGGCGTAGTGTTCCAGCGCCCGCCCGTGGCGGCCCTCCTGGGCGTGGATCACGCCCAGGTTGCAGGTGGTCATGCCGGTGAGCCAGTCGTCGTCGAGGCGGGCGCCGAGTTCCGCCGCCTCGGTGAGGTGGGCGACGGCGTCCGCGAGGCGGCCGAGGGGAAGTTGCACGGCCCCCAGACCGGCGAGGGCGCGGGCCTGCTCGCGTGTCTCGTCGTCGCGGCGGGCGGCGCGCAGCGCGTCGGTGAACCAGTCGTGGGCCTGCCGGTAGCGGCCCTGGTAGAAGTCGGCGGTTCCCATGCCGTTGCGCAGGGAGGAGGGCATACGTCGGTCGGTCGCGTCGTCCACACAGGCAAGGGCGAGTTTGAGTGCGGTGCGGCACTCGTGGTAGCGGCCCTGGCGGACGAGGTGGTCGACGAGGGCCTCGGCGATCCAGCAGGCGTGGTCGCTCTCGCCGGCGGTGGCGGCGTGCGCCACGACGTCGACCAGTTCGCCGCCGGCGCCGTCCAGCCAGTCGGCGGCGTCCCGCCAGTCGCGGAAGCGCGGCGGGTGGAGGGGCGCGGAGTCATGGCGGGGGCC
>NZ_VJYK02000624.1 GCF_007097205.2 Streptomyces alkaliterrae
GCATGGGGGAGGTGTGGCGGGCCAGGGACGAGTCCCTCGGCCGCCGGGTCGCGGTCAAGTGTCTGCGCCCGCAACGCGCGCAGACCGACGGCGAGCTCTCCGGCGAACTGCGCCGGCGGTTCCGCCGGGAGGCGCGCGTCGCCGCCGGCCTGCAGCACCGGGGCGTGACGGTCGTACACGACTTCGGCGAGTCCGAGGGCGTGCCCTTCCTGGTCATGGAACTCCTGGACGGCCACAACCTCAGCCAGCTCCTGGACGCCGAGGACGGCCGCCCGCTCGCCGTCACCGACATCTGGGACATCGCCCAGCAGATCGCCGAGGCCCTGGCCTACACCCATGCCCAGGGCGTCGTCCACCGGGACCTCAAGCCGGCCAACGTCATGCGGCTGACCGACGGCACCGTGAAGATCTGCGACTTCGGCATCGCGCACCTGGGGCAGGAGGCCGGCTTCACCGCCCGGCAGACCGGCGGCGCCGCCATGGGCACCCCGCACTACATGTCACCCGAGCAGATCGCCGGCGACGACGTCGACCACCGCAGCGACCTGTACTCCATGGGCTGCGTGCTCTACGAGATCGCCGTCGGCGCGCCGCCGTTCGACCTGGAGGACGCCTGGTCCGTCCTGGTGGGCCACCAGGAGACCGAACCCGTGCCGCCGAGGCGGCTGCGCGACGAACTCCCGCCGGAACTCGACGACCTGGTCCTCACGCTTCTCGCCAAGGACCCCGACCGGCGCCCCAAGGACGCCGCCGAACTGGCGCGGCTGGTCGCCGACGGACGGCACCGGCCCGCGTTCCCCGTGCCCGTCGGCCCCGGCCCGAGGCGACCTCGAAGCGGCTGGCGAGGGTGTCGGGGTGGTGGGTGCCGAGCACCCGGGCGCGGGCGGCGGCGACCTCCTGGGCGAGCCGGTGCGACTCCTCCAGCCGTCCGAGACGGTTGAGGTTGTA
>NZ_VJYK02000625.1 GCF_007097205.2 Streptomyces alkaliterrae
GGGCCGGAGGGTTGGGCGTCGCAGAACTCGCGTACCGCGCTGGTGCGGGCGACGACGCGGCCCCGGTGGATGACCACGCGGCTGTAGGCGAGGGAGAGCGCGCCGGGGAGGTTCCGGCCGCGCACGGCGAGGAGTTCGGCGGGGAAGCCGGCTTCGACGCGCACCTCGGGCAGTCCGAGCACGTCGCGCGCGGTGGCGCTGACGGCCTCGTACGCGTCCTCGGGGCCGGTCTCGCCGTGGGAGGCCAGCAGGTAGGCGGCTTCGAGGGGGTCGCCGCGTCCGACGGGGTTGGCGGCGTCGCGCAGGGCGCCGCTGCCGGCGGTGACGCGGACGCCGGCGGCGCGGAGCAGCCGGACGGGTGCGGCGCCGGCGCGGTTGCGACGCTCCGTCAGCGGGCAGCCGCCCTGCGGAAGTACGGCGACGGTGGCGCCGGCGGCGGCGAGTTGTTCGGCGGCGCGCGCGGCGGCCGGTCGGGGCAGCCGGGCCAGCCCTGAGCAGGGGCCGAGGGTCACGGCCGGGCGGAGGCCCGCGGTCATGGCGACGAGTCTGGCGAGGCGGGCCGGGTCGTCGGCGTCGGTGTGGAGGTCGACGGCGCAGCCGTGTTCGGCGGCGATCTCCAGCAGTGTCTCGGTGTAGCCGGCGGGGTCGGGGTCGAGGTCGGGGCAGCCGCCGACGGTGGTGGCGCCCATCTTGACGGCGTCGCGCAGCATGGCGGCGCTGTCGGCGCCGGCGGCGCCGGTGAGGAGGCGGGGGACGGCGGCGGTGGTGAGGTCGGTGAGTCCGCGCAGCGCGCGGCGTGCGGCGAGGACGGCTTCCAGGGCCCGGAGGCCGGTGACGTCGCCGATCCGCACGTGGGTGCGGACGGCGGTGGCGCCGTGGCCGAGTTGCAGCAGTGCGGCCTCGGTGGTGCGGCGCTGTACCTCGGCCGGGTCGGTGGAGGGCGGGCC
>NZ_VJYK02000626.1 GCF_007097205.2 Streptomyces alkaliterrae
CTCCACGTCCCCGCCACCGCCCGCCACGCCCGGATCCACTTCCGCTACAGCGGCGACAACAACTGGTACTGGGCAGTCGACAACGTCCGCCTCGACCGGGCGCCCTGACGAGACGACCCGTCGAGGTGGGCTTCTAGGACCTCCGCCATGGCGACACGACTCGTGCAGATCAACACGAAGGCCCAGGACGACTCCGCCCTCGGCCGGTTCTGGGCCCAGGCCCTGGGCTGGGGCATCGGCAGCGAAGGCCCCGGCGTCACCAACCTCGAACCCGTCGGCTTCCCCTACCCCGACCGCACCCCGGGGGTGGCGGCATGACCCGCGAGGGAATGGTGGTCCACTCCGGCTTCGGCGAGTGCTGCGGCGCGGCGCCGTCCTCCGTCCGGCCCTGCTCCGGGGGCGTGGGCGGGCCGGACGGCCGATCCTGGGATCCCCGGCCGTGGGGGCGCGATCCTCCGGAGGTGGTGACCGCGTGAATCCCGTCGCTCCGTACCCCCTGCGTGTCGAGGCCGAGGTCGATCCCCGGCTGAAGCGCTGGATGTGGCTGGTGAAGTGGTTCCTGGCCATTCCGCACTACATCGTGCTGGTCTTCCTCTGGATCGCCTTCTGGGTCCTGACCCTCGTGGCGTTCTTCGCGATCCTCTTCACGGCCCGCTACCCGCGGGGGATCTTCGACTTCAACGTGGGGGTGCTGCGCTGGACGTGGCGGGTGGTCTTCTACGCGTGGACGGTGCTGGGCACCGACCGCTACCCCCCGTTCACCCTGAAGGAGGTGCCGGACTACGCGCTGCGTGTCCACGTCGACCACCCGGAGCGGCTGTCCCGGGGGCTGGTCTTGGTCAAGTGGTGGCTGCTGGCGCTTCCCCACTACCTGGTGGTCGCGGCCTTCACCGGCGGCAGCTGGGGGTGGGGCTCGGACACGGGCGACGGCGGGCAGTACGAGGG
>NZ_VJYK02000627.1 GCF_007097205.2 Streptomyces alkaliterrae
GGCCGGGGCTCAGGGGCAGAGGCGTTCCACCGTCCAGCCGGTATCGGTGCGGCGGTAGCGCAGCCGGTCGTGCAGCCGGTTCTCCCGTCCCTGCCAGAACTCGACCGTCTCGTGCACCACCCGGTAGCCGCCCCACTGCGGCGGGGCCGGTACGTCCTCGCCCTCCGGGTAGCGGGCGGCGAGTTCGGCGTAGAGGGCGTCCAGCTCCTCGCGGGAGGCGACCGTGGAGGACTGCTCGCTGGCCCAGCAGCCCAGCTTGGAGCCGTGCGGGCGGGAGCGGAAGTAGGCGATGGTCTCGGCCCTGCCGACCGGGGTGGCGCGGCCGGTGACGATCACCTGGCGGGCGATGCCGTGCCAGGGGAAGAGCAGCGAGACGTACGGGTTCTCGGCGATCTCCCGGCCCTTGCGGGAACCGTAGTTGGTGAAGAGGACAAAGCCGTCGGTGCCGTACTGCTTGAGCAGGACGGTCCGCGAGCTGGGCCGGCCGCGGGCGTCGGCGGTGGACAGGACCATCGCGTTCGGTTCGTGCAGTCCGCTCTCCGCGGCGTGGTGGAACCAGCGGTCGAACTGCTCGACGGGATCGTCCGCGAGGTCCTTCTCCAAGAGCCCCTTGGCGCGGTAGCGGGCGCGCATCGTGGCGGGGTCGAGTTCCCGGCGGGCACGGTGGGCCTCGGGGGAGTCAGCGGTGATGTCGACGGGGGCGGCTGCGTGGGTCTCGTCTGACTGGGACACGGGCATATCTTGCAGCATCGGCTTCCCCGCCGGTGGTCGAGTCTGCCCGTTCCGGGTGCCCCGTACACCTGTTGGGAAGGATCGGGGCAGTGTGCCGCTAATCACGCTTCCGCGCATGTGACGAAAACGCCAAAATCACCGGCGGGAACGATGTGGTGTCGGCACATCACGCACTATCGTTTGCCAGCGCCCGGGTCGGGTGACCCCGCCC
>NZ_VJYK02000628.1 GCF_007097205.2 Streptomyces alkaliterrae
GCCCGAAGCACCCGCCTCGTCATCCCCGCCGTCGCCCGCCGGCGCGGGCCCCCCATGGCCGTAGTGCCGAGCGGAGGCGTCCGCCTGCGCCAGCCGCCGGAGCGCGGCGAGCGCGGCGTCACCGAGCAGCGTCCCCAGGACGACCCTCATCACGGTGGCCTCCAGATCGGACTCGTCCACCGTTCCGGCCACGTCCGCGGCCGCGATCCGCTCGCTGGCCTCCGCGTACTCGTCGAGTCGCCGCTCGAAGGCCTCAAGCCCCGTCTCGCGCATCGTCGCCAGCACGGCGGCGAGTGCGTGCGCGGGGACGCCCGCCGGGGAGACCCGCCACCCCCGCCGCTCGATCAGGTCGGCGACGACCCGCCGGGCCCGCGCCAGGTCCTCCTCGGAGCCGACCGCGTAGGTCGCGGTGAGCCCGCGCTGCGCCGCCCCCAGCACCTTGTGCGGAGTGCGACCCGGATCGTCGACGGCGTCCAGCACGATCTTCGCGTCCGCCACCGGGAGGCCGCCGACCTGCGTCAGCGCCCTGATCAGCCGGAGGCGTCCGAGGTGCGAATCGTCGTACCGCGCCTGGTTGGGGCTGGTGCGACGCCCGGGCGGCAGCAAGCCCTCACGCAGGTAGTACTTGATCGTCGGCACCGGCACGTCCGCCCGCTCGCTCAGTTCTCCGATGCGCATCCCGCTCCGTCTCCTCCGCCTCACGTCGGCGTCACGCACAGTCGACCGTACGCTCCGCGCGTCTCGACCGTACGCGCCGCTCCCCGGAACCCCCGCACCGCCCACACCCGTGGACCCCGCGGGTTTTCCACAGCCGACCACCCGGGTCTTGCGCACGCCACGACCATCATGGATAGTGGCGCTATCGGATAGCGGAGAGTGCCACTATCCATTCTGCTGGGAACGGAGACCGCCATGCCCGCACCCACCTCCCCACAACCC
>NZ_VJYK02000629.1 GCF_007097205.2 Streptomyces alkaliterrae
ACCCGGCCCCCGGCCAGCCGCTCCTCCAGCAGGTCGCGCAGCGGCAGGTCACGCCAGCCGAGGTTCGCCGCGTAGGCGACGACGCCGGCGACCTCGTCGACGATCCCGGGCACCGCCACGCCCGCCGCGGCGGGCTCCTCCCCGTAGCGTTCGACGCCGACGCGCCGGAGCTCCGCTGCGAAGTCGAGTACGGCGGCGGTCACGGCCTGCGGACCGTCCTCACGGCGGGTCGGGCGGCGGGCCTGGTGCAGCAGCCCGCCGTCCGCCCCCATCAGGGCAGCCTTCATCCCGGTGCCGCCCACGTCGAGGGCGATGGCGTATCTCACGGGCCCAGTTTCGCCCGACACCCCTCGAAAGGTCTAGTCCACTCACGCAGGAGGTAGCGCGCCTCACTCCCCGCGCCCCTCTGCCACCTCCCCGGCTCGCGTCTCCCAGTCCCAGCGGCTCAGTCCCAGCGGCTCAGCCTCGACGGCTCAGTCCCAGCCGCGCCCGGACCGTCCGCGCTTCAGCTGCCCGCGCTGCTTCTTCTCCCTCAGCCGCCGCTCGACGATGCCGCGCGGCGTCCGCGCCTGCTTGCGCCGCTTCGGCGGCGGCGCCGTCGCCTCCGCGAGCAGCGCGGCCATCCGCACACACGCCGTCTCGCGGTTCCGCCACTGCGAGCGGTGCTCGGCGGCGCGCACCACCAGCACGCCGTCCACCAGCCGGTTCGCCAGCCGCTCCAGCGCGCGCTCCCGCCACACCTCCGGCAGCGCCTCGGTGTTCGCGAGGTCGAACCGCAACTCGACCTGCGTGTCACTGGTGTTCACGTGCTGGCCGCCCGGCCCGGAGGAACGACTGAACCGCCAACGCAGCTCGGACTCGGGCAGCGCCACCGCGCCACGGATGAGATAAGGACCGGACATGCGTCCATGGTCGCCCCCGACCCGCC
>NZ_VJYK02000063.1 GCF_007097205.2 Streptomyces alkaliterrae
TTCCACCCCCGCTGCCCCGAGCGGACGCTGGTCCCCGGCGGGCGCTGCGCCGACGAGCGACCACCGCTGCCGTCCGGAACCTCCGCAGCGGCCTGCCATCTGACGGAACACCAGCGCCTGCCGCCGACCGGCCGGGCGGACCGGAGCGGCACATGACACCCCCCTACCGCGACGACGACACCGCCACCGCCACCGCCGACCACGCCGCCGGCCCCGTCGCCGAGTCCGCCGCCGCATCCGTCGCCGACTCCGGCGGTAGGGAGCGCGAGCCGCTGCTTTCCGTACGCGGGCTCGCCAAGCACTTCCCGGTGTACGGCGGCTTCCCCTTCCGCCGACGCGTCGGCGCGGTGCACGCGGTCGACGGCCTCGACCTCACGCTGGGCGAGGGGGAGTCGCTGGGCCTCGTCGGGGAGTCCGGCTGCGGGAAGTCAACCACCGGGCGGCTGCTCACCAGGCTGCTGGAACCGACCGCCGGCACGATCGCCTACCGGGGACGGGACATCAGCCACGCCGGACGCCGGGAGCTGCGGCCGATCCGCTCCGAGATCCAGATGGTGTTCCAGGACCCGTACTCCTCGCTCAACCCCCGGCACACCGTCGGCCGCATCGTCGGCGCGCCGCTGGAGATCAACGGCGTCACCCCGCCCGGCGGCCGGGAGGCACGGGTGCGGGAACTGCTGGAGACCGTCGGCCTCAATCCGGAGCACTACAACCGCTTCCCGCACGAGTTCTCCGGCGGACAGCGGCAGCGCATCGGGATCGCCAGGGCGCTGGCCCTGGCGCCCCGGCTCATCGTCGCCGACGAGCCCGTCTCCGCGCTGGACGTGTCCATCCAGGCGCAGGTGGTGAACCTGCTGCGGGGGCTCCAGCGGGAGAAGGGCATCGCCTTTGTCTTCATCGCCCACGATCTGGCGGTGGTACGGCACTTCTGCGAGCGGGTCGCGGTGATGTACCTCGGGCGGGTCGTGGAGACCGGCGACCGGGAGTCGATCTACGCCCGGCCGCGCCACCCCTACACGGTCGCGCTGCTGTCGGCCGTCCCCGAGGTCGAGGAGGCGGGCGCCCGGGAGCGCGAGCGGGTGCGGTTGACCGGGGACGTGCCCTCCCCGGTCGACCCGCCCTCCGGCTGCCGCTTCCGCACGAGGTGCTGGAAAGCGGAGGAGCGCTGCGCGGTGGAGGTACCGCCGCTCACCCGCCGCCCGGGCAGCCCCGCCGGACACCTGACGGCCTGCCACTTCCCGGAGGCGGCGCCGGACGGTCGCTAGAGCTGGAGGCTGCGGCGCAGGAAGTCGACCTGGAGCAGCAGCAGGTTCTCCGCGACCTGCTCCTGCGGCGTCATGTGGGTGACGCCGCTCAGCGGCAGCACCTCGTGCGGCCGGCCGGCCGCCAGCAGCGCCGACGACAGCCGCAGGGTGTGCGCCGCCACGACGTTGTCGTCGGCCAGACCGTGGATGAGCATCAGCGGCCGGTGCGGCTCGGCAGCCTCGCCCAGACCCTCCGACGTCACCAGCGAGTTCGCGCGGTACACCTCCGGCTGTTCGTTCGGGTCGCCGAGGTAGCGCTCGGTGTAGTGGGTGTCGTACAGCCGCCAGTCGGTCACCGGCGCCCCGGCCACGGCGGCGTGGAACACGTCGGGCCGCCGCAGCACGGCGAGCGCGGCCAGATAGCCGCCGTAGGACCAGCCGCGGATCGCCACCCGGTCGAGGTCCAGCGGGAACTCCTCGGCGAGGGCGTGCAGCGCGTGCACCTGGTCGTCGAGGGTGACCCCGGCGAAGTCGTTCCGGATCGCCTTCTCCCACTCGGGCGAGCGGCCCGGGGTGCCGCGGCCGTCCGCGACGATGACGGCGAAGCCCTGGTCGGCGAACCACTGGGAGCCGAGGTAGGCGTTGTGCGCGCCGACCACCATCTGGCCGTGCGGGCCGCCGTAGGGGTCCATGAGCACCGGCAGCGGGCCGTCGTCCGGGCGGTGCCCGGTGGGCAGCAGCACCGCGGCCGGAATCCGGCGTTCGCCGGCCAGCCGCAGGTTCGGCCGGGCGGTCAGCGACGGGGTGTGCGCGTGGGAGGCGAGCGGTGACGTCCCGGCCGGGGTGCGGATCTCGACGCGGGAGCCCGGGTGGTCGAGCCGCGCGGTCACCGTCACCAGCACCTCGCCGCCGCGCACCGCCGAGGCGTGCACCGGGCCGGGGCCCGTCAGCCGCTCGGCGGCGCCGGGCTTGCCGTCCTGGTGGCGCACCCGGTACACGGCGACGTCCGCGATCTCCCCGGTCGAGGCGCTGAACAGCACGTCCTCGGGGCCCGTGTCGAGCACCGCGCGGACGTGCAGTGCCGGGTCTGTCAGCCGGCGGTCGCCCGCGTACAGGGCGCGCGCCCCGTCCTCGTCGCCGACCCGCAGCAGCCGACCGTCGGGTGTCCACGCCGGGGTGCCGGGGATGAGTTCCAGCCACCCCGGGTCCTTCTCCTCGTGCACGGTGGTCGTCGCCCCGGTGCCGAGGTCCACGGTGAGGTGGCGCTGGTGGCGCTGGTCGCGGGACTGCACGAGCAGCAGCGGCGCGCCGGCCGAGGACCAGTGCACCGCCGCGAGGTACGGATGCGCCGCCCGGTCCCAGACGACCTCCGTGCGCTGCCCGCCGGACACCGAGAGCAGGAACAGCCGCACCTCGGCGTTGGGCGTGCCGGCCGCCGGGTAGGCGACCTCCGAGGGCCGGGAATCCGGGTTCGCCGGGTCGGCGATCCACCAGCGGCGCACCGGCGACTCGTCGACCCGGGCGACCAGCAGCCGGTCGCCCTCCGGCGACCACCAGAAGCCCCGGGTGCGGTGCGTCTCCTCGGCGGCGATGAACTCCGCGAGCCCGTAGGTGACCTCCGGGCCCTCCGGTTCGGCCAGCGCCCGGTCCTCGCCGCTCTCCACGTCGACGATCCGCAGCGTGCCGTCCGCGACGTAGCCGACCCGTCGGCCGTCCGGCGCCGGGCGCGGGTCCAACACCGGGGCGGGGACGGGTAGTTCCCGGGTGGTCCCGGCGCGCAGCTCGGCGGTGAAGAGCCGGCCGCTGAGGGCGAAGGCGGCCAGCTCCACGGCGGCGTCGGTGGCGTAGCCGACGATGCCCGCGCCGCCCTCCCGGCTGCGTTCGCGCCGGGCGCGCTCCTCGGCGGACAACCGCTCGTCGGCCCCGCCGAGCAGGACGGCCGGATCGGCGGCCACCCGCTCGGCGCCTGCCGGTTCGCCGCTCGCCGCGGCGGTCAGGTCCCGCACCCACAGCCGGTTGGCCCGGTCGGTGCCGGAGGCGGAACGGAGGAAGACCATCCGTGAGCCGTCCGGCGCCACGGTGAAGGAGCGCGGTGCGCCGAGCGTGAAACGCAGGGTTCGGGCGTGCTCGCGGGGGAAGGAGCCGCGGGTAAGGGAGGCGGCCTCCGGCGCGGTGCGGTCGGCGGGCTGGGGGGTGGACTTCGCCACGTCGTCGTTGGGCATGGGTGGAGCGTACGGCCGCTACGGCGTCCACGAGTGTGGGGCGATCGACGTCTGACTGAGGTTTTGCCGTCATATCCCCTTGGGTATCGCGCGATTGACCCGCGACCGCCCTGCCCGAGGACGTGAGACATGCGCCCCATCTGCTCCCGTGCACCGACCAATGCCGACTCACCGAAAGTTATGATCAGTTGCGCACCGTCGGGACCGGGGTATGAACCCCCTGGTGCCCCGACGGCACACGCCCTGCCGTTAGCGACCGAACGTCCTTGGAGGTGAGCCGCCGTGGCACTCTCGATTTCGGCGGTTGTGCTGCTGGCGATCATCGTCTTCCTGCTCATCAAGAAGTCCGGACTCAAGGCCGTGCATGCCGTGGTCTGTGTGCTGTTCGGCTTCTACCTGGCCAGCTCCTCGATCGCGCCGACCATCAGCGACCTGACCACCAGCGTCGCCAACATGGTCAGCGGCCTGAAGTTCTGACCCGGTCCGAAGTTCTGACCGGGGTCGTTCGGTAGGAGGGCGTGCCCGGGCGCGTAGGCTCGGCTCCATGAGTGCGCCCTCCAACCGTCCGCGACTGCTGCTCGTGCACGCCCATCCCGACGACGAGTCGATCAACAACGGCGTCACCATGGCCAGGTACGCCGCGCAGGGCGCCGCCGTCACCCTCGTCACCTGCACCCTCGGCGAGGAGGGGGAGGTCATCCCGGAGGACCTGGCGCACCTGGCCCCCGACCGCGGCGACAACCTGGGGCCCTACCGCATCGGCGAGCTGGCCGCCGCCATGCGCGAACTGGGTGTCAGCGACCACCGGTTCCTCGGCGGACCCGGCCGCTACCGCGACTCCGGCATGATGGGCACCCCGCAGAACGACCGGCCGGAGTGCTTCTGGCAGGCACCGCTGGACGAGGCCGCCGCGCTGCTCGTGGAAACCGTCCGCGAGACCCGCCCCCACGTACTGGTCACCTACGATCCGGACGGTGGCTACGGCCACCCCGACCACATCAAGGCGCACCGGGTCGCCACCCGGGCCGCCGAACTCGCCGCCGATCCGGCGTTCCGTCCGGAACTGGGCGAACCGCACAGGATCGCCCGTACCTACTGGAACTGCGTGCCCCTTTCGGCGGTTGACGCCGAGGCGTTCGCCGCCAACCCCTTCCCGGGCGATACCGACGTCTCGGACATCCCGGGCGTCGTGCCGGACGAACTCGTCGCCGTGCGCATCGAGGGCGGCGAGCGGTACGCCGCCGCCAAGGCCGCCGCGATGAGCGCGCACGCCACCCAGATCGTCGTGGAGGGCGCCCACTTCGCGCTGTCCAACGGGCTCGGCCAGCCTGTCCAGACCACCGAGTGCTACCGACTGCCCGACGGCTCCCGGCCCCCGGGGCCGCCCGCGACCGACCTGTTCGCCGGGGTCGAGCTGTGAACCCCTGGCTGCTGCGGGCGCGACTGCTCGGACTCTTCCTCCTCGGCGCCCTGGTGGGGCTCGCCGGGCTGTTGACGCACGCCGGCTGGTTCCCCGGCGGGCTGCTGCTCGCGCTCGCCGGCATCGGCGGCCTCGCCTACGGTGCGCTCGTCCTCACCGAGGACCGTTCGGGCCCGTGGGCCGCCGGGGCGGGCTGGGCGCTCACCGTACTGCCGTTCACCTTCTGGGTCAGACCCGAAGGGGACTTCCTGGTCACCGATCTGAGTGCCGCTCTGTTCCTCTACGGGGGCGTACTGCTGGTTGTGATGTGCGCCACTGTGCTGCGTCCGCCCAGGTCCCGTTTCGGCGGTCCCGGCGACCGGGCGGGGCGCCCCCAGTAAGGTGGGGGCCGCCGGCGAGCCGTACTGGCACGACCAGTAAGACGACGGGTGCGGCGGACACAACCGGGAGAACCTGCCTTGAGCCGTGAAAGTGACAGCTCGTTCCGGAACGGGAGCGAGCCCGAGGAACCCAAGACCGAGACGACGCTGACGACCCGGGTGCGCATCAACATCCCCGGGTCGCGGCCGATCCCCCCGGTCGTCGTGCGGAAGCCGGTGGACCCGGCCGCGGCCGACTCCGCGACCGCCCGCGGAAGCGACGCCACCGACGCGGCCGCCGCCCCCGAGGACCCCAAGGGGCCTTCCTCGGGCGACTCCACGGGCTCCAGCTCCTGGTTCGCCCCGCGTAAGGCGCCCGCGGGAGGGAACGGTCAGACCCGCACCCCGCCGGGCGGCACGCCCACCGGCGGGGCGCGCACCGAGCCCCCGGCCAACGGCACCCCCGCCTTCGGCACGGGAGCGGACGGTTCCGGCCGCACGGAACGCCCCGGCGGACGCCCCGCGCCGCTGCCGCGCCGTACGCCGCCGAGCGGTCCCACCAGCGGTCCGGCCACCGGCGACATGCCGAGCCTGCCGCCCGGCTTCCAGCAGACGCCCGGACCGCCCGGAAATCAGCCGCCCGGCAGCCACCCGGAACCCACCGTGCCGCCGGTGCTCGGCCCCCCACCGGGTTCGGACATCACCGGCATCATGAAGCCGCCCACACCGCCCGGTGACACCCAGAACATCCCCGTCGTCCCGCCGGGCCCCGAAGCACGGCAGCCCGCCGACCCGTTCGCGCCCGGCGTTTCCGGTGCGCCGGTCGACGAAGCGCCGCGCGACCCGTTCGCTCCAGGCGACGGACCGCGTGACCCGTTCGCGCCCGGCGGCGGGACCCGGCAGGACCCGTTCGCGCCCGGCGGCGAGGGGCCGCGCGACCCGTTCGCGTCCGGGCCGCGCGACCCCTTCGACGGCGGACCCTTCGGCGGGTCCTCCGGAGCCGTGGCCTCACCCGCCACCGGCGGCCCGTCGGCCACCGGCCCCGCCACCGGTGGCCCGGCCGTGCCCCCGCCGGGGCCCGGCGTCGACCAGCGCCGCCGCGAGGAGCCGGAGTCGGAGCCCGAGCCGTTCACCTTCAGCGAGCCGGACCCGCCCGCCCGCAAGGGACGCTCCAAGCTCGTGCTGCTCGGTGTCGCCGCCGCCGGTGTCGCCGGCATCGCCTACGGCGCCGGACTGCTGCTCGACCACTCGGACATCCCCAACGGCACCACCGTGCTCGGCGTCGACATCGGCGGCTCGACGCAGCAGGAGGCCGTGTCGAAGCTGAACGCCGCGCTCGGCTCCCGCACCACCGACCCGCTGGTACTGGAGGTCGACGGCGCCGAACAGCAGTTGAAGCCGAGCGTCGCCGGGCTCTCGCTCGACACCGACGAGACGGTCCGCGGCGCCACCGGACGGGACTACAACCCGATCTCCGTCATCGCGTCGCTGGTCGGCGGCACCCGGGAGGCGCAGCCGGTCTTCAAGGTCGACGAGGAGAAGCTGCGGGCGGCACTCACCGAACTCGCGGGCTCCGGCGGCACCAACAGCGCCCAGGACGGCATGGTCCGCTTCGAGGACGGCAAGCCGGTGGCCGTACCCGGCAAGGCGTCGATGGCCGTCGACGCCGACCGGGCCGCCGCCACCGTCGAGGCCGCCTACCGCCAGCGCGCCGCCACCGGGCGGGACGGTGCCGTGACGCTGCCGGTGAGCAAGCAGGAGCCGAAGGTCACCCAGGCCGAGTTCCAGCGGGCGATAAAGGAGTTCGGCGAGCCGGCCATGTCCGGCTGGGTGTGGCTGAAGGCCGGGGCGGTCGAGGTCCCGTTCAGCCAGCGGACCATCGGCGAGTTCCTGACCATGCGGCCGGCCGGCAACGGCCGTCTGCAGCCGGTGGTGGACCCGGAGGCATTGGCGGCGAAGTACGGCACGCTGTTCGACGGCGTGATGATCGACGCCGGCACCGGTCTGGTGCCGATGACGCCGAAGCACGCCGCCAGTGCGATGACCAAGGCGCTCGCCGAGACCGCGCCCCCGGAGCCGCAGCGGCGCTACGCCGTCGTCGAGGGCGCCACCCAGGGCTGAGCCCGGCGGGCGCCCGGCCGTCACCGGGCGCCCGCCGCAGCCCTGCTCCGGGCCGGGCCGGGCTCAGTTCAGCCGCGCGCGGGCGGCGCGGGCCTCGCGGTGCGCGGTCTCGGCGGCCTGCGGCTCCATCGCCGCCACCAGCGCCGCGTACTCCTCCAGCCCGCGCGCGCCGGCCACGAAGTCGCCGCGTTCCACGAGCAGTCTTGCCCGCTCGTAGCGCAGCCGGGCCGGGTGGTGCGGCAGCAGCAGCGCCAGTTCCACGGCGGCCAGCGCCACGTCGGTGTGCTCCGGCCGCTGCGCGGCCCAGGAGCGGATGTTGTTCAGCACCCGGGAGACGATCTCCAGCGGCTGGGCGGGCTGCAGCATCGCGCGGGACAGCGGGCGGCCGGTCGCGCCGGCCACCAGCAGCTCCGCCTCCTGCTCGCTCATCAGCCGGCCGCCGGCGAACGGGTCGACCAGCACGTGTTCGCCGTCCGGCTCGCCGAAGCCGACGACGAAGTGTCCGGGCAGCGCGACGCCGTGCACCGGCGCGCCCGCCCGCCGGGCCACCTCGATCCACACCACGGACAGCAGGATCGGCAGGCCCCGGCGGCGCCGCAGGACCTTGCCGAGCTGCGAGGACTCCAGCCGCTCGTAGTCGTCGCGGTCGCCGTGGAAGCCCAGCCGCTCGCCGAGTAGCGCGCGCAGCGTCCCCGCCCAGTCGACCGGGCGGCGGTGGGCGGCGAAGGGGAGTTCGCCGGTGAGCCGGTCCAGCTCGATCTGGCCCTCGTCGACGGCCCGCTCGGCCTCCTCGCGGTCCACCGCGCCCCGGCCGGGCTCCACCAGCTCGCCGAGCAGCAGGCACAGCGTGGCCAGGTCGGGCTTGTCGGTGCGTGCCGCCTCGGCGAAGAGGCGTCGGGCCCCGTCTCCACTCTCCTGGTCCGTCATCGTTTCCCTCCCCCGCGTCGCGTCGCTCGGGCGACGCGGTCCGGTCGGCTCCGGGGTCCGCCCGGGCAGACCCTAGGGCGCCTCGGGCGCTCGCCAGTGCTGGTAGCCGTGGTGGCGGGCGAAGCCGAGCCGCCCGTACATGGCGCGTGCCGCCTCATTGTCCGTCTCCACCTGGAGGTACCCCGCCCAGGCGCCTTCTGACGTCGCCCGCTCGGCCAGTGCGGCGACGACGGCGGCGGCGAGCCCGCGGCGACGGAGGTGCGGGGCGGTCTCCACCGCGCCGAACCCGGCCCAGCGGCCGTCCACCACCACACGGCCGATCGCGGCCGGCGCCCCGGGCCCGGTGCCCTGCCCGTCCTCCTCGCCCGGCACCGTGGCGAACCACACCGACGGGCCCCCGCCGAGCACCCGCAGCGCCTCGGTGCCGAGTCCCGCCGAGCGGTTGTAGCGGGCCAGCCACGTCTCGTCGGCCTCCCGGGAGAGGCGGACGGCGGAGGCGTCGACGCCCCGGTCGACGATCGGGGCGAGTGCGCCGGTCCACACCTCGGCGTGGGCCACCGGCCGCCAGCCCCGGTCGGCGAGCGCGGCGGCCAGCCGTTCGCCGGTGTCGGGGCCGCCGACGGTGGTGTGGATGTGCGCGGGGAGCGCTCGAAACGCGTACCAGGCGCGTACGCGCTCCAACGCCTCGTCCAGTGGCAGCCCGGGGTCGCCGAGCGCGAGGACGGAGTTGGCTCGGCGTGTGAAGCCCCCGGCGGCCCGCAGCAGCCAGTCGCCCAGCGGCTCGGTCTCCACGGCGGGCCAGCCGCGGGCGGCGACCCGTTCCAGCTCGGCGGTGTCGGCGGCCGGCAGCCCCCGCACCCGGGCCGGCGCGGCGGGCACCACCTTGCCGGCGACCAGCCGGTCTTCCGCGATCCGGACCCGTTCGCCCCCGCGGCGTGTGACGTGAAGCACTCCGGCGGTCCACGATGTGAGAACACCGACGGTGTCGGTGAAGCGCGGACCGGCCGCGTCCGCTTCCCTCCCGAGGTCGGTCAAACTTCGCACGGACACCCGTTTCCCCACGTCAGAGGGGCTGATGCGGACCTCAAGCCGTCCGCTCATGGTGAATTCCACTGATCTGCTCGACCCTCTTGTACCTGTGCTCATCCGGAACGGCGATACTAGAGGTGGGCATCGACGACGCCGCGCTCCCGCGCGTGATGAGCCCTACCGAGGAGGAACGAGAGCGTGACCTACGTCATCGCGCAGCCTTGTGTCGACCTGAAGGACAAGGCGTGCATCGAGGAATGCCCCGTTGACTGCATTTACGAGGGCCAGCGGTCCTTGTACATCCACCCTGACGAATGCGTCGACTGCGGGGCGTGTGAGCCGGTCTGCCCGGTCGAGGCGATCTTCTACGAGGACGACACCCCGGAGGAGTGGAAGGACTTCTACAAGGCGAACGTCGAGTTCTTCGACGAACTGGGTTCGCCGGGTGGCGCCAGCAAGCTCGGCCTCATCGAGCGGGACCACCCGATCATCGCCGCGCTCCCGCCGCAGGAGCACGACGAGTGACCCGACGGTGTGACGACGGCGGCCGCGTGCGGCCACCGTCGTCACACCCCGCCGCGGTCCCGCGCGGCACCCCACCCGGGGTGCCGCGCGGGACCGCGGCGTTTCCACGAGGGTTCCCCGCGGCGGTACCGCCGCGGGAGCCGAAGAGAAAGCGAGCCAGCACGTGCCACCCGTCTCGTCCAGGTTGCCGGTCTTCCCGTGGGACCGGCTGGAGCCGTACAAGGCGACCGCCGCGGCGCATCCGGACGGTCTTGTCGACCTGTCGGTCGGCACCCCGGTCGACCCGGTCCCGCCGCTGATCCAGCGGGCGCTCGCCGCCGCCACGGACCGCCCCGGCTATCCCACGGTGTGGGGGACGCCCGCACTGCGGGACGCGATCAGCGGCTGGTGCGAGCGCCGACTCGGCGCACGGGAGGTCGGGCACGCCAACGTGCTGCCGGTCGTCGGCTCCAAGGAACTGGTGGCCTGGCTGCCGATCCAACTCGGCCTGGGGCCCGGGGACCGGGTGGCGTATCCGAGGCTCGCCTACCCGACCTACGAGGTCGGCGCCCGGCTCGCCGGGGCGGAGCCGGTGGTCTACGACTCGCCCACCGAGCTGGACCCGACCGGCCTGCGGCTGTTGTGGCTGAACTCGCCGTCCAACCCGACCGGCCGGGTGCTGTCCGCCGACGAACTGCGCGAGACGGTCCGCTGGGCGCGGGAGCACGGCGTCCTGCTGGCCAGCGACGAGTGCTACCTGGAGCTGGGCTGGGAGGTCGAGCCGGTCTCGGTGCTGCGCCCCGACATCTGCGACGGCGACCTCTCCGGCCTGCTGGCCGTGCACTCCCTGTCCAAGCGCTCCAACCTGGCCGGCTACCGGGCGGCGTTCGTCGCGGGCGACGCGGAGATCATCGGTGAGCTGCTGAAGGTCCGCAAACACGGCGGCATGATGACGCCGGCGCCGGTGCAGGAGGCGGTGATCGCCGCGCTGGGCGACGACTCGCACGTGGCGGAGCAGCGGGAGCGGTACGCGGCCCGCCGGGCGGCGCTGCGGGCGGCGCTGGACAAGCGCGGGTTCCGGGTGGAGCACAGCGAGGCGTCGCTGTACCTGTGGGCCACCCGCGACGAGCCGTGCTGGGACACGGTCGCCGAACTCGCCGAGCACGGCGTGCTGGTGGCGCCCGGGGACTTCTACGGCCCGGCCGGCGAGCGGTTCGTGCGCGTGGCGTTCACCGCCACCGACGAGCGGGTCGCGGCGGCCGTGCGCCGACTGTCCTGACGCCACTCGCGCGCGGACAGAGGCCACGACGGGAGGAGGGGCCGGACGCGGTGGCGTCCGGCCCCTCCTCCCGTTCGGTGCGCGGGCATCAGCCGAGCGGCACGCCGCCGACCGAGGCGTTGCCCAGCGAGCTGGGGGCCAGCGGCAGGCCGCCGAGGGACTCGGTGGGCAGGCTGCCCAGCGCGTCCGTGGGCAGGCCGCCGTCGGAGACGGTCTTCACGGTCTTGCCGAGCATGTCGGTGGCGCCCTCGGCCGGGGCGGCCGAGCGGGTCAGCTCGCCGGCGACCTCGCCGGCGGCCGGCACACCGGTGCGCACGGCCTCGCCGCCGGCGGCACCGGCGAGCTTGGTGACGTTCTGGGTGGCGGTGTCGAGGTTCTCGCCGTTCAGGTTGTCCAGGTTGCTGAGGCCGCCGAGTTCGGGACCCTTGGGCAGGTCCACGGCGTTGGCGGAGCCTGCGGCCGCACCGACGACGGAGGCGGCGCCCGCGGCCGTCAGCAGTGCGCTCTTGGCGATCCGGCGCGTGAAGGACATGTTGCTCCTTTGACGGAGAGATATTCGGGAAATCCGGGCGAGTGCCCGGCCAGACGCAGTGCCTATCGCGTCCGACGGCCCCGAGGTTGCGGCCGACAAAGGTAAAGGATTGGTAATGCGTCGCATTGTATGGATGGGGCAAAGAGGGCAATCCGTGCAGTAGGGTGGGCCGGCCGACGGGCCGGAGGCCAGACGCCGCAAGGGCTCCAGCGGTCCGGAGCGGTCTCCGGCGGCACTGGCAACGCGCCGCGCCGAAGTCAGCCCGGCGATTGTGGAACCTACTCCTGCGGGTGAACGAAAGGGCTCTAACGCACCAGCGTCAGGCGCACTTCACTCTGCTTCGCGCCGTCGGTTTTCCGCCAGCGATCGGCCGGATCGGCGGTGTCCCCGGCCTGCCAGACCCGATCCGCGTACGCGACCCGCTCGATTCCCAGCCGCGAGGCGTTGGCCACCGCCCAGTGCGCCAACTGCCAACCGCGCCGCACGTCGGCACCCGCGCCGCCCTCGCCGCCTTCCGCGCCGCCCGTGTCGCCCGTGTCGCGCGTCACCGCGCGGACCGGGATCGTCAGGCCCGACCCGGGAGCGCCGCGCCCGGACCCACCGGTCACCACCGTCGCCCGCAGCTCGGGGCCGAACTCCCGGACCAGCTTCTTCCGCACCTCGTCGGCGTCGCCCGCCGCCGGCTCCTCCGCCCGCTTCCCGCCGCAGCTCACCGCCGCCGGACGACGCCCGGTCAGCGCCGCGGCCAACTGGTCGGCCCGGGGCTCGTGCTTCGCGTACTCGTCCGGGAAGGCGCTCAGCTGCACCCGCTGCGCCGCGACGGTCAGCGGCAGCTCGGTGTAGTCCGGTATCTCCACCAGCCGCTCGTAGAACTTCCCGGCCGAGTACACCGGGTCCATGATCTGCTCGACCGAGCCCCAGCCCTGCGAGGGACGCTGCTGGAACAGCCCGACCGAGTCCCGGTCGCCGTAGTCGATGTTGCGCAGCATCGACTCCTGCATGGCCGTCGCCAGGGCTATCGTCGCCGCCCGCTCCGGCAGGCCGCGCGCGCTGCCGACCGCCTCGATCGTCGCCGCGTTCCGCAGCATCTGCGGTTCCAGCTGGTACGGAGCGTCGTCCTCCCCGCCCCGCACCAGGCAGTGGTACGGATCGGGCTCGAACAGCTGGTCCCTGGCGACCTGCACCACGGCGTATCCGGCCAACGAGAGCAGCACGACGGCGGCGGCCGCGATCCGCAGCCGCCTGCCCCGCTTTCCGCCCTGCTCGCCAGTCCCACCTTCGGCCATGCGTTCAGCCTAGCCGCCGTGTCGGACCGGCCCGGTAGGGTCCTGCCCATGGCAAAGGACATGCTCGACCTCGGACAGGACGCGGCGCGGCTGACCGCGCAGCTCGTCGACATCCCCTCGGTGAGCGGTGACGAGAAGACGCTGGCCGACGCCGTCGAGCTGGCCCTGCGCGAGCTGGACCACCTGGAGGTCCTGCGGTTCGGCAACAACGTCCTGGCCCGCACCAACCTGGGCCGGGCCGAACGTGTCGTGCTGGCCGGCCACATCGACACCGTGCCGATCGCCGACAACGTGCCGTCCCGCCTCGACGAGGACGGCGTGCTCTGGGGCTGCGGCACCTCCGACATGAAGTCCGGCGTCGCCGTCCAGCTGCGCGTCGCCGCGACGGTCCCCGAACCCAACCGCGACCTCACCTTCGTCTTCTACGACAACGAGGAGGTCGCCGCGCACCTCAACGGCCTCGGCCACGTCGCGCAGGCACACCCCGACTGGCTCGCCGCCGACTTCGCGGTACTGCTGGAGCCCTCCAGCGGTCAGGTCGAGGGCGGCTGCCAGGGCACCCTCCGGGTCCGGCTGCACACCGCCGGCCAGCGCGCCCACTCCGCCCGGAGCTGGATGGGGGAGAACGCCATCCACGCCGCCGCGCCCGTACTCGACCGGCTCGCCGCCTACCAGCCGCGCCGGGTCGACATCGACGGCCTGGAGTACCGGGAGGGCCTGAACGCCGTACGCGTCGAGGGAGGGGTGGCCGGCAACGTGATCCCCGACGCCTGCGTCGTCACCGTCAACTACCGCTACGCGCCCGACCTCAGCGAGGAGCAGGCACTCGCGCACGTGCGGGACGTCTTCGCCGACTGCCCGATCACCGAGTTCGAGGTCGACGACCACAGCGGCGCCGCGCTGCCCGGTCTGAGTCACCCCGCGGCCGTCGCCTTCATGGCGGCCGTCGGCGGCACCGCGCAGCCGAAGTTCGGTTGGACCGACGTCGCCCGCTTCAGCGCACTGGGCGTCCCCGCGGTCAACTACGGCCCCGGCGAGCCCAGTCTGGCGCACCGCGTCGACGAGCGGGTCGACACGGCGGTCATCCTCCGCTGCGAGGAGCGGCTGCGCGGCTGGCTCACCGCCTGACCTGGTGCGCGGGCGCCGCCCGCGCGGAGCCGGACCGTACCCGTGAGTTACGGCCGCGGTCACCTCGGCCTGCGTACTCTTGGCCCGAGATCAAGCGGAGGGAGCACGACACATGACGAGTGCAGCGGAGCAGGAGCCCCACGAGCAGCGACTGGGTGCGGTGGTCCGCCGCCGCGGCCAGGTGCAGCCCGGCACCACCGACCAGCGCCTGCTCGAATCCACCGGCCCCTCCGACTTCATCCACCGCGACCCCTGGCGCGTCATGCGCATCCAGTCGGAGTTCGTCGAGGGGTTCGGCGCGCTCGCCGAGGTCGGCCCGGGCATCAGCGTGTTCGGCTCGGCGCGCACCCACGAGGGCTCCCCGGAGTACGCGGCCGGTGTGGCGATCGGCCGCGCCCTCGCCGAGGCCGGTTTCGCGGTGATCACCGGCGGCGGCCCCGGCGCCATGGAGGCCGCCAACCGGGGCGCCTACGAGGCCGGCGGCACCTCCGTCGGACTCGGCATCGAGCTGCCCTTCGAGCAGGGCCTCAACCAGTACGTCGACCTCGGCGTCAACTTCCGGTACTTCTTCGTCCGCAAGACCTGCTTCGTGAAGTACTCGCAGGGCTTTGTGGTGCTGCCGGGCGGTATGGGCACGCTGGACGAGCTGTTCGAGGCCGTGACGCTCGTCCAGACGCGCAAGGTGACCCGTTTCCCGATCGTGCTCTACGGCTCCGCGTACTGGGCCGGGCTGCTGGAGTGGCTGAAGAACACCGTCGCCGCCGAGGGCAAGGTCGCCCCCGCCGACCTGGACCTGATCCAGGTCACCGACGACGTGGACGAGGCGGTCGCACTGGTCACCAAGTGACCGCCCGCGCCCCAGCCCGCGCCCGCCGTCCCGGGCGCGGGGCTCAGGCCAACCCCCGGCGGGCCACCGCCGGGGGGCGGTGACCGGCGATCGACGCCACCATGTCCAGCACCTGCCGGGTCTCGGCCACCTCGTGCACCCGGTACACCCGGGCGCCCAGCCAGGCCGAGACGGCGGTGGTCGCCAGCGTCCCCAGCAGCCGCTCCTTCACCGGGCGGTCCAGCGTCTCGCCGACGAAGTCCTTGTTCGACAGGGACACCAGCACCGGCCAGCCCGTCGAGGTCATCTCGTCCAGCCGCCGGGTGGCCTCCAGCGAGTGCCGGGTGTTCTTCCCGAAGTCGTGCCCGGGGTCGATCATCACCGCGTCCCGCCGCACGCCGAGCGCCACAGCGCGCTCGGCGAGACCGACCGTCACACGCAGCACGTCGGCCATCACGTCGTCGTAGCCCACCCGGTGCGGGCGGGTGCGCGGCTCGGCGCCGCCCGCGTGCGTACAGACCAGCCCGACGCCGTACCGCGCCGCGACCTCCGCGAGTCGCGGGTCGACGCCTCCCCAGGCGTCGTTCAGCACGTCGGCCCCGGCCTCGCAGACCGCCTCGCCCACCTCGTGGCGCCAGGTGTCCACGCTGATCACCACGTCCGGGTGGCGGCGGCGCACCTCGGCGACGAAGCCTGCGGTCCTGCGGATCTCCTCCGCCGCGTCGACGTCCTCACCGGGACCGGCCTTCACGCCCCCTATGTCGACGATGGCGGCGCCCTCCGCGATCGCCTGCTCGACCCGGTCGAGCGCCGGTTCGTCCCGGAAGGTCGCGCCCTGGTCGTAGAACGAGTCGGGCGTCCGGTTGACGATGGCCATGATCACTGGCTCGTGCTCCCCGAACTCCCGCCGTCCGAGCCGCAGCATGAGATTCCTCCTGGTCGATCCGCGGCGCCGCGCGACCCGCGTACGCACCGCGAGCCTAGCGTCGCCCCCCGCGGAGCCCTCCTCGCCGCGCGCCCCGCGCCGGGCGCCGCGCCCGCGGCGCGGGTCGGCATGGCAGGATCGTTGGACGCTGCGGAGGTGCAGCGGACGCACGACGGGGAGCGACTGTCTTGTTCTGGTTCATGCTGATCGGCTTGCTGCTGGTGGTCGGCGCGGTCACGCTCGCCGTGGCCCGCAGCGGCGTCGGCGGTGCCGGCGGCGCGGTGCGCGGCGGGCTCACCGACCCGGTGCCCGAGTGGCCCACCGTCGGACTGCCGCTCGACCGGCCGCTGGTGCGCGCCGACGTGGACAACCTGCGGCTGCCGCTCGCGCCGCGCGGCTACCGGATGGGCGAGGTCGACGACGTCCTCGACCGGCTGGGCGCCGAACTGGCCATCCGGGACGCGCGCATCGCCGAGTTGGAGGCCACGCTCGCCGGTGACCGGGCCGCCGCCTCCGGCCGTCCCGACCTGTTCGCCGACGCGCCCGCCGCCGAGCCGCTCGCCACCGACGTTCCCGCCTCCGACGTTCCCGCCGCCGAGGCTCCCGCCTCCGACGTTCCCGCCGCCGAGGCTCCCGCCTCCGGCCCTCCCGCCGAGGGGAGCGGCACCGACCTCGTCAAGCGGCCCCAGCGGGCGTCCGACCCGCCGCCCGCCGGCCCCGCCGGCGCCCGGCCCGACGGCGAGCGCGTCGAGGGGCGGGAGGCCGATGAGTGAGGCCGTGCCCGGCCCCGACGGACTGCCGCGCTGCCCCTGGGCCGTGGGCCCCGCCGACTACACCGACTACCACGACGGCGAGTGGGGCCGGCCCGTCCACGGCGACGACGCGCTCTTCGAACGCCTCAGCCTGGAGGCGTTCCAGTCGGGGCTTTCCTGGCTGACGATCCTGCGGCGAAGAGAGGGTTTCCGCCGTGCCTTCGCCGGCTTCCGCGTCCATGATGTCGCCGCCTTCACCGAGGCGGACCGGGGCCGGCTGCTCGCCGACGCCGGGATCATCCGCAACCGGACGAAGGTCGACGCGACGCTCGCCAACGCCCGGCTGCTGGCCGCCTGGCGCCCGGGCGAACTCGACGAACTCCTCTGGTCGTTCGCCCCGGCCGCCGGTGCCGGTCGACCGGCACCGGCGGACACCGGGCAGGTGCCGGCCAGCACCGCGGAGTCCGCGGCGCTGGCCGCCGAGCTGAAGCGGCGCGGGCTGCGGTTCGTCGGCCCGACCACCGCCTACGCGACGATGCAGGCGTGCGGCCTGGTCAACGACCACCTCGCCGGATGCGCCTTCCGGACACCGCTCACCGACCGGTGAGGCTCACCGACCGGTGAAGCGCGGCTTCTCCTTCTTCACGAACGCCTCCACGGCGTCCAGGTGGTCGAACGTGCCGCCGGCGGCGATCTGGAGCTCGCCCTCCTTCTCCAGCGTCTCGGCCAGCGAGTGGCCGGCGCCGAACGCCATGGACTCCTTGATCGCCGCGTAGGCGGCGGTCGGCCCCTCCGCCAGCCGCCTGGCCACCTCCAGCGCGGCGGAGGGGAGCTCACCGGACGTCACCACCCGGTGGGTGAGGCCGATTTCAAGGGCCTCCTGCGCCTTCACGCTGCGCGGGAAGTACAGCAGCTCGGCGGCGCGTCCGGTGCCGACGAGTCGGGGGAGCGTCCAGGAGATGCCGGAGTCGGCGGTCAGTGCGATGCCCGCGAAGGCGGTGTTGAACGCGGCGGTGTCCGCCATGATCCGGTAGTCGGCGGCGAAGGCGAAGCCCGCGCCCGCCCCGGCCGCCACCCCGTTCACCGCCGCGACGACCGGCTTGGGCATGGAGGCGATGGCCAGGGTGATCGGGTTGTAGTGGTCCTGGACCGTCGACAGGGCCTGGCCGCCGGCCGCGCGCAGCGCCTCGACGTGCTCCTTGAGGTCCTGCCCCACGCAGAACGCCCGCCCGCTGCCGGTGAGCAGCACGGCCCGCACGGCGGGGTCCCCTGACGCCCTGGTGAGGGTGTCCCGGAGGGCTTCCTTGGTGGTGTTGTCGAGCGCGTTCATCGCGTCGGGACGGTTCAGCGTGATCGTCGCCAGTCCGTCGGTGAGTTCGTAGAGCACGGTGTCGGCCATGGGCACAGCATGGCGGAGATCATCGCGGGTCGGAACCGCGCCCCGACTCCTCGCGGCTGTGAGCTGCGTCAAACATGTCGGAGCGTCGCGGGCGTCGCGAGGGCGCAGTATCGCAGGCGGTTCGCGGGTTTGATCCGCTTTTGAGTGGGCGCGTTGCACAGATGATGCCTGCCGATGTTGGTCATCGGGTCCCGCCATGCGGGATAATGGCTGAGAAGCAATGTGTTCGATGTGGGTGACATCTGGGTTGTCACCTGCGACGAGCGGGTTCGAGCTGGTTTCAGGAAGGGGAACGAGCATGGCGGCCATGAAGCCGCGGACGGGCGATGGTCCGCTTGAGGTGACCAAGGAGGGGCGGGGCATCATCATGCGCGTTCCGCTTGAGGGCGGCGGCCGGCTTGTCGTCGAGCTGACCCCGGATGAGGCGGTCGCTCTCGGCGAGGAGCTGAAGAAGGTCACCGGCTGAAGTGACCGAAGCCGCACCGCTGTGCGGGTCTGATCGTGACCGCCCCCGGAAGGGACGCCTTCCGGGGGCGGTCACGTGTGTTCAGCGGGCGCGTTTGACGGCGCACAGCAGGCCGTCGCCGACCGGCAGCAGCGAGGGCAGCAGCTCGGCGTTGTCCCGCACCGTCCGCAGCAGGTCCCGCAGCCGCAGCACCTCCGCCGGCTGGGCCGCCGAGTCGACGGTGCGCCCCTCGGCGAAGACCCCTTCGAAGCACACCAGCCCGCCGGGCCGCAGCAGGCGCAACGATTCACCGAGGTAGTCCAGGCACTCCAGCTGGTCGCCGTCGCAGAAGACGAGGTCGTAGCCGCCGTCGGCCAGTCTGGGCAGCACGTCCAGGGCGCGGCCGGCGATGATGCGGGCGCGGTTCCCGGCGAAGCCGGCGGCGCGGAACGCCTGGCGGGCGAACTGCTGGCGTTCCGGTTCGATGTCGACGGTCGTCAGCACGCCGTCCGGGCGCATGCCCAGCAGCAGGTGGATTCCGGAGACCCCGGTGCCGGTGCCGATCTCGGCGACCGCCTTGGCGTCGGTCGCGGCGGCCAGCAGTCGCAGCGCGGCCCCGGTGCCGTCGGAGACGCCGCCGGCGCCGACCTCCAGCGCCCGTTCCCGAGCCCACGCCAGGGCGACGCCTGCCGCGCTGTCGGCGTGGTCCACGCCGTACGCGTCGGCGAACGCCCAGCTCGTCTGCCGGTTGACGGTAATCGTCCCTCTCCTGTCCCACGGTCCGCGCCACCGTGACTGTATCCGCTGCCCCGGGGAACCAGGGGAGGGGATCACGCGTTGGATCAGACAGGTGACCGAGGCGGTACGAGCAGACCGGGACGGGGGCCGCGTGTGAGGCCGACAGTGAGGTGCGTCGAGGGTGCCGGGCGGGTCCGCGCGGGCGTCTCCCGGCGATCCGATGCGGGGGCGTGTCCGGATTCTTATCCGGAGCTAACGGGGCAGATGGCTATGGTGGGTGCTCCACTGGACACCACCAGAGCCGACAGGGGAGGTGCGGCTTCGGCCGGTGGCCGGGGAGTGCTGGCGCGCTTCCGCCGGTCGTCCGGCAAGCCAACATCTGTGACCTACAACGCTGACCGCAGCCCCGCCGTGGACACCGCGACCGAGGAGGCCCCGGTGACCACCGCGGTGTTCACCGCGGACGCGGAGAGTCAGGCGTGGACGCCTCCCTCGTGGGAGGAGATCGTCAGCACCCACAGCGCCCGGGTCTACCGCCTCGCCTACCGTCTCACCGGCAACCAGCACGACGCCGAGGACCTCACGCAGGAGGTCTTCGTCCGCGTCTTCCGCTCGCTGTCCACCTATACACCGGGCACGTTCGAGGGCTGGCTGCACCGCATCACCACCAACCTCTTCCTGGACATGGTGCGCCGCAAGCAGCGCATCCGGTTCGACGCCCTCGCGGACGACGCGGCCGAGCGGCTGCCCAGCCGCGAGCCCTCTCCGCAGCAGCACTTCAACGACACGCACTTCGACGCGGACGTGCAGCAGGCGCTGGACACGCTCGCCCCGGAGTTCCGGGCGGCAGTAGTGCTGTGCGACATCGAGGGGCTGTCCTACGAGGAGATCGCCACCACGCTCGGCGTCAAGCTCGGCACCGTCCGCAGCCGCATCCACCGGGGCCGTTCCCACCTGCGCAAGGCCCTCAAGCACCGGTCTCCCGAGCGTCGCGCCGAGCAGCGCGAGCCGGTGGCCGTGGGGGTGGTGGGCCAGGCGCCGCTCGGGGAGGTCGGTGTCCGGTGAGCGGAACGGCCGAGCCGTCCCCGGCCGAGCTGCACCTGGGTGACCGGCTGGCGGCGCTGATCGACGGCGAGTTGGAGGACGACGCCCGCGAGCGGGTGCTCGCCCACCTCGCCACCTGTGCCTGCTGCAAGGCCGAGGCGGACGCCCAGCGGCAGGTCAAGAGCTTCTTCGCGGACACCGCCCCGCCCCCGCCGAGCGACGGCCTGCTGGCCCGGCTCCAGGGGCTCCCGGCGGGCCCGCCGCGTCCCGACGAGCCGTCCGACTCCGCGCCGCCCTTCGGCGGTGGCCTGCCCGGCGGCAAGCTGCCCGGCGGCGGCCTGCCCGGTGCCGGGGCGACGTCGGCGCCGTTCGGCGGCCCGGCGGAGCTGTTCGACGCCCAGCGGGGATTCCGTATCCACCGCGGGCCGGGAGCCGAGGACCGGACCGGTGAACTGGAACGCGCCGCCTCGCGTGGGCGGCGGCTGGCCTTCGCGGCCGCGGGCGCCTTCTCGCTGGCGGCCGTCGCGCTCGGCGGTGCGCTCAGTACCGGCTCGGCCGGGCCCGGCCCGGCCCCCACGGCGGCCCCGCCGCGCACACCCGCCGCCGGTGTGGAGCGCAGCGAGCGGCGCGGGGAGCAGCGGGCGGTGGCGCCGCTGGGGCAGCCCGTCGGCGACAACTCGCTCTTCGCGCGTCCGTCGACGACCGCTGCGCCGCAGGCGGCCGGTGTGCCCGGAGTGGACGGTGCCGAGCCGGCGGGCGTGCGGCCGATGGCCACCAGGTTCGGGTCGGCGTCCCTGCTGTCGCCGCCGCTGATACGGGCGGCGTCCCGGGGCGGGCACTTCCTCCGGCTGCCCGACCACCCCCTTTTCGACGACCACCAGTCCTACCGGCCGCCCTACGCGTGGTCCGCCCCGCTGCCCGGTTCCGAGCCGGCTTCCGGCGGCGACCGGCCGGGGAAGGTCGAAACCCACGGGTCCGGCGGCACCAGCAGCATCGCGTCCAACCCCGTGCCCTGACGGGGAGAGACAACCCGCCTTCGGGCGGGAAGACTGGTTCAATTCAGCGTGGTAGTGCCGCAGGGCCCGGCGGAACCGGGCGTCGGGTGAGGTGTGAACAACAGCATGGACGAGTCGAGATCGGGGCAGACCGGACGGCCGAGCGCCGCACGGTCGAGGCAGGAGCCGCTGCACCCGGAGGATCCGTACGGCACGCCGCCGTACGGCGGCCCCGGACCGTGGGCGCCCGCCCCACCCGTCCAGCAC
>NZ_VJYK02000630.1 GCF_007097205.2 Streptomyces alkaliterrae
CCACCGCCGCGAGGTGTTCGCCGTCCTCCCGGGACAGGTCGCGTGAGCAGCCCCTGGGCAGGCCGTCCCCGGACAGCACGAGCACCTTGCGTATGCTGCCGACCCGTTCGACGAGGTCGTCCAGCAGAGGGGGTGTCGGTGCGCGGCGCGGTGGCCAGGTGAGTGCCGACCCGCTTGACGAGCAGGGTCATCTCGTACGCCACCAGGCCCATGTCGGCGTCCGCGTCCGCGAGCACCGCAAGGCAGCTGCCGTCGCCGGCGGCGGTGACAAAGAGGAAGGCGTCGTCGAGTTCGACGACGGTCTGCCGGACGCCCCCGGCCTGGAAATGCCGACCGACGCCGCGGGCCAGGCTGTGGAAACCGGAGGCCACCGCCGCGAGGTGTTCGCCGTCCTCCCGGGACAGGTCGCGTGAGCAGCCCCTGGGCAGGCCGTCCCCGGACAGCACGAGCACCTTGCGTATGCTGCCGACCCGTTCGACGAGGTCGTCCAGCAGCCAGTTCAGCTCGCCCGTGCCCGCGAAGGCGCTGTTGTCGGTAGCCCTCGGTGCGTTCATCGCCCGCTTCCCTCCGGAGTGGTTCCGTCGTCCTGCTGTCGGCCACGCTGCCATCCCCGTTGCAGAGAAGCCATCCGGCTGCGCGCCTCTTCCGGATCTCGTTCGGTGTCGGCGGGCCGGCGTCCGGTTCCTCCGGGCCCGTGCGAAGGTCCCTCGGGCACGTCGTCCGGGCCCATGGCGCG
This sequence comes from Streptomyces alkaliterrae, assembly GCF_007097205.2. Classification (GTDB taxonomy): domain Bacteria; phylum Actinomycetota; class Actinomycetes; order Streptomycetales; family Streptomycetaceae; genus Streptomyces; species Streptomyces alkaliterrae. The sequence continues at coordinate 737 of NZ_VJYK02000630.1, forward strand.
CAGGTGTGGAGCGCCACCGGACTGCCGCACGCGGCGCGGTGGATCACCGGCGCCGGCGGCCGTGCGGCCGGGGCCGGTCCGATCCGCCCGGCGGTCGGTCACGGGGTCGCCGACCGGTCGGCCGTGGTCCGAGACGAGGACGGGGCCGGCGTTGGTTCCCGGCCGGCCCCGTCCTCGTCTCGGACCACGGC
>NZ_VJYK02000631.1 GCF_007097205.2 Streptomyces alkaliterrae
GGTGCGGGGGCCGGGCGGTGGTCGGGGTCGTCGAGCCAGAAGGGGACGGGTCGGGCGCCGGCCAGCGCGGCGAGCGCCGGGTCGGTGCGGGTCATGCGTGCCTCCTGCGGCGGTTGGCGGTGATCTGCCCGACCAGGACGATGCCGACGGCGATGACGAACATGGCCGTGCCGATCACGTTGACCTGGACGGGTACCCCGCGCTGGGCGGCGCCCCACACGAACATCGGGAAGGTGACGGTGGAGGGGCCGGCGTTGAACTGGGTGATGATGAAGTCGTCGAAGGACAGGGCGAAGCTGAGCAGCGCGCCGGCGGCGATGCCGGGGGCGGCGAGCGGCAGGGTGACCCTGAGGAACGTCTGGAGCGGGCCCGCGTAGAGGTCGCGGGCGGCCTCCTCCAGGCGGGGGTCCATGCTGGCGACGCGCGCCTTGACGGCCACGATCACAAAGCTGAGGCAGAACATGATGTGGGCGATGAGGATCGTGGTGAAGCCGAACTCGACGCGCATGTTGAGGAAGAGTGTGCCGAGCGAGGCGGCCATGACCACTTCCGGCATGGCCATCGGCAGGAAGATCAGCCCGTTGGCGGCGCCCTTGCCGCGGAAGCGGTGGCGGGCGAGGGCGAAGGCGGCGAGGGTGCCGAAGAGGGTGGCGCCGACGGTGGCGAGCCCGGCGATCTTCAGGCTGAGGGCGAGTGAGCCGCACATGTCGGCGACCCCGCACGGGTTGGCCCAGGCGTCGGTGGAGAACTCGCGCCACTCGTGGTTGAAGCGCCCGGTGGGCTTGTTGAACGAGAACAGCAGCACCACGAGGTTGGGCAGCAGCAGGTAGACGAGTGTGGCGGAGCCGGCGAGGACGACGGCGTTGCGCCGCAGCCAGGCGAGCGGGCCGCCGCGGCGGCCCGGTCGCCTGGCTGC
>NZ_VJYK02000632.1 GCF_007097205.2 Streptomyces alkaliterrae
AGATCAGGTCGTCCAGGTCGTCGGGGGTGGGCGGGCCGGTCCTGGTGTGCAGCCGCTGGCCGAGGTCCGCGTTGTGCAGCAGGCCGAACTCCCGGTTGTTGACGAGCTCGTACTCCTGGCGTTCGCGCAACGCCTCGACGGTGAGACGTAGTTGTTCCTCGACCTGGTTCATCGGCTCGTTGTAGAGGTCGGCGACCCGGGAGTGCACCCGCAGCACCGTCTGCGCCACACTCAGCTCGTACTCACGCGGCGTGGCGTCGTAGTCCACGAAGGTGCCGGGCAGTTCGACCTCTCCGTGGTGGCCGGAGGCCAGCTCGATGTCGGCCTCGCCGCGCTTGTTCTGCTTGGGCAGGACGCGGGAGGCGAGCGCGTCGACGTGGGCCTGGAGGCCGGGGGCCTGCTCGGCGACGTAGCGGAACTCGGCCAGCGGCAGGGCCAGAACCGTACAGCGGGTCTGGGCGCGCAGCGAGAAACGCCAGGTGCTGTCCGCCTCGGAGAGCGCCTGGTCGCCGGCCCAGTCGCCGTCGGCGAGCACGCCGAGGTTGGTCTCCCCGTCGTACTCGCCGGCACCGACCTTGTTGATCTTCCCGTGGGCGATGAGCAGGATCTCCTCGACGGCCTCGCCGCCGGCGGCGAGCACGTCCCCGGGCCGGTACTCGCGTTGCACGCAGCGCCCGGCCAGGGCCTGCAGCGCGTCCGTGTCCTCGAAGCCGTGCAGGGCGGGCAGCTCGGTCAGCTGGGCGGGGATGACGCGCACCTCGGAGCCGTTGGTCACGAACTCCACCCGGCCGTTGCCGACGGTGTGGGCGAGGCGCCGGTTGACCCGGTAGGTACCGGCGGAGACCTGCACCCAGGGCAGTACGCGCATCAGCCACCGCGAGGAGATGCCCTGCATCTGCGGCGGTGTCTTGGTG
>NZ_VJYK02000633.1 GCF_007097205.2 Streptomyces alkaliterrae
CCACCCGCCTGACGGCCACCCGCCTGACGGCCGCCCGCCCGACCTGCGGCGGCGGCCCGTTGGCGGGGGTCGGTACGGGCGCGCCGCCCGCGCCCCCGTACCGTTGAGCTGTGTACCGGTTCCTGCTGACTCCGCGCTGGTGGACGATCAACGTCTTCGTCGTGCTGTCCATCCCGTTCTGCCTCTTCATGGGCAGCTGGCAGCTCAGCCGCTTCGAGGACCGCGTCGACTCCCACCGCACCCACCAGGGGAAGACCGAGCAGGCCGCCCAGCAGCCCGCCGACCCCCTCGCCGAGCTGCTGCCGGTCACCAAGCAGACTTCCGGCCGGATCGCCGAGGCCACCGGCACCTACGACACCGAGCACCAGTACCTCTCCCCGGGCCGCACCCTCGACGGGGAACGCGGTGCCTACGTCGTCAGCCTGCTGCGGCTCGACGCCGACCCCGGGGCCGGGGACGACCACGGCTCGGCGCTGCCGGTGGTACGGGGCTGGCTCCCCGGCGACCCGGACCCGGCCGACGTCCCGGCGCCGCCGACCGGCCGGACCACGGTCACCGGCGCACTCCAGTCGAACGAGACGATCGGCGACACCACCGGACTCGGCGAGGGACGCATCGGCCGGGTCAGTGCCGCCGTCCTGGTCAACCTCGTGCCCTACGACGTCCAGGACGCCTGGATCACCGTGCAGGACCCGAAGCTGCTGCCGGAGCCGCTGAAGGCCGTACCGCCGGCCCTGCCCAAGGGCTCCGGCCTGGACCTCAAGGCGTTCCAGAACCTCGGCTACTCGGCGGAGTGGTTCGCGTTCGTGGTGTTCGCGCTCTTCATGTGGTTCCGCTTCTTCCGGCGGGACCTGGAGCTGGCGAGGGACGCGGAGCTGGGCATCGCCCAGAACCCCGCCGCCCCCACGCGCAC
>NZ_VJYK02000634.1 GCF_007097205.2 Streptomyces alkaliterrae
GATCGACCAGGTCGCCGACGGCCGGGGCGGCGAGGGCATCGGCGTGTGGGTCGCGCTGCTCCTCGGCTCCGCGCTGGTGATCTACGGGCTGACCTACCTGCGGCGCTACTACGGTGGCAGGCTCGCCCTGGACGTCCAGCACGACCTGCGCACCGACATGTACCGGGCGATCATGCGGCTCGACGGCCGGCGGCAGGACGAGCTGTCGACCGGCCAGGTCGTCGGGCGAGGCACCAGCGATCTCCAGCTCGTGCAGAGCCTGCTGTTCATGCTGCCGATGATGATCGGCAACGTGCTGCTGTTCGCGGTGGCGCTGGCCGTGATGGTGTGGCTGTCACCGCTGCTCACCGTCGTCTCGCTGGCGGTCTTCCCGACGCTGTGGTGGATCGCCAACCACACCCGTACCCGGCTCTTCCCCGCCACCTGGTACGCCCAGCAGCAGGCCGGCCAGGTCGCCTCGGTGGTCGACGGCTCCGTCTCCGGCGTCCGGGTGGTCAAGGGCTTCGGCCAGGAGGAGCAGGAGAGCGCCAAGCTGCGGTCCGCCGGCCGCGAGCTGTTCGCCGCCCGGCTGCGGACCGTCCGGCTGAACGCGCGCTACACGCCGGCGCTGCAGGCCGTGCCGTCCTTCGGGCAGGTCGCGATGCT
>NZ_VJYK02000635.1 GCF_007097205.2 Streptomyces alkaliterrae
CCATGGGGGTGGATGGAAACGGAACGAAGGGGGCTGGGCTGATGGTGATCACAAACGGGCGGGTCGCCGAGCGCGAGTTCCTGCGGCGGCTGTACCCGGACCCGTACTTTCCGGATGAACTTCTCGACCGGGGGCGAGGGATCCTGCTGCGGCTCTGCCAGCGGATCGAGCGCGAGCAGCCTGCGGACCTCGTGGCTCTCTACGCGCTCACCCACGCGGCGACGGAGGAGTTCAACGAGTTGGACGAGGCGCTGGGCGACGCGGACAGCGGGATAGAGACGGTCGCGCGGGAGGAGATAGCGGAGGACTTCGCCTTCGTGGCCTCGGCCTACGGCTTCGCCAACGCGGATGTGGAAGAGCTGATAGCGCCCAGGGACTGGTGAGGTCCGACGAGGGGACGCACGAGGGGGAGGTGTGCGATGACGGTTGTGCCCGGGCCGGAGGCCGGTTGGGAGCGGGCGGAGGAGTACCAGGGCGGGAAGCGCAACCCGGCGTTCCAGATGAGCGTGTGGGAGTACGCGACCCGCGGCTTTCGGGTCATCGGCGGCCTGGACGTGTCGCTGCCGGACCTGGCCGCCAGGCTGCGGCTGGACGTCGAGCGTGGCTGGTGTGATCTCGGCACCGTCGACGCCGCGATGTTCAAGGTGCGCGGCATCGACTTCGCGCTCAGCCGGACCGAGGGCAACCCGGCGCCGGATGTGCACGTCTGGGCCGCTCGTGAGCAGGAGGACGCGGAGGCGGCGTTGGACGTGTTGCTGTCCTCGCTCGGAGTCGGGCGGGAGGCGTTGACCTTTTGGGGTGATTCGGACAGCGGGTACACCACTCAGTGAGGTTGAGGGCGGAGGGACGGGCACGGCCCCGGGCGCGCCCAGGGGGGAGGCGCGGCCGGGGCC
>NZ_VJYK02000636.1 GCF_007097205.2 Streptomyces alkaliterrae
GGAGGTGGGTGTGTCGGCGTTGTACTCCAGCAGTTTGGCCGCGCCTCGGCCATCGTAGTGGAGGTCGAAGCGGCCGTAGAGGGAAGGGAGTTCGACTCGCCAACGCCAAGACTCGGCGACCCGGGCCACGACGCGGCCGTCGGTGATGCCCAGATCTGCGAACCGGTCCTCGGTGACGATGTGTTCGGCGGCGGCGAGGGACATCGTGTGCAGTTCCTCGACCACCCCCTCCAGAGCCTCGACTTCGGGCAGGGTGAAGGAGTAGTAGGCGCTTTCGTCCCAGTAGGGGCGGAGCGAGCCGTCCGGGTAGCGGGTGAGTGGGTAGATGCAGCCCTGCTTCTCCACGGTCTGCTGCCAGCCGGGGCGGGGGCTCGTGGTGTGGCGTTCCATCAGGTGGTCTCAGCCGCCCCGGGAGCCGGAGCCGGAGCAGCCGAAGCCGCCCCGGTCGACGGCTCGGCTGCGAACGAAGGAACCGTCGTTGACGTAACCGCTGTTGTTCTTGCCGCCGTAGTACCACTGGCCGTCGGTGCCGCCGTAGCCGTAGCCGCCGGTACCGCGCTGGCCGCCGGAGCCGGCGGCTCCGCCGGCGCCTGAGCCGGTGGTGGTTCCGGAGCACTCGCGGTCGTCGACCACGCGGTAGCCCCGGGCGTAGTCGTAACTGCCCCGGTCCACACAGCGCTTGTCCGGTTCGGACGAGCAGGATGTCAACGCCGCCGCGAGCACTCCCATTCCGCCGAGGACGACCGTGCTCGAACGGATTCTGCGCAAAGCCATGACCGGGCCTCCCCCAGGCAGCCACGTGGTGTACCAGGAGAGGATAGGGCAGCCCGTGCCCTCAACTCTCGGGCGGGGAGGCGGGTTTCAGGCCTGCTGGTCGGCGGGTTTGGGT
>NZ_VJYK02000637.1 GCF_007097205.2 Streptomyces alkaliterrae
CACCGGCTCGCCCGCCGCCGCGATGAGTTCCCCCCGCCCGGACCGTCTACCTCCACAAGCACGGGGAACACGGCCCGAGTGGGGCCGCCAGCACAGTGAGGAGCACGGCGATGCCCGAGAAGAAGATCACCACGTGTCTGTGGTTCGACAACGAGGCGGAGGAAGCGGCCGAGTACTACCTGTCCGTCTTCGGCGACGGCCGCATCACCGACGTCCAGCGGTACTCGGAGGCCGGCCCCGGCGAACCCGGCTCGGTCGTGGTCGTCGCCTTCGAGCTGTTCGGCCAGCGGTTCACGGCCCTGAACGGCGGCAAGGTCGACTGGGCCTTCAACGAGTCCGTCTCCTTCCAGGTGCACTGCGAGGACCAGGCCGAGGTGGACGACCTGTGGGCCAAGCTCACCGCCGACGGCGGCCAGGAAAGCCAGTGCGGCTGGCTCAAGGACCGCTACGGCGTCTCCTGGCAGATCGAGCCGAAGCGCCTCTTCGAACTGCTCGCCGACCCCGACCCGGCTCTCGTCGCCCGCGTCACCGAAGCGATGCTCACAATGAAGAAGATCGACATCCCCACCCTGGAAGCCGCCGCCGCGCCGCCGACGCGGGAGGCGTAGCCCCGGCCCTTCGAAAGCGAGCGCATGACCGAACGTCAGGACCTCCGTGGCGGCGTGAACATCGTCCGCCGCCACGGAGGCGCCGTCCACCGGCCGACCTCTCCGGCGACCCCCGCGATCCACCGACTCCTCCATCACCTCCACGACCACGGCTTCCACGCGGCACCGCGCCCCCTGGGCCTCACCGCCGACGGCGACGAACGGCTCACCTTCCTCGAAGGCGACGTCCCCGACACGCTCACCCCCGACCTGCGCACGCCCGCCCTCCTCACCTCCACCG
>NZ_VJYK02000638.1 GCF_007097205.2 Streptomyces alkaliterrae
CCAATACCCCCGTCCCCGCCCACGCCGCCGGCGGGCGGATGCCGACCGGCGGCCCGGAACCGCCGAGCGGCGGCCTGCCCGGCGCACAACGACGGGCAGCACCACACGACGAGCACGGCCGCAGCCGAGCAGACGCCACGACCGTGTCACCCGGCGGACGCCTCACCACTCCCAGCCGCGAAGCCGCGCAAAGGCCCGCCGCCCGGCGAACGGCGCAGGGGCAGCGCCACAAGGCGAGCCCGGGCGGCGCGGCCTGACAGCGGGACCTTCCGCCGCCCGGCGCTGCCCGAGACCACGCCGATCCACGCTGAACGGCGGGCCCGCCCGGTGTACCGGGCAGCACCACACGGCGAGCGCCGCCGCTGCCGGGCAGGAGCGACAACCCGGCCCGCCGGGCGGCCGCCCCGCAGGCCGCGAAGCTGCGGGGAGACCCACGTCGACGACCGAGCGGCGGCCCGTTCGGCGCACGACGCCGGGCACGCCGCGCCGGGCGAGACCACGCCGCGCCGGGCGAGACCACGCCGCGCCGACTGACGGCCCGTTCGCCGCTCGGCGCGACACGGCGAGCTCCCGGCAACCGGGCAGGGGCCGCAGACGGCCGCCCGGCGGGTGCCCGCCTTCGACGGCCGGAGGCGGCCCCGCACCCGCCGCCCCGTCGGGGGGTGTCGCGCGGCGAGCGCGGGTGGAGCCAGGTGGACGGCGGCGACGTCGCGCGTGGGGCGGTGGTGAGGAGAGCGCGGCGGCCTGGCGGAGGGCGGCCCGTTCGGCGCGGGGCGCCGTGCGGGGCGACACGGTGAAAGTGGTCGCAGTCGGGTAGGCGCCGGGGTCGCGTGCCACGGCGGCGCCCGGTGGGCGGACGGCGCATGGGACAGCCGCCAGGCGGAGGGC
>NZ_VJYK02000639.1 GCF_007097205.2 Streptomyces alkaliterrae
GGGCTGACCGGGGGGCCCGTGTCAGCTCTGGCGGTGGAAGAGGGCGGCCCAGAGGAAGGGTTCGCCGAAGTGGGGGGAGTGCCGGGGCTCGCCGTGCATGCGGCGCAGTTCGACCTCTGTCAGGTCGGAGAAGACGTGCCGGAGCGCTTCGGCGGAGTACGCGAGTCCGCCCTCCAGCCGGCCCTCCCGGTAGAAGTCCGCGTCGTCCCGCTCGGAGCCCATCGCGCCTGAGGCGAAGCAGGTGAGGCCGAAGTGGCCGCCGGGGGCGAGCAGCCGGTTGAGGAGCGCCAGGTGGCTTACGCGGCGGTGCGGCGGGAGGTGGTGGAAGCAGCCGGAGTCGTAGACCAGGTCGTACTCGCCGCGCAGGGCGGCTCCGACCGGCCCGAACGCGTCGCCGTGATGGAAGCGGGCGGTGAGGCCGGCGGTGGCCGCCCGTTCGCGAGCCCAGGCGAGCGCGTGGGCGGAGAGGTCGACGGCGTCGACCTCGAAGCCGCGTGAGGCGAGGTAGAGGGCGTTGCGGCCGGGGCCGCAGCCCAGGTCGAGGGCCCGGCCCGGCTTGACCAGCCCGCGTTCGACGTACGAGGCGAGGTTCTCGTCCGGTTTGTCGACGAAGAACGGCACGCCCTTCGATCGGTCGGCGTAGAAGTCGTCCCACCAGGTCGCGCCCTCGGGCGTCCAGCGGTCGGCGCCGCGCGCGAACAGCCCGTCGAGCAGGCGGAGAACGTCTTCGGTCGTGCGGATGCTCCGGTCCATCCGGGCCCCCCTTTCCACCTCTGGAGACTACCGCCGATCGATGGAAACCCGCAGGTCAGATGGGGTGATGGAGAGGTGTGGGTGGGGGTGTGGAGACCGGTGGGCGCTGTCTCTTATACACACTGA